>NZ_WTFF01000117.1 GCF_019400985.1 Streptomyces bambusae
ACCGAGGCCCGCGACGCGTACGGCGGCCATGTCGCCCGACGCGACGCGTTGGTGCGGACCGTGCGCGAGCTGGGCGGCGTACCGCGGCCGGCGGAGGCGGCGTACGCCCTGCCGTACGAGGTGCGCACCCCCGGGGACGTGGAGCGGCTGGCGGCCGACATCGAGGACAAGGTGGCGGGCGCGTACTCCGATCTGGTGCGGGCCGCGCAGGGCCCCTTGCGCCGGGAGGCGGCCGACGCGCTGAGCGAGGCGGCGGTCCGCGCGGCACGCTGGCGCGGGGTCGGCGTAGCCTTCCCTGGGCTCGCGGAACGATCGGATCGAGCCAAGCACAGCTGAAAGGGACCCCGCACGTATGGCTTTCGAACCGCCGCAGCGGCTTGTCCGGGCGCTCGGCGAGGCACCGGAATCGGCCCAGGACACCGAGTGGCTGGGGCTCCTGCCCCGGCTCGCCGAGGAGGCGGCGGCGCGGCGCGGCGTGCGGGTCCAGCGGGTACAGGCCCCCGGTGGGCGCAGCAGCCTGGTCCTCCTCGTGCACTACCCCGACGGGACGCCCGCGGCGCTGAAGCTGGCTCCGCCGTCGGCCCGGCCTGACCGGGAGCTGGCGGCGCTGGCGCACTGGGGCGGCTTCGGTGCGGTGCGGGTGCTGGACACCCGGCACGACGACGACGCGCTGCTGCTGGAACGACTCCAGCCGGAGGTGTCGCTGCGGTCGCTGCCGGAGGCGAAGGCGCTGCTGGAGGCGGCGGGCACGATCCGCCGGCTGTGGGTGGCGCCGGCCGCGGACCACGGTTTCGAGACGGTCGCGGAGCGCACCGCCCGGCAGGGCGTCGCGATGGCCAAGGCCGACGAGGTGGCGCAGCCGCTGGTACGGGTGGCGCTCGCGGTACGCGACGAGCTGACGGCGCAGGGCCAGGAGGAGTTCCTGCTGCACGGCAACTTCCGGCAGGGCAAGGTGCTGGCGGGCGAGCGGGCCCCGTGGCTGACGGTCGGCCCGGAGCCGCTGGTGGGCGACCGCGCGTACGACCTGGCCCGGCTGGTGCGGGACCGGCTGGAGGACCAGGTCGCCTCCTCGACGGGCGCGTCGGGTGCCCGGCGCCGGGTGAACAAGCTGGCCGACTCGCTGGAGCTGGACCGGGACCGGGTGCGGGGCTGGACGCTGTTCCGGGCGGTGGAGTCCGGCACCCGGGCGCTGGCCGCGGGGCGGCGCAGGGACGCGGAGCTGTTGCTGGAGTTCGCCGGCTGGCTGTAGGGGCATACGGTTAGTACGAAGGTATGCCTGGCAGGGGGCCGTCATGGTCGAAGAACTGCTGACAGCGGCAATCGCGGCGGGCGTCGGAGTCGCCGTCTACCTGGCCGGCGCGGCACGCGTCGTGAAGCAGTACGAGCGGGGACTGGTCTTCCGCTTCGGTCGGCTGCGCCAGGGGGTCCGGGGCCCCGGATTCACGATGGTCGTCCCCGTGGTGGACCACATCCGCAAGGTGAACATGCAGATCGTGACGCTGCCGGTGCCGGCCCAGGAGGGCATCACCCGGGACAACGTGACGGTCCGCGTCGACGCGGTCGTCTACTTCCGGGTGATCGACCCGGCGAACGCGATCATCGAGGTCGAGGACTACCGGTTCGCCGTCTCGCAGATGGCCCAGACCTCGCTGCGGTCGATCATCGGCAAGTCGGACCTGGACGACCTGCTGTCCAACCGGGAGAAGCTGAACGAGGGGCTGGAGCTGATGATCGACAGCCCGGCGGTCGGCTGGGGCGTGCAGATCGACCGGGTGGAGATCAAGGACGTGTCGCTGCCGGAGACGATGAAGCGGTCGATGGCGCGGCAGGCGGAGGCCGACCGGGAGCGCCGCGCCCGGGTGATCAACGCGGACGCGGAGCTCCAGGCCTCGCGGAAGCTGGCGGAGGCGGCCGGGGTGATGGCGGACCAGCCCGCCGCGCTGCAACTGCGGCTGCTGCAGACGGTGGTGGCGGTGGCCGCCGAGAAGAACTCGACGCTGGTCCTGCCCTTCCCGGTGGAACTCCTGCGCTTCTTGGAGCGCGCGACCGAGGCGCAACCGGTCCCGCAGGAGGCGGCGGAGCGGGCCGGTGGGAGCGGGGCCCGGACGGACCGGGCCGCCCCCGCGTCCCGGGCGCAGGTCGCCACGCCGGCGGAGCCGCGTCCGCCGGAGCCGCATTCGCCCGAGCAGGCGGTCGGGCCCAAGGCCCCGGCCGAACCCCCGGCGTCGGCTGCGTAGCCGCGGGGTCCGCTGCGCGGGGCCTTTCCCCTACCCGCCCCTTCCCGAACTGGGGCTCCGCCCCAGACCCTCCCCCAGACTTCGTCCGGGGGTACCCCCACCCCTCAAACGCCGGCGGGGCTGGATTTGCTGCGCAAATCCAGCCCGCGCGGCGTTTGAGCGCACGGGCGCGGAGCGCACGTATGGGGGTCTGGGGGCGCAGCCCCCAGTTCGGGAAGGGGCGGGTAGGGGAAGAAGCCGCCCGGAGGGCTACGTCAGGCGGGACAGGGCCTCGGTGAGAGGGAGTTCCTCGCGGGTGCCCGTCGCCCGGTCCTGGAGTTCGAGGACGCCCTCGGATGCCCGGCGGCCCGCGACCAGGATCCACGGCACGCCGATGAGCTCCGCGTCCGTGAGCTTCACGCCGGGTGACAGGCCCGCGCGGTCGTCCAGCAGGACCCGGAGGCCGGCCTCCGCCAGAGCCGTCGCGGCCTGTTCCGCCAGCGCCAGCGGGACGGCCTTGCCGGCGGCGACCACGTGGACGTCGGCCGGCGCGACCGACGCCGGCCAGCACAGCCCCCGCCCGTCCGCCGTCTGCTCGGCCAGCGCCGCGACCACGCGCGAGACCCCGATGCCGTAGGAGCCCATGGTCACGCGGACCGGCTTGCCCTCCCGGCCCAGCACGTCGAGGCCGAACGCATCGGCGTACTTGCGGCCCAGCTGGAAGATGTGGCCCACCTCGATGGCCCGGTCCAGGGACAGCCCCGCCCCGCACTCCGGGCAGGGGTCGCCCGGCTCCACCACGACCACGTCCAGGTACCGGTCCACCTCGAAGTCCCGGCCGCAGACCACGTTGCGGGCGTGCGTGTCCGGCCGGTTCGCACCGGTCACCCAGGCCGTGCCGGGCGCCACCCGCGGGTCGGCCAGGTAGCGGACCTTGTCCAGGCCCTGCGGGCCGACGTACCCGCGGACCAGGTCGGGCCGGTCCACGAAGTCCTCCGCGGTGACCAGTTCGACCACCGCGGGCGCCAGGTGCTCGCCCAGCTTGCCCAGGTCGACCTCGCGGTCGCCCGGCACCCCGACGGCCACGATCTCGCCGTCCACCTTCACCAGCAGGTTCTTCAGCGTCGCCGACGCCGGCACGCCCAGGTGCGCCGCCAGCGTCTCGATCGTGGGGGTGTCCGGGGTGTCCAGCTCCTCGACCGGCCCGGCGGCTTCCGCCGCCACGGGCGCGGGCGGGTAGGTCACGGCCTCGGTGTTGGCCGCGTACCCGCACGCCGCGCACGAGGCGAACGTGTCCTCGCCCGCGGCGGCCGGCGCGAGGAACTCCTCCGACGCCGATCCGCCCATCGCGCCCGAGACCGCCGAGACGATCCGGTGGTCCAGGCCGAGCCGGGTGAAGATCCGCTGGTACGCGGCCCGGTGGAGCGCGTACGAGTGCTCCAGGCCCTCGTCGCTCACGTCGAAGGAGTAGGAGTCCTTCATCTGGAACTCGCGCCCGCGCAGCACGCCCGACCGCGGCCGCGCCTCGTCCCGGTACTTGGTCTGGATCTGGTACAGCATCACCGGCAGGTCCTTGTAGGACGTGCACTGGTCCTTCACCACCTGGGTGAAGATCTCCTCGTGGGTGGGGCCGAGCAGGTAGTCGGCGCCCTTGCGGTCCCTGAGCCGGAAGAGCAGGTCGCCGTACTCGTCCCAGCGCCCGCTGACCTCGTACGGCTCGCGCGGCAGCAGCGCGGGCAGCAGCACCTCCTGCGCCCCGATCGCGTCCATCTCCTCGCGCACCACGCGGGAGACGTTCTCCAGCACCTTGCGGCCCAGTGGCAGCCAGATCCACACCCCCGCGGAGCTGCGGCGGACGTAGCCGGCTCGGACGAGCAGCTTGTGGCTGAGGGTCTCGGCGTCGGCGGGGT
Organism: Streptomyces bambusae; assembly: GCF_019400985.1. GTDB lineage: Bacteria > Actinomycetota > Actinomycetes > Streptomycetales > Streptomycetaceae > Streptomyces > Streptomyces bambusae_A. The sequence continues at coordinate 4,127 of NZ_WTFF01000117.1, forward strand.
CCTCCCGCAGGGTCTTGGCCAGGAGGGTGGACATGCGCTGGATGACGTGAGTGGACATGCCGGGAGACTAGCGGTCTCGGGGAAGTGGGGTGCGTTCCCGCGTCGTCCGGTGCGGTGCATCGGCGTGCTGCCGTATCGCCCTCGTACTGGACGTACTTGGGTGATGCGGCAGTGCGGCGAGGTGCCGTGCCGGGCGGTGCGGGGGCGTGCCCCACTTCCCCGAGACCGCTCAGCGGCGGAGCAGGGGAAGGGGCGCGCCCATTACGGCGTACGGGAGGCTCGCGCTGGGGAAGTGCACCTGCCGGGCCAGGTCGGTGTAGCCCAGTGACCGGTAGAGCCCGCGGGCCGGGCTCTCGGTGTCGATGGCGGAGAGGATGGAGCGCGGCTCGGCGGCCGTGTCCGTGATCCGGGTGATCAGCTCGCGGCCGACGCCGTGGCCCTGGAACCCGGGGTGGACGTGCAGCTCGGTGATGACGAACGAGCCGTCGAGCCAGCCGTCGTTGCCCTCGGCCCGCAGGTACGGCTCGACGACCGTGGACCACCAGTGGGTGCGGTCGTTGGGCATGCCGTAGACGAAGCCGGCCAGTGCCCCGTCGTCGGTGAAGGCGCCCAGCGCCCGGGCGCCGGGGCAGGTCATGTGGCGCTGCACGATGTACCGCCGGATGCCGACCTCCTCCTCGCTGAGGCCGAAGGCGACGGCCTGCACCCGCAGCGCCTCGTCCACGCGGGCGCCGAGGTCGAGGGGGCCGATCTCCAGACCGGCGGGTGAGGTCACCATGCGGTGACCTTACTTCGCGACGGCGTGATCAGAACAGGACACTCATGAATGCGCCGACCTCGCGGAAGCCGACGCGGCGGTAGGCCGCCCGCGCCGCGGTGTTGAAGTCGTTGACGTAGAGGCTGACCACGGGCGCCACGTCGCGCAGCGCGTACTCGACCACGGCGGCCATGCCGGTCTCGGAGTGGCCGTGGCCGCGGAACTCCGGGGCCACCCAGACCCCCTGGATCTGGCAGGCGCGGGCGGTGGCCGCGCCGATCTCGGCCTTGAAGACGACCTTGCCGTCCTCGACGCGGGCGAAGGAGCGGCCGCTGCCGACGAGCTCGGCGACCCTCGCCTGGTACAGGAGTCCGCCGTCGCCCGCGAGCGGCGAGATGCCGACCTCCTCGGTGAACATGGCCACGCACGCGGGCATGATCAGGTCCATCTCGTCCTTGCGCACCCGGCGGACCAGCGGGTCGGGCGCGACCTCCCGCGAGGGTTCCTCGGTGACCATCAGCGGCTGGTGGGCCCGGACGTCGCGGGCGGGCCCCCAGTGGGGCTCCAGCAGCCGCCACAGCGGCCCGGCGGCCTCGGCGGGGCCCACGATGGAGGAGCAGCGGCGGCCGGTGCGGCGGGCCCGGTCGGCGAAGGCCCGGACGGCCTCGGGGGTGGCGCAGACGGGCACGAGGTTGGCGCCGGAGTAGCACAGCGAGCGCAGCGCGCCGTCCTCGTAGTAGCCCCACATCTCGCCGCCCAGCCGCCACGGGTCGAGGCCCGCCACCTGGACGCGGGCGGCCACGAAGGCGTTCGCGACCGGATCGCGGTCGAGCACTTCGAGCGCGGCGTCGAGGTCGCTGGGCTCGAGGACCCTGGTGGTGGTCTGCGTCAACACTGTGGGGGCCTCACCATGCAAGTCTGCTGATCTGTCGCACTGTACCCGCAGCGACTGGCGGATGCCGCGTCGTGGAGGTCACGAAAAGGCCCCGGCCCCGCCCCGCGAGCTGCGGGAACGGGGCCGGGGTCGAGGTGCCTCGGGGCCGGCGGGGGCGGGGCGGGCCGGCCGGCGGGGTCTGCCGGCGGGGTGGGACGCGTCGGGATCAGCCGGCGACGGCGACGGTCGGCTCGCCGGACATGACGCCGTCCTTCTCCATCTGCTCGGCGATCTTCAGCGCCTCCTCGATCAGGGTCTCGACGATCTTCGACTCGGGGACGGTCTTGATGACCTCGCCCTTGACGAAGATCTGGCCCTTGCCGTTGCCGGAGGCGACGCCGAGGTCGGCCTCGCGGGCCTCGCCGGGGCCGTTGACGACGCAGCCCATGACGGCGACGCGCAGCGGGACCTCCATGCCCTCCAGGCCCGCGCTGACCTCCTCGGCCAGCTTGTAGACGTCCACCTGGGCGCGGCCGCAGGACGGGCAGGAGACGATCTCCAGGCGGCGCTGGCGCAGGTTCAGCGACTCCAGGATCTGGATGCCGACCTTGATCTCCTCGGCCGGCGGGGCGGAGAGCGAGACCCGGATGGTGTCGCCGATGCCCTGGGAGAGCAGGGCGCCGAAGGCGACGGCCGACTTGATGGTGCCCTGGAAGGCGGGGCCGGCCTCGGTGACGCCGAGGTGCAGCGGGTAGTCGCAGCGGGCGGCGAGCTGGCGGTAGGCCTCGACCATGACGACCGGGTCGTTGTGCTTGACCGAGATCTTGATGTCGCGGAAGTCGTGCTCCTCGAAGAGGGAGGCCTCCCACAGCGCGGACTCCACCAGCGCCTCGGGGGTGGCCTTGCCGTACTTCTGGAGCAGGCGGCGGTCGAGCGAGCCGGCGTTGACGCCGATGCGGATCGGAGTGCCGGCGTCGTTCGCCGCCTTGGCGATCTCCTTGACCTTGTCGTCGAACTGCTTGATGTTGCCCGGGTTCACGCGGACCGCGGCGCAGCCGGCGTCGATGGCCGCGAAGACGTACTTGGGCTGGAAGTGGATGTCCGCGATCACCGGGATCTGCGACTTCTTCGCGATGGTCGCGAGCGCGTCGGCGTCGTCCTGGGTCGGGCAGGCCACGCGGACGATCTGGCAGCCGGAGGCGGTGAGCTCGGCGATCTGCTGGAGGGTGGCGCCGATGTCGGACGTGCGCGTGGTGGTCATCGACTGCACGGAGACGGGCGCGTCACCGCCGACGGCCACGGAACCGACCTGGATCTTGCGGCTGACCCGTCGGTCGGCGAGCTTCGTCGGCACGGACGGCATTCCGAGAGAGATGGCAGTCATCTGCTGTGCAACCCCAAGGTGTGGATCAAGGTCCCGAGATCGGCGGGCTCCGGGCTTCGAGATTACGCCACGCCGCACGCGCCCCGTGCACCCGCCGGGACGCCGGGCCGGGCCGGGCCGGCGCCGGCCCCCGAAATGTAAGGGGCCGGACACGTATCGTGCCCGGCCCCCTGCTTCTTCGGCCGATCCCTCACCCGATCAGGTGATCTTGATGGGGTTCACCACGTCGGCGATCAGGACGAGCAGCGTGAAGCAGACGAACACGCCCGCCACCACGTACGCGAGCGGCATGAGCCGCGCGACGTCGAACGGACCGGGGTCCGGGCGGCGGAAGAGCCGCGCGGTGTGGCGGCGTACGGACTCCCACAGGGCGCCCGCGATGTGGCCGCCGTCCAGCGGCAGCAGCGGCAGCATGTTGAACAGGAACAGCGAGAGGTTGAACGCGGCCAGCGTGTTCAGGCTCAGCACCAGGATGTGCGTGGCGGGCAGGTCGAGGGTGAAGATCTCGCCGTTGATCCGGGCCGCGCCGACGATGCCCATCGGGCCGTTCGGGTCGCGCTCGGCGCCGTTGAACGCGGCGTCCCACAGCGGCGGGATCTTGGCCGGGAGGTCGATCAGGGCCTCGGCGCTGGCCTGCACCATGTCGCCCATGCGGGAGACCGCCTGGCCGAAGGACTGCTCGACGTACCCGTCGGCCGGGGTGAAGCCGAGCCAGCCCGCGGAGACGTACTCGTCCTTGACGTAGCGGCCCTTGTCGTCGGTCTTGCTGACCTTGTTCTCGATCAGGGTGGGGTGCAGGTCGATGCGCTTGCCGTCCCGCTCGACCGTGACGGTGGCGGGGCCGATCGTCCCGCGGATCTTCTTCTGCAGGGTGGACCAGTCGTCGATCTTCGCGCCGTTGAAGGCCACGATCCGGTCGCCGGGGGCCAGGCCCGCCGCGGCGGCGGGTGCCACGCGGTCGCCGGGCTTGCAGGAGTCCCGCTTCTCGGTCGGCGCGACGACGCACGCCGAGACCGAGCTGACCTGCGTCGTCGTGGTGTTGACGCCGAAGGCCATGAGCGTGGTCAGGAAGATCCCCACCGCCAGGACCAGGTTCATGAACGGCCCGGCGAACATGACGATGACGCGCTTCCAGGGCTTGCGCGTGTAGAACAGCCGCGTCTCGTCGCCCGGCTTGAGCTCCTCGTACGCCGCCGAGCGGGCGTCCTCGATCATCGCGCGGAACGGGGACGTCGAGCGGGCGCTGACCTTGCCGTCCTCGCCGGGCGGGAACATGCCGATCATGCGGATGTAGCCGCCCATCGGGACGGCCTTGATCCCGTACTCCGTCTCGCCCTTGTGCCGCGACCAGATCGTCGGGCCGAAGCCGACCATGTACTGCGGCACGCGGACGCCGAAGAGCTTGGCCGTGGAGAGGTGGCCCAGCTCGTGCCAGGCGATGGAGACGAGGAGACCGAGCACGAAGACGACTATCCCGATCACCGTCATGAGAATCGTCATGCGCGCGCCTCCACGGCGGTCCGGGCCGCCAGCTCCCTCGCCCGGGCACGGGCCCAGGCCTCTGCTTCGAGGACGTCGTCGAGGGTCAGCGAGGTTCCCGCGCCCGGCGTCCCGTGGTCCTCGACCACTGCGGCGACGGTATCCACGATTGCTGTGAACGGCAGCCTTCCCGCGAGGAAGGCGTCGACGCACTCCTCGTTCGCCGCGTTGAAGACGGCGGGGGCGGTGCCGCCCAGGGTACCCACGTGCCGGGCCAGGCCCACGGAGGGGAAGGCCTCGGTGTCCAGGGGGAAGAACTCCCAGGTGGAGGCCTTGCTCCAGTCGAAGGCGGGGGCGGCGTCGGGAATCCGGTGCGGCCAGCCGAGGCCGATCGCGATCGGCCCGCGCATGTCCGGCGGGGTCGCCTGGGCGAGTGTGGAGCCGTCGGTGAACTCCACCATCGAGTGAACGTAGGACTGCGGGTGGACCACGACCTCGATGCGGTCGAAGGGGATGTCGTACAGCAGGTGCGCCTCGATCACCTCCAGCCCCTTGTTGACCAGGGTCGCCGAGTTGACCGTGATGACCGGTCCCATGGCCCAGGTCGGGTGCGCGAGCGCGTCCTCGATGGTGACCTCGGCGAGCTCGGCGCGGGTGCGGCCGCGGAAGGGCCCGCCGGAGGCGGTGACCACGAGCTTGCGCACGTCGGCCCGGGTGCCGGCGGCGAGCGCCTGGAAGAGCGCGGCGTGCTCCGAGTCCACCGGGATGATCTGGCCGGGCGCGGCCAGGGCCTTCACCAGCGGGCCGCCGACGATCAGCGACTCCTTGTTGGCGAGGGCGAGGGTGCGGCCGGCGCGCAGCGCGGCGAGGGTGGGCGCGAGGCCGATGGAGCCGGTGATGCCGTTGAGGACCGTGTGGCACTCGGACGCGGCGAGCTCGGTGGCCGCGTCGGGTCCGGCGAGGACCTCCGGCTGCGGCTCGGCGCCGTACTGGGCGCTCAGCGCCTCTTTCAGGGCCGGTACGACGTCCTCGCGGGCGACGGCGACGGTCCGTACGCGCAGCTGCCGGGCCTGCTCGGCGAGCAGGCCGACACGGCCGCCGGCCGCGGACAGGCCGGTCACCCGGAACAGGTCGGGGTTGCGCAGGACCAGGTCGATGGCCTGGGTCCCGATGGACCCGGTGGAGCCGAGGATGACGATGTCCCGGCGGCCGGCCGCGGCGTCGAAGAGGAGGTGCGGATCGGCAAGGGGGGCTGGGCTGTCGCTCATCCCCCCATTGTTGCCGCATGCCGGGTGCGCCCGGGCACGCACTCCCCCTGTTCGGGCTGTTCGGGCGGCGGGGGCGGGACGACAGGGTCCAGCTGCATCTGGCTAGCGGCCGACGTCGGTGCCCTCGGTGACCGCGGCGAGCAGCTCGGGGAGGGTGCCGGGGAAGTCCGGCAGCGCCCGGGCTGCCTGCCACCAGGCGTCCGGGTCCCGGCCGAGCGCCGCGTCGAGCAGCCGGTCCGCCTCGGCGCGGGCGGCGAGCACGGCCGCGGGCCGGTCGTGCCGGTCGGGGTGGTCGACGACGCCGAGCCAGTGGTCCTCGTCCAGGGCCCAGGCGGCGGGCGCCTTGTGCCGTACGACGTCCTCGCCGGTGAGCACGCCCCGGTCGAGGCAGGCGCGCACCCAGCGGACGTCCTCCGCCAGGTCGCCCATGGCGTTGGGCACGGCCAGGCTGGCGAGCGCGAGCTCGCGGTCGACGCTGCCGAGGGGGCGGGGCGGGGCGGGGGCGAGCGCCTCGACGGCGCGGCGGACGGCGGCTGCGGTGTCTGTGTCTTGTTCCACGTCGTCTTGATCTATGTCGTCCTGTTCTACGTCGTCTTGTTGTTCTGCGTCGCTGCCGGCCGCCTCGGTCGCGCGCCCCGCCACCACCGCCGCCGCGAGGTCCGGGAGGGTGCCCGGGAAGCCGGGGGCGGCCCGGCGCAGCCGGGCCCACAGCCGCAGGTCGTCGCCCAGCGCCGGCCGGAGCAGCCGGTGCACGGCGGAGCGCATTTCGGCCAGCTCCGGCAGGGCCCAGCGCAGCCCGGCGGACACGTGCAGGTCCGCCAGCAGCAGGGCCCGGCGGGCGGGGGCGACGTGGGCGGCGAGCTCGTCGGGGGTGAGCAGGCCCATGCGGACGGCCCGTACCGCCGGCCGGTGCCAGGCGGGGCCGTCCGTATGCTGCGCCCGGGTGTCGAGCAGGGCCAGGCAGACCGTGCGCGGCAGCCGGCCGACGAGCAGCAGGGCCTCGACCGCGCCGGGAGGCAGCGGCTCGCGGGCTTGCTCGGCAAGCAGCAGCTCAGGGTCGAGCTCGTGCGGCAGCGTGAGCACGTCGAGTGCGGTCCGGGGCCGTCGGCGGCCGTGCCGGCGCAGTACGCCGACCAGGTCGGGGCCGGTGAGCGGGCCGGGGCCCAGTTGTCGGCGGAGCTCCGGCGGCGGGCCGGGGCGGGCGGCGTACCGTACGGGCCCGGGCAGGCCGGGCAGCGGCCGGCCGAGCACGTGGGGGTTGCGGGCGACCGTCCGGCGGTCCTCGTCGCTGCCCTCGCGCAGCAGCAGGGTCACGGCCGCGCCCGGCAGGTACTGGTCACGGGCGAGGTAGCGGCGGGTGGCCGGATCCAGCCGCCGCAGCAGCCCGGCCGTCACCGCGTCCGGTGCGTGGCGCAGCAGGTGCGCCACGCACCAGGCGAGCCGTCTGAACTCCCGGTCCACATCCATCCGCTTCCCCGCTCACCGCTCCCCTACGCCTGTCCGGCGCCGGGGCGATGATCGCAGGTCAGCGGATGGGGCGGTGGACGTTTTCGTGCACGGACGGGCCGGGGGCGGCGTCGGCGATCCAGGGGCCGTCGCCGGAGGGGTCGAGCACGCCCTCCTCCAGCCAGGTGTAGGTGCCGGTGAGGACCCCGGCGACGACCTTGCGGTCGAGGTCGTCGGTGTTGGCCCAGAGCCGGCCGAAGAGCTCCTCGATGCGCAGCCGGGACTGGCGGCAGAAGGCGTCGGCGAGCTGGTAGGCCTCCCGTCCGTGCTCGCCGGTGGCCCGCAGGTGCTCGGCGCGGACGCAGGCCGCGCTCATGGCGAAGAGCTCGGCGCCGATGTCGACGATCCGGCCCAGGAAGCCCTGCTTGGTCTCCATCCGGCCCTGCCAGCGCGACATGGCGTAGAAGGTGGACCGGGCGAGTTTGCGGGCGCCGCGTTCGACGTAGCGCAGGTGGACGGCGAGGTCGGGGTGGCCGGCCGGGTGGAACTCGCGGTAGGTGCCGGGCACCTGTCCGGGGCCGGCGGCCAGCTTCGGCAGCCAGCGGGCGTAGAACCCGGCGGCGCGGGCGCCCGCCTTCGCCTTGTCGCCGAGCGCCTTGTCGGGGTCGATGAGGTCGCCGGCGACGGAGAGGTGGGCGTCGACGGCCTCCCGTGCGATCAGCAGGTGCATGATCTCGGTCGAGCCCTCGAAGATCCGGTTGATCCGCATGTCGCGCAGGAGCTGCTCGGTCGCGACGGCCCGCTCGCCGCGTGCGGCCAGGGACTCGGCGGTCTCGAAGCCGCGGCCGCCGCGGATCTGGACCAGCTCGTCGGCCATCAGCCAGGCCATCTCGCTGCCGTAGAGCTTGGCCAGGGCCGCCTCGATGCGGATGTCGTTGCGGTCCTCGTCGGCCATCTGGGAGGAGAGGTCGACGACGGCTTCGAGGGCGAAGGTGGTGGCGGCGATGAAGGAGATCTTCGATCCGACGGCCTCGTGCCGGGCGACCGGCCGGCCCCACTGCTCGCGGACCGCCGACCACTCGCGGGCGATCTTCAGGCACCACTTGCCGGCGCCGACGCACATCGCGGGCAGCGAGAGGCGGCCGGTGTTGAGGGTGGTGAGGGCGATCTTCAGGCCGGCGCCCTCGGGGCCGATCCGGTTCGCCGCGGGCACCCTGACCCGGTGGAAGCGGGTGACGCCGTTCTCCAGTCCGCGCAGCCCCATGAAGGCGTTGCGGTGCTCCACGGTGATGCCGGGCGAGTCGGCCTCGACGACGAAGGCGGTGATGCCGCCCTTGTGGCCCTCGCTGCGGGGCACCCGGGCCATGACCACGAGGAGGTCGGCGACCACGCCGTTGGTGGTCCACAGCTTCACGCCGTCCAGGACGTACGCGTCCTCGCCGTCGGGGACGGCGGTGGTGGCCAGCCGGGCCGGGTCGGAGCCGACGTCGGGCTCGGTGAGGAGGAAGGCGCTGATGTCGGTGGTGGCGCAGCGGGGCAGGAAGGCTTCCTTCTGCTCCGGGGTGCCGAAGATCTTCAGCGGCTGGGGGACGCCGATCGACTGGTGGGCGGAGAGCAGGGCGCCGACGGCCGGGTTGGCCGAGCCGACGAGGGCGAGGGCCTTGTTGTAGTACACCTGGGTCAGGCCCAGGCCCCCGTACTTCGGGTCGATCTTCATCCCGAGGGCGCCGAGTTCCTTCAGGCCCCGCACGGTCTCGTCCGGGATCCGCGCCTCGCGCTCGATGCGGGCGCCGTCGATCTCGTTCTCGCAGAATTCCCGCAGCCGGGCGAGGAAGGCCTCGCCGCGCCGTACGTCCTCGCCGTCGGGCAGGGGATGGGGGTGGATCAGGTCCAGCCGGAACCGGCCGAGGAACAGTTCCTTGGCGAAGCTGGGCTTGCGCCAGTCCTGTTCCCGGGCCGCTTCCGCCACCTGCCGGGCCTCGCGCTCGGTCACCTTGGGCTGTGATGCGGGCTGTGTTGCGGACATGAGGGGGCTCACCTCGCCGCCGAGTCGGGTCGCTACCGATGGGTGCTACCTGTGAGTCGTACCCTGCCCGGCTCCCCGGGAAAAGCCGGGGCGGTCCACCCGGATGAAACCGACCCGGAACCGCCCCCGGGAAAGGGGGGGACGGCCGGCTGCCGGTGGCGGGTCAGTGCGGGATGCTGTCGATGACCTCGCGGGCGCCCTGTCGCAGGAGGGCGACGGCGACGGACGTGCCGAGGGTGGCAGGGTCGAGGCGGCCGGCCCACTCGTGGGCGCCCAGCACCACCTTGCCGTCGGGGGTGAACACCGAGGCCCGCAGGGAGAGGTCCCCGCTGCGCTCCGCCCGGGCGTAGCCGGCGATCGGGCTGTTGCAGTGCCCCTGGAGGACGTGGAGGAGCATGCGCTCGGCGAGGGTCTCGCGGTGGCTGTCCGGGTGGCCGAGGGCACTGACGGTGTCGATGAGTTCGGTGTCGTCCTCCCGGCACTGGAGCGCGAGGGTGCCGGCTCCGATGGGCGGCATGAGGATGTCGGCGGAGATGATCTCGCTGATGGCGTCCGCGCGACCGATGCGGCGGAGGCCTGCGACGGCCAGGAGGAGCGCATCGGCGTCGCCCGCTTGGAGTTTGGCGAGGCGGCTGTTCGCGTTGCCGCGGATCGGGACGCACGTGAGGTGCGGGTACGCCGCGGCGAGCTGGGCGATCCGGCGTACGGAGGAGGTGCCGATGCGGGTACCGGGCGGCAGCTGGTCGAGGGTGAGCCCCTCGGGGTGGACCAAGGCGTCGCGGATGTCGTCGCGCTCCAGGAAGGCGGCGAAGGTGGTCCCGGCCGGCAGCGGGCGGTCGGCCGGGACGTCCTTGACACAGTGCACGGCGAGGTCGGCCTCACCCGCGAGGATCGCCGCGTCGACCTCCTTGGTGAAGGCGCCCTTCCCCTCGACCGCGCTGAGGTCTCCCATCCACTTGTCGCCGGTGGTCTTCACCGGCAGGACGGTGGTCTCGATCCCGGGGTGGAGCGCGGCGAGCTCGGCGCGGACGCGCTCCACCTGGGCGAGGGCCATCGGCGAATCACGGGAGACGATGCGAATCAGATCAGCGGGCACGGGGGCACGATAGACCCTCAGAGGCGGGCGGCGACCACCAGCCCGGAAGCCCACCGCATGGGCGTGACACGGAAGTTGGGGACTTCGGGAAGCCGATCGAGGAAGCGGTCCACCCGCGGCTGGTGACCGTCCGGCCATGTGACCTGCGGGAGCATGTCGTCCACGACGTAGAGGGCGCCGCCGTGGTCACGGAGATGGCCGGGCAGCTCGAAGCCTCGGCCCGCCAGTACGCCAGGCGCTCGACTGCATCGACATCGCCCGCTCAACCGGGTCCGTCGACTCCCCCATGCAGCGCGTCCGGTTGGACACCGCGTACTCGCACATCCTTCTGTCCGACCCGGCCACCCGCGATGATGGGTTGACCGTCCTCGACGACGCGGCGCGTATGGCCTCCCAGCACGGCCTGAGCCATCAGCTCCGTAGCATCGAGGGAATCCGGCGGTCGTACGACGACCCGCGGACCCTCGTGTCGAGGTGAAGGCAGCGATGATCGAGGGAGTCCCCGTGCCGGACCGTGCAGAGCGCACCATCACCGACGAGCAGTGGAACGACGCCGTGCTGATCTGGCGCTATCACCAGATGGGCCACGAGGTACGTCCCTGCTCGGCGGCCATCGGCCTGGGTAGCCACGACCTCGGCGTCGCCACCGCTTCCGCCGACCTCTACGGCGCCGGCCTCTTCCCCGTCGTCGTCTTCAGCGGCGGGAACAGCCCGACCACGGCCGCCCGCTTCCCACGCGGTGAGGCAGTCCACTACCGCGAGCACGCCCTCGGCCTGGGCGTCCCCGACGCAGCGATCCTGCTGGAGACCAAGGCCGGGAACACCGGCCAGAACATCACGCTGTCCCGAGAGGTGCTGCGCGAGGCCGGCGTGGAGGTCGAGTCGCTGCTCCTGATCTCCAAGCCGTACATGGAGCGCGGCTCGTACGCCACGTGCCGCAAGCTCTGGCCGGAGGTCGAGGTCGTCTGCACCTCCGAGCCGCTTGAGTTCGACGACTACATCAAGTCCATCGGCGACGAGAAGCTCGTCGTCGACATGCTCGTGGGCGACCTGCAAAGGGTCATCGAGTACCCGGCGCTCGGCTTCGCCGTCGAGCAGGACGTACCGGGAGACATCCATGACGCGTACGAGCGTCTCCTGCGCGCCGGCTTCGACAGCAGGCTCATCAGCTCGTGACACCGACACCGCTCCTCCGGGGGCGGTGTGCGCGGCATGCGCTACGTCGAGCACCGTGCCTTCTCGGACGTCGACGTGGCCGTCGTGCCCTTCCTGCCACCGGAGAGGTCGGGGCCGCCGTGGGAGCATGCGCAATCCATCAGCGCCCTGTGGGCCTTGGCAGCGGTGGGCGCTCGTGGGGTGCGCCAAGAGTTGCATGACGCTGCTTCCCGCGCGCGTGAGGCGTAGCGACCGGTCGCGGAAGCACGCTCACCTTGGCCAAGAGCGTTGGGCCGGTGTTCCCACGCGTTGAGGAGATCAGCCAAGATCCGACGCTTTTCGCAGGTCAGGGCCGGGAGAAGGGGGACGGTCTGAGCCCCCGCACAGTGGGCTCAGACCGTCCGGTTCGTGGGGTACGGGTCAGATGTCGAGGCCGGTCAGGACCAGGACGCGCTCGTACGTGTAGTCGTCCATCGCGTAGCGGACGCCCTCGCGGCCGACGCCCGACTGCTTGACGCCGCCGTAGGGCATCTGGTCGGCGCGGTAGGACGGGGCGTCGCCGATGATGACGCCGCCGACCTCGAGCTCGCGGTGGGCGCGGAAGGCGACCTGGATGTCGTGCGTGAAGACGCCGGTCTGCAGGCCGTACTTCGAGCTGTTGACCGTGGCGAAGGCCTCGTCCGTGTTCTCGGCCCTGTGCAGGGTGAGGACCGGGCCGAAGGCCTCCTCGCAGGCGAGGGTGACGCCGTCGGGCAGCTCGGCGAGGACGGTCGGCTCGTACGAGGCGCCCTCGCGCTTGCCGCCGGTGAGCAGCTTGGCGCCGGCGGAGACGGCCTCGTCGACCCAGGACTCGACGCGCTTGGCGGCGTCCTCGGAGACCAGCGGGCCGACGTCGGTGGCGTCGTCGGCCGGGTCGCCGGTGACCTGGGCCTGGACCTTGGCGACGACCTTCTCGACCAGGCGGTCGTAGACGGAGGCGTCGGCGATCACGCGCTGCACGGAGATGCAGGACTGGCCGGCCTGGTAGTTGGAGAAGGTGGCGATGCGGGTCGCGGCCCAGTCGAGGTCGGCCTCGGAGGACCAGTCGGCGAGGACCACGGCCGCGGCGTTGCCGCCGAGCTCCAGGGTGCAGTGCTTGTGCGGCACGGACTCCTGGATGGCGTGGCCGACCTTGTCGGAGCCGGTGAAGGAGATGACCGGGAGGCGCTCGTCCTTGACGAGGGCGGGCATCCGGTCGTTGGCGACCGGCAGGACCGACCAGGAGCCGGCGGGCAGGTCGGTCTCGGCGAGCAGCTCGCCGAGCAGGAGCGCGGAGAGCGGGGTGGCCGGGGCCGGCTTGAGGATGATGGGGGCGCCGACGGCGATGGCCGGGGCGACCTTGTGGGCGCACAGGTTCAGCGGGAAGTTGAACGGCGCGATGCCGAGGACCGGGCCCTTGACGAAGCGGCGGGTCAGGGCGAGCCGGCCGACGCCGCCGGCGTCGGTGTCCAGGCGCTGGGCCTCGCCGCCGTTGAAGCGGCGGGCCTCCTCCGCGGCGAAGCGGAACACGGACACCGCACGGCCGACCTCACCGCGGGCCCACTTGATGGGCTTGCCGTTCTCGGCGGAGATCAGCTGGGCGATCTCCTCGGTGCGCTCGACGAGCCGCTTGGACACGTGGTCCAGGGCGGCGGCGCGGACGTGGGCGGGGGTCGCGGAGAACTCCGCCGTCACGGCGTGCGCCGCGGCCACGGCCTCTTCGACCTGGGCGTCGGTGGGCACGCTGACGGTGCCGACCAGACGGCCGTCCCACGGGTTGTGGACGTCGAAGCTGTCCTCGCCGGCGGCCTGGCGGCCGGCGAGCCAGAAGGCGTGGGTGGAAGTCATGCGAATCCCGGCCCTTCGGATGTGTGCGGGTCCTTGTCCCCACCACCGTAGGGCCCCGTGCCCGGATCGTCGTTTGTCCGGCATGGAGCGCGGTGCGGCGCCGCTTCGCCGCTTTGTCACTGTCCTTACGGGAGGCGCACCGCCGCAAAGCGGTACGAATCGCTGCGGGCAGGCGCTGCGGTCAGGCGCTGCGGTCAGGCCGGGGAGCTGGCCTTCAGGGCCAGCCACAGCTCCATCCGGACGTCCGGGTCGTCCAGGGAGCGGCCGAGGATCTCCTCGACGCGCCGCATCCGGTAGCGCAGGGTGTGCCGGTGGACGCCGAGGTCGGCGGCGGCCGCGTCCCACTGGCCGTGCCGGGACAGCCAGGCCTGGAGCGAGGCCTCCAGGTCGCCCCGCCCGGTCGCGTCGTGCTCGCGCAGCGCCCGCAGCGTGCCGTCGGCGAACGCCCGTACGGCGTCGTCGGCCAGCAGGGGCAGTACGGAGCCGGCCGCCAGGTCCTCGTGCTCGACCAGCGGGCGGCCGCGCCGGCGGGCCACCGCCAGCGCCTGGTCGGCCTGGGTGAAGGCGGTCCCGGCGCCGGCCGGGCCGGCCGGCGCGGACATCCCCACCACGAGCTCGTCCGGCTCGGGTCCGCTGCTCTCGCGGCCACGCCGGGACTCCTGGGCCTCGGCCTGGTCGGCGACGGCCTGGACGGCGGCCCCGCCGTCGGCCGCGAGGACCACCAGCCGGCCGGGCTCCGGCACCACCAGGACGGCCTCGCCGGTGCGGGCTGCGGCCGATTCCACCGTGTCGGCGAGCTGGGCGAGTCCCTCGGGCCCGGCGGTGCCGGGTAGCGCCGCCTCGGCCACGACCAGCCGGAACGGCGCCTGGAGCAGTCCGCCGTAGAGGTCTGCGGCCACCTCCTGGGCGTGTTCGGCCTCCCCGGCCAGCAGCATCCGCAGCACGGCCGCGCCCAGCCGGGACTCGGCGTCGTGCAGCGAGCGGGAGCGTTCCGTGGTCAGTGTCAGCAGGGCCACGGCGGAGTGGACGGCGTACCGCTCGGCCGTGCCCAGCGGCGCCCCGGTGCCGACGGCCAGGGCGCCGCGGCCGCGCCGGCCGGTGCCCAGGGACTGCAGCTCGACCCGGTCGTCCGAGCCGCCGACGACGGCGCTGGCCGGGGCCGGCCGCTCGCGCAGCCGCTCGACGTCCGGGGTGAGCCGGGCGGCGCGGCGGGCGGCCCAGTCGGGGGCGGCCGCTACCACCTGGCCGGAGGCGTCGTACAGCGCGGCCCAGCCGTGGACGTGGGAGGCGAGCTTCGCGAGGAGCTCGGCGGGCCCGTCGGAGGACAGGGCGGCCCGGGTAAGTTCGCGCTGGGCCTCGAAGCCGGCGGTCACCGCCCGGTACTGGTCGGCGGCGAGCGCCGCCGAGACGGCCTTGCTGATGGCGAGGAACGGGGTGCGCCGCGGCACCTCCAGCAGCGGGAGGTCCGCCTCCCGTGCCGCCTCGACCAGGGCGTCGGGGACGGCGTCGTAGTTCACGCCGATGGCGAAGCCGATGCCGACGACGCCGGCCGCGGACAGCCGGCGCACGTAGCGGCGCATCTCCTCGGGGTCCTCGGCGTCCAGCTTCATCGCCGTGATCAGCAGCAGCTCGCCGCCCTCCATGTAGGGGACGGGGTCGGCGAGCTCGCTGACGTGCGCCCAGCGCACGGGGGTGTCGAGGCGCCCCTCCCCCGCCCGGACGCTGAGCTTGAGCGCCGAGTGCTGGACGAGCGAGGCGAGGGTGAGGGGCATCGGGGACTTCCGGGCTTCCGTTACGACTCTGAGGATTTTCGCCGTGTCGTATGAACGGCTCAGCTCGATTCTGCCATCTCGTACGGGTTCCCTCAGCCCGGTCCGGCCACCTCGTACGCGCTCCCTCAGCCCGGTCCGGCCGCCTTGTAGGGCTCCCTCAGCCCGGTCCGGCCACCTCGTACGAGGCCTCGCCCCGCCGCTATCCGGCCAGCTCGACCAGCAGCGGGGCGGCCCGCTCGCCGCGTACGGTCGTCAGCGAGAGCACCGCGCACCCCGGCGGCACGGCGTGCGCGAGGTCCGAGGCGGACCAGCGCTCGCGCTCGACCTGCCGGACGGTCACCGCGTCGGTGGTGACGGCCTTGCCGGTGACGAGCTTGCGGAAGGCGTTGACCATCCGGGTGAAGGCCTGGTCGGCGTAGACGTCCCGGCTGGTGACGTCCCGGGTCTCCACCCACTCGGTGCCCCAGGCCTCCGCGAACCGCTTGCCGTCCCAGGTGGTGACCCCGGAGAAGGCCATCCGGCAGCCGACCGCGCCGAGCAGCGGGGTGCGCAGCCCCTCCGGCACGTCCTCCAGGGTCCGCAGCGTGAGCAGCACCCCGGCGTGCGCGGACCGCAGCCGCTGCACCCCGCGCACGGTCTGCGGGGTGAGGGTGGCCGAGGCGTCGTCGAAGGCCAGGAAGGCGAACAGGGAGCGGTCGGCGCGCGCGGCGGCGCTGTGGGTGAACTGCGCGAGCAGCAGCCGGGCCAGCATCCGGGAGGCGTCGGCATGGGCGCGCTCGGGCAGGTCGATGCGGACCCGCAGGGGGTGCTCCAGGAAGCTGAGCGAGAACATCCGGTTCTGCCCGGTGGTGTCGAAGGAGCCGGCGAAGACGGGCCGGTCCAGCAGCGCCACCCGGTCGGCCAGCAGCGGCCCGGGGTCGCCGTGGGCGCCGTACTGGCGCTCGCGCGCGTCGAGCTCGCGCAGCATGGCGTACTGCCCGGCGCCCTGGAGGTCCTCGCGCAGCATGCCGACGGCGGCCGGCACCTGGTCGAGCAGCTCGCGCAGCTCGGGGACGGTCGGGAAGCGCCCGTAGGCGGCCCGGAACGGCCCGAGCAGCTGGGCGAGCGCGGTGGCCGCGCGGCGCACGTCGATGACGGGTACGTCGCCGACGAAGGCCTCGGCGAGCAGGGTGGCGGCCTCGTCGGGGTCGGCGGTGCCGCCGTAGAGGTCGAGGTCGTGCACGGAGGCCGGGTCGCCGATGCGCACCACCACGTCGTAGGCCTCGTCCGGGCCGAGCTGGGTGCCGGGCGCGCCGACCGCGATGACGGCGGCCTGGCCGGCCAGTGCCTGGAGGGCCAGCGACTCGACGACCGGGCGGACCAGCCGCGCGGTCTTGCCGGCGCCGGGCGGCCCGACGGCCAGCAGCGAGGTGCCGAGCACCTCGGGGCCGAGGGCGAGGCCGGTGCCGCGCCGGGCGTACGGGTTGCGCTCGGCGTCGGTGACGGTGCCGAGCCGGACCTGGCGGACCACCAGGTCGTGGCGGGCGGCCCGGACGGGCAGGTCGCGGGAGCCGGAGGGGTGCAGGCAGGCCGCGGCGCCCTTGGCGCGCACGGAGTCGGCGAAGGCGGTGAACCGGGCCGGGTCCGCCTGGACTGACTCCCAGGCGCGGTGGATGCGGGCGTAGTCGACGTCGCCCATCCGGCCGGCGCCGATCTCGGCGGCGAGGCGGTCGGCGGCGTCGGCCAGCCCCGCGCCGCGCAGCGGGGTGAAGCGGACGGGGTCGTCCTCGGCGCCTTCGGCGGC
>NZ_WTFF01000118.1 GCF_019400985.1 Streptomyces bambusae
TCCTTCACCCCGCTCAAGGCGGTCGACCTGCCCGGGCCCCGGGACGCGGCGCCGCCCGGCGAACAGGCCGCCGGTGCGCGGCCGGGCGGCCCGGGCGGGGGGATGCGGTGGGGGCAGGCCCCCGAGGGCGTCCTGCTCTTCACCCGGCCCGGCTTCGCCTGCACCCTGAACACCACCTCGGTCCGCGTCGAACTGCCCGCCCCCGGCCGTCCCGTCCTCTCCTCCGCCCCCGTCGAGACCGACGGCCGCACCGTTGTCCTGCCGCCCGATTCGTGCACGTGGTGGGCAAGGTGAACGTCGGACCGGTACAGTCCAATCCCGTGACCGCACGGCTTGCCGACATCGCAGCCCAGGCGGGGGTCAGCGAAGCCACAGTCAGCCGCGTGCTCAACGGCAAGCCCGGTGTGGCCGCGGGCACCCGCGAGTCCGTGCTGGCCGCGCTCGACGTACTCGGCTACGAACGGCCCGTGCGGCTGCGCCAGCGCAGCGCCGGCCTGGTCGGGCTGATAACCCCCGAACTGGACAACCCCATCTTCCCGGCGCTGGCCCAGGTCATCGGCCAGGCCCTCACCAGGCAGGGCTTCACCCCGGTCCTGGCCACCCAGACCCCCGGCGGGTCCACCGAGGACGAGCTGACGGAGATGCTCGTGGACCGCGGGGTCTCCGGCATCATCTTCGTCTCCGGACTGCACGCGGACACCACCGCCGACATGACGCGCTACGACCAACTGCGTGCCAAGGGTGTCCCCTTCGTCCTGATCAACGGCTTCTCGTCCAAGGTGCAGGCCCCCTTCGTCTCCCCCGACGACCGAGCGGCGATGCACCTGGCGGTGACCCACCTCACCGCCCTCGGGCACACCCGGATCGGCCTGGCGGTCGGCCCCAAGCGCTTCGTGCCCGTCCTGCGCAAGATCGAGGGCTTCCGGCTCGCGATGCGCGAGCGCCTCGGCCTGGCCGAGGAAGCGGTGGAGGAGCTGGTCGAGCACTCCCTCTACAGCCTGGAGGGCGGCCAGGCCGCCGCCGCCGCGCTGATCGCCCGCGGCTGCACGGCGGTGGTGTGCGCCAGCGACATGATGGCGCTCGGCGCGATCCGGGCCGCCCGGCAGCAGGGCCTGCGGGTGCCCCAGGACGTCTCCGTCGTCGGCTTCGACGACTCGCCGCTCATAGCGTTCACGGACCCGCCGCTGACCACGATCCGCCAGCCCGTGCAGGCCATGGGGCAGGCGGCCGTCCGTACGCTGCTGGAGGAGATCGGCGGTACGCCGGCCCCGCACAGCGAGTTCGTCTTCCTGCCCGAACTCGTCGTCCGCGGCTCGACCGCGTCCGGCCCCGAGCGGAGGTAGCCGCCACCGGCGGCGCCCCCCTACTGGGGACGTCGTACCTGTGGCGGATGCCGCGTACGGAAGACCGTCCCGAGGGATGATCGGGGCGGGCGGGCCATCTGGCAGACTCTCTCCCCATGGGTGAATCGAGCGTGAAGACACTGGAAACTCCCCCAGCCGGCGCTGGGGGCACTGCCAGTACGGACGTCTCGTCACCCGCCATGACCGAGGCCGGGCACGGCCCGGGGTCCGGACGCGGTCTGCTGGAGCGTCTGCGCGCGCCACGGCGCCCGCGGATCTGGTTCGAGGTCCTGCTCATCGCCGTGAGCTACTGGACGTACTCGCTCATCCGCAACGCCGTGCCCGAGCAGAAGTCCGTGGCGCTGGCCAACGCCGACTGGATCTGGGACGTGGAGAACCGGATCGGCATCGCCGTGGAGGAGTCCGTCAACCACGCGGTCGATTCGGTGACCTGGCTCATCGTCGGCATGAACTACTACTACGCCACGCTGCACTTCGTCGTGACGATCGGCGTGCTGGTGTGGATCTACCGCTTCCACCCCGGCCGGTACGCCGCCACGCGCCTGGTCCTCTTCGCCACGACCGGCGTGGCGCTCGTCGGCTACTACCTCTACCCGCTCGCGCCGCCCCGGCTGATGAACGGCCACGCCTTCATCGACACCGTGCTGGTCCACCACACCTGGGGCTCGATGGCCTCGGGCAACCTCAAGCACATGTCGAACCAGTACGCGGCGATGCCCTCCATGCACATAGGGTGGTCGCTGTGGTGCGGCCTGACGATCTTCGCGGTCGCCTCCGCGCCCTGGGCCCGGATCCTGGGCCTGCTCTACCCGGCGGCGACCCTCGTCGTCATCGTGGCCACCGCCAACCACTTCTGGCTCGACGCGGTGGGCGGCCTGCTCTGCCTGGCCTTCGGCTACGCCGTCTCGCGCGCCTGGTACGGCTCCCTGCCCCACCGGCTGCCCCGCCACCCGGACGAGACGGGCCCGCACCCCTTCTCCGAGGCCCTGCGCAGCCGCTTGCGCAGCCGGGCGTAGGGCTCACGCCCCGTAGAACAGCTCGTCCACGACCGCGCGGGCCCGGCGGGTCGTGCGGCGGTAGTCGTCCAGCATCTCCCCGGCCCGGCCCTCGCCGTAGCCCAGGTAGCGGCCGACGGCCGCCAGTTCGCGGGTGTTCGAGGGGAAGGTGTCGCCGGCCCGGCCGCGCACCAGCATCACCGCGTTGCGCACCCGCGTGGCCAGCACCCAGGCCTCGTCCAGGATCTGCGCCTCCTCGGACCCGATCAGCCCGGCGGCCTGGGCGGCGGCCAGGGCCTCGCGGGTACGGGTGGTGCGCAGGCCCGGCTCCGCCCAGGCGTGGCGCAGCTGGATCAGCTGGACCGTCCACTCCACGTCGCTGAGGCCGCCGCGCCCGAGCTTGGTGTGCAGGGCGGGGTCGGCGCCGCGCGGAAGGCGCTCGGACTCCATGCGGGCCTTGAGCCGGCGGATCTCGCGTACCGCGTCCTCCCCCAGCCCCTCCGCCGGGTAGCGCAGCGGGTCGACGAGCTCGACGAAGCGCCGGCCGAGGCCGGCGTCACCGGCGACGGGCTCGGCCCGCAGCAGGGCCTGGCTCTCCCAGACCAGCGACCAGCGGCGGTAGTACGCGGCGTAGGAGGCGAGCGTACGGACCAGGGGCCCGCTGCGGCCCTCGGGGCGCAGGTCGGCGTCGATGAGCAGCGGCGGGTCGGCGGTCGGCAGCTGGAGCAGCCTGCGCATCTCGGCGATGACCGCCTGGGCGGCCTTGGCCGCCTCCTGCTCGTCCACCCCCTCGCGGGGCTCGTGCACGAAGAGGACGTCGGCGTCGGAGCCGTAGCCCAGCTCGTGCCCGCCGAAGCGGCCCATGCCGATGATCGCGAAGCGGGTGGGCAGGGTGTCGCCCCAGTGGTCGCGTACGGCGGCGCGCAGGGCGCCGGCGATCGTGGCGGCGGTGAGGTCGGAGACGGCGTCGCCGACCCGGTCGACGAGGGCGCCCGCGTCCGCGACGACGGGCTGGTCCTCCGTGCCGTAGGAGCTGATGATGTCGGCCGCGGCGGTGCGGAACAGCTCGCGCCGGCGGACCCCGCGGGCGGCGGCGACGGCTGCCTCGGCGGTCTCGGCCCGGCCGACGGCGGCCAGGATCTCCTGCTCCAGGGCCTCCGGGCCGCGCGGGACCAGGCTCTCGCGCTCGGCGAGCAGGGCGACCGCCTCGGGGGCGCGCATCAGCAGGTCGGGGGCGAGGCGGCCGGCGGACAGGACCCGGGCGAGGTTCTCGGCGGCGGCGCCCTCGTCGCGCAGCAGCCGCAGGTACCAGGGGGTCTTGCCGAGGGCGTCGGAGACCTTGCGGAAGTTCAGCAGGCCGGCGTCGGGGTCGGCGGAGTCGGCGAACCAGCCGAGGAGGACGGGCAGCAGGGTGCGCTGGATGGCGGCCTTGCGGGTCACACCGGAGGCGAGGGCCTCCAGGTGGCGCAGGGCGGCGGCCGGGTCGGCGTACCCGAGGGCCTCCAGCCGCTGGCCGGCGGCACGCGGGGACAGCCGGATCTCGCCCGGGGCGAGCTGGGCGACGGCGTCCAGCAGCGGCCGGTAGAAGAGCTTCTCGTGCAGCCGGCGGACGACGGAGGCGTGCCGCTTCCACGCCTTGGTCAGCTCGGCCACGGGCTCGGTGCGCAGGCCCATGGAGCGGCCGAGGCGCCGCAGGTCGGCCTCGCCCTCGGGGACGAGGTGGGTGCGGCGCAGCCGGTGGAGCTGGATGCGGTGCTCCATGGCGCGCAGGAAGCGGTAGGCGTCGCCGAGCTGGGCGGCGTCGGTGCGGCCGACGTAGCCGCCGGCGGCCAGCGCGTGCAGGGCGTCGAGGGTGGTGCCGGAGTGCAGGGTGGAGTCGCTGCGGCCGTGCACGAGCTGGAGCAGCTGGACGGCGAACTCGACGTCGCGCAGGCCGCCCGGGCCCAGCTTGAGCTCGCGCTCGACCTGGGCGGCGGGGATGTTGTCCACGACGCGGCGGCGCATCTTCTGGACGTCGGCGACGAAGTTCTCGCGTTCGGCGGCCTGCCAGACGAGCGGCGTTATGGCCTCGATGTAGCGGTCCCCGAGCTCGGGGTCGCCGGCGACCGCGCGGGCCTTGAGGAGGGCCTGGAACTCCCAGGTCTTGGCCCAGCGCTGGTAGTAGGCGAGGTGGGAGGAGAGCGTGCGCACGAGGGGGCCGTTGCGGCCCTCGGGGCGGAGGTTGGCGTCGACGGGCCAGATGGAGCCCTCGACGGTGGCCTCGGAGCAGATCCGCATGAGGTGGGAGGCGAGGCGGGTGGCTGCCTGGAGGGCCTTGCCCTCGTCGGCGCCGGCCGCGCCGCCCTGGTGGTTGTCGCCGCGTCCACCGCCGGGGACGGCCGGGCCCTGGGGGGCGTCCCCGACGAAGATGACGTCGACGTCGGAGACGTAGTTGAGCTCGTTGCCACCGCACTTGCCCATCGCGATGACGGCGAGCCGGCAGGCGGCGGCGTCCTCGGGCGCGGCGGCACTGGCGATGCGCAGGGCCGCGCGCAGGGTGGCGGTGGCGAGGTCGGCGAGCTCGGCGGCGGTCTGGGCGACGTCTATGGTCCCGCAGACGTCGCGGGCGGCGATGGAGAGCAGGCAGCGGCGGTAGGCGACGCGCAGCGCGACGGGGTCGTGGGCCTGGGCGAGGCCGCGTTCGAACTCGGCGAGGCCGGGGTGCAGGTCGGCGGACTCGTAGGTGAGCAGGGCCCGCCAGTCCTGGGGGTGGCGGGCGAGGTGGTCGGCGAGCGCCTCGGAGGCGCCGAGCACCCCGAGCAGCCGGTCGCGCAGCGGCTTGGCGCTGACGAGGGTGGCGAGGAAGGCCGGCCGGTCGCCGTCGCCCTGCGCCTCGGCGAGCCGGACCAGTCCGCGCAGGGCGAGGTCGGGGTCGGCGGTGGCGCCGAGGGCGTCGAGGAGCACGGGGTCGCTGCGTACGGCGGCCAGCGCGTCGCCGTCGAGCAGCCGCGCGGCGGCCGAGGGGTCGGTGAACCCACTGCGCAGCAGCCGCATGAACGTACTACTCCGCCGCCCGGGAACCGTCACTCCGCCGCCTTCCTCCGCGCCCTTGCCCGTGCCTTGCGCGGGCCCTGCGCGGGCCCTGCCGCCTGTGCCGCCTGCTGCGGCCGAGCCTATGCCGTTTCCCCGGGCGATGGGGGGCGGCACCGCGGGGCGGGCGGGCGGGGGCGTGGGCGTGGTGCCGTGGGGCGGGTCGTACGGGTGGGGCGGGGCGCGGCGCCGTAGGGCGGGGGCTCGTGTCCGAAGTCACAGGTGCGAGCGGGCTCCGGGGTGCCGGCCGGTGCGGCGCGTGGCCGAATCAGGCGGCCGACCGCCCACCCCACCCCCCGGGACGTGATCTGCGTAACACCGCCCCACCGGAGGGCCGTTGTCGCCAAATACGGACAAATGACTACCAACCGCCCCGCCAACCCCCGCCCACATCCTGGGCAATTAACCCGATCCAGACCGATCAAGGCACAATCAGATCCGGTCAATATCGGAACAGGCGGAGTCATCGGCGAACTCGGTGAACCAAGTTCCCCGAAATGACCTCTATCTGACCGACTAGCGGAATTCCTCACCGGAACCGCACCGGAACGACCTCGGGGGGGCCTGACCGATGCCTGTTGCCCGCCGCCACATACGTCTCGCGGCCCTGTTGACCGTGCTCGCCGCCGGCTCCGCCGGCGTCCTCGCCGTCGCCCAGGGCCAGGAATCCGCGGCCGACCGCGCCGCCGCCGGTCCGCGCACCCCGCAGACGCCGGCCCTCGGCGCGAGCACCACGGGCGGGTCGGTGCTGCAGATCGTCGCCCACCCCGACGACGACCTCTTCTTCATGAACCCCGACCTCGTCCGGTCCGTGCTCGCGGGCACCGCGGTCACCACCACGTACCTCACCTCCGGCGAGGCCGACGGGATCAACCAGGCCGGCGGCAACCTCAAGGACCCGGCCCAGCCCGCCGACCACGCCGCCTACGCCGAGGCCCGCCAGAACGGCATACGCTCCGCCTACGCCCAGATGGCCACCGGCGACCGCACCAGCGCCTGGAAGCGCACCTCGATACCCACCGCCGGCGGCGGCTTCGCCGAGGTGGACGTCCTGGTCGCCAAGCCCGAGATCAATCTCGTCTGGCTCCAGATGCGCGAGGCCGGCAGCATCGGCGCCGACCGCCCGGAGAGCATGCGCGGCCTGTGGGACGGCCGGATACCCGCCCTGGGCTCCCAGCTCACCTCCGGCACCCCGGTCAGGCAGAGCTTCACGTACACCAAGGACCAGGCCGTCGCGACGATCGCCGGGATCCTGGAGCGGTACAAGCCGACGACGATACGGATGCAGGATCCGACGCCGGGGAAGTTCCCCAAGGACGGCAAGATCACCGACCACCAGGACCACATGTACGGGGCCCGCTTCGCGCAGGCCGCCGCCGAACGGTACGCGGCCGTCGCCGACCGCCCGCACTTCTCGGTGCAGAACTACCTCGGCTACCTCAACAGCGCCCTGCCGCACGTACTCGACCCCGCCACCGTCGAGACCAAGCTCGGCTTCCTCAAGACGTACGCGTGGATGGACCGCGAGAACCACTGCGGCAGCCCGGCCGGCTGCGGCGACCGCAAGGTCGCGGCCAAGCCCACCGGCCGGGACTGGGTGCACAGCATGCGCTACTCGCGCGGCGACCACACCTCCTGGCTCACCGAGGGGCGGGCCGGCCGGCTCTGGGCCTTCTCCGTCCTCGACGGCCACATGGCCTTCTGGACCCGGACCGGGCCGCAGGCCGAGTGGGCCGGCCCGACGCTGATGCCCGGCTCCGGCATCGACCCGGGCGCCTCGGCCGCGACCCTGCCCGACGGCCGCGTCGCGGTCCTCGGCACCCGTACCGTCCTGGGCGAGCGCCCGCAGGACTACCGGCGCGAGGTCGTGTACGCCGTCCAGTCCGCGCCGGACGGCCCGTTCGAGGCCTGGCAGTCGCTGGGCACCCCGGAGGCCGCCGACCAGGACGGCACCTCGGCCATCAGCGCCCCTGCCGTGGCCGTGGGCCCGGACGGCAAGGTCACCGCGTACGTGCGCGACTCCGCCCGTACCCTGCGCGCGAGCGAGCAGCAGCCGGACGGCGGCTTCGGGCCGTGGGCCCGGCTGGGCGGCGAGGACCTGCAGAGCGACCCGGTGACCGCCACCGACGCGGCGGGCCGCCGGCACGTCTACGCCACCACCGCCGGCACCGTCGTCGCCTGGATCCAGCCCTCCCCCGCGGCCCCGCTCCTCGGCCCGTTCCCGACCCAGCTCCCGCCGACGACGGTCCCCCTGACGGCGACGCCCGACGGCGAGGGCGTCCGGCTGTGGTTCCGCCGCCCCGACTCGGGCACGGTCCGCACGGCCCTGGTCACGGCGTCCGGCACCACCGCACCGCACATCTCCACCGTCACGGAGGCCGGCGGCCGCGCCGGCTACGGCGCCGTCAGCGTCGCCGGCCGCCTCCTGTCGGGCCGCGCCGAGTCCGGCACGGCCGGCACCTCGGCCGTGGGCGGACCGCCCTCCTGGAACGAGTCCCGCATGCTCTACGCGGGCGCCCCGGCCAGCATCCTCGAACCGGCGGGCGCGGCGACCACGATCGTCCTGGGCCTGGACGCAGAACTCCACGTCACCTCAACCCTCCCCACCAAGGACCCCACCCGCCCCACCCACACGACGTGGCGCCCGGCGATCCGGCCGTAAGCCCCCGAAGCCGCGCTGCGCCAACGACTAACCACTGCCACGCCGGCGACGGCCCCCCAGAGACGCAAGCCTGAGGGGCCGCCTGCCCGCCGCACGTCGCAGATCGGCGTAGCGGATCAACGACTCCGGGCTTGCGGTCCGCACCCAGACTGGGGCCCCGATCAGGATGCGGTGCGCACCGCTCCTGTTGTCGCCGAAGTTCCAGCGCCCCGGGGTCAACACGACATCGGTGTAGATCTGGGCGAACCACTCACAGTCGTGAGCGTGAGCGAGGGTGAGGCCGCGGGTCCAAGCCTCTTGATCGGTTCCAGGCGACTCACTGCCTTGGTTCAGGGCGATGTGCAGGGCCTCGACGGAGAGCAACTCCGGGGTGTCCCACTGCGACGTGTTCCGAGTACCGCGGCTCTCCAGGAGCTCCGCGATGGCGTACCAGGCGGAGGAGAACCAGCCGGAGTCGAGGGCATCCGAAGGTCGAAACGGCCGACCGGGGAAGTTGTCCAGACTACCGAAAAGGACAAGATCCACACGGCGGCCCCCGACGCTGGTCGTCCTGACGTGGAGCATGGCCCCCTTGTCGCGCTCGGGTCCACCGATGAACCTCGCGATGTTGACCTGCCCGACGCCCTTGGCGAAGTGGGCGGGAGGCGGAGACTGGAAGGTGGAGACGGCTTGGTCGCCGATGACCTTCTCGATCTTGAGTGCCTTCTCGCGACGGGTGAGGCTTGCCCTCTCCCTGTTCGCGACCTCTGCCCCGATGCCTTGCGGGGCGGCCTTGATCGTCCAGCTCAGCCGGCTCCCCAGGGTCACGCCGTTGTCGGAAGCGATCTCGTCGACGCGACGATCCGACCAGTACAGATAACTCCCGGCTTCATCCCGTCCCACCGCAAGGTCCTCCCCTGAACCCCAGCCTGCGCACCGTAGCGCCTGGGTGGTCACGGTCTCATCACCGCAGCGGCACCGATGCCGAACGGCCGCAATTGCACCTGGCCGGGTGACGGGCACGACGGCCGCGCGCACGTCCTTACGCGTACGGCAGCTCGGCGGCAGGGTCCGAACCGGTCCTAGAAGGCGTCCAGAAAGGACGCGAAGGCCGCCCTCACCCAGTACTTCACGCGGCACCTGTAGTTGCAGAACGCTTCGGGCGCCACCACCTGCGCTGTTCGAGCAGCCGATCACACGCCTTGCACGGCTTCGGATCGACCTCGATCTCAATCGCTCCCACGGCCGCGACTTTAGCGCCCCCTGACATGGGAGCCCCGTGCCTCTCATGCCTCTCCGCTGGTCAGGCGAATGCGGGACCGGCTTCCGCAGAGCAGCACTACCGCTCCGCATAGCGCAGGAACTGCCAGCCCAGTACGGCCAGGGCAAGTGTCTGTGCGAGGGAGACGATCACGAGTATGGGCCGGGCGGCGGGAGAGAACCAGAATGCGGTCACGCAGATCATCGGCAAGGCCAAGTACGTGAACAGATCCACAGCGGCTTGTAGTCGCTTGCGCGTGACGCGGCTCGGATCGTTGCGGTGGTAGATCTCCCAGCCGAACACTGCCCCGTGGGCGCCGCTGAGCTCGGCCAGCCGCGGTCCCAACTGGTCGCGGATGTAGCAGCCGACCGCCGAGATCTTCTCGTCGTTGACCAGGTAGGTCCAGCCCAGGACCAGACAGATCGCGGGGACAGCGAGCAGCAGTTGAGCCTGCCTGCTCTCGACGGTGATCGCCAGGACCGCGGTGGACGCGGCGAGCGTGAAGTAGAGGAGGTTGTCACGGAATCCTATGCGGGTTTTCTGTTCCTCCTTGATGCGGTCGTACTCGGCCAGCAGCAGTCTGCTCTCGGTGACATCTTCTACGGCGGACACGGCCACTCCTAAGCTCGGGTCCCGGCTATGAGTGGGCGGGCAGGGCTCCGGCGCTCCGGCCCCTGCCCGCCCTGAAGGCCCGGAAGACTCAGTCGGCAGGACGGAAGGATGGCAGGTTGTTGGGGTTGTTTCGTTCGATCCAACCCTTTCCGTCCGCCGCGATTCCTTCCAAGAGGCGGAAGGTGTGGATGAAACCAGCCGAATTCAGGTTGATCTCGGCGATTTCCTGGGCGTTTTCGTCCGGCGCCAGTTGATGGCTGTCGGCGTCTTTGACGCGAATGTTCCGGGCCGGCCCGTTGGTGAGGATGAGCTCCAGGTCGTAGCCGACATCGGTGCGTTCCGTGACCTGTACGGAGGACAACGCGTCGAACCGGTAGTTGCTCCGCTGCTCGTTCCCGCGTTTTGCGTCGGTGAAATCGAATTCCGTGCTGATTTCGCGAACGCCATCCTGTGTGACCAGGAAGAGACGGAAGCTGTAGCGCGAGTATCGCCAGGGACCGCGCTTCACGCGCCCTCGCTTGTAAGGGCGTGCGGGTGTCAGCAGGATGGTGTGGGTGATCAGGTCGCGCCAGGTGAGCTGGTAATGGCGGAGTGCTTCGTCGACGAACAGCGTCTTGTCGCAGGTGAGCCAGGTCTCCATGTCCAGCTCACTGGGGCGCGTGGCGTCCAGGAACGACTTCCAGTTCTGGTACGCGACTTGCCGCGCGGTCAGCCGCTCTTGATATTCCTGGCTTTCCTCGGCTAGTCGGCGCTCTTCACCCCAGGCCTCCAGCCACGAGGACGCAGCCGCGTATCCGGACCAGACCGCACCGGCTACGGCCAGGACGGCCAGCAGCATCTGCGACTCACCGGCGCCTGAGGCCACTGTTCCGAGCAGGGCCAGAGTCGTGATGCCTAGAGCGATGAGGGCGACCACGCACAGCGCCTTCGCCACCTCCAGCATCTGGTTCTGGTGGCGGTGATCGAACAGAGTACCGTTGTTGTGGCGGTCTCGGGCATCCTCAGCGAGATGGCGGATCAGCCAGTTCACCCGGTCCACGCTGATTCGGCTCTCGCGGTAGAGAAGCGCGATCTCGGCGACGAGGCTGTTGCGGATGTGGGCGGTATGCCCGAGCCATTCGTGCGGGGCGAATCCGTGGGGCACGCGGACACTGAAGTAGTAGTCGAACGAATGGCGGACGCGGTTGGTGAAGCCGTCCCCGGTAGAGGCGGGATCGCGCGTGTGCGGAACGTGGGGCTCACGGTTCTCGGCCCCCAGCCGATGTCCCTGGTACCACCATCGGCGGCCGAAGTGGGCCGCGGTCAGGCCCGCACCGAGCGCCACCAGCAACTCGATGACTGCTGCAGCCGGATTCGCGACCAGCGCCAAGATCCATAGGAATGCGGTGACGACGACGAACAGGCCGGCTCGGACCGGGAGGGCTGCCTGGGCAGCAGCAGCGGTGCTCGGACGGGGCGGCAGGGCCCGTGGCCCAATGGGGTCGGGTTCGAAATAGGCCCAGACCCGTTGGACCCGGTCGCTGCCGAAGCGAGCTGCCTCGGCCCGCTCGCGGTTCTCGGCCCACAGGCAGTCCTTCAGCCCACCGGTGAGTACGAGGTCGAAGTGGCGGAGGATCACGTCACGCCGGTGAGGTGACAGGGCCCGCAACCGCTCCAGTACGCGTCCTGCTTCGCCGTCCGCGGCGCTGAGCATCGCCAGCAGTTCGAAGGCGACGCTCAGAGCGTCCTTCCACTCTCCCTCGGCGTAGGTTCGCACCAGCCCGGAGGCATGGTGCAGCCGCTGGAGTTCTTCGGTGCTGAGGTCGTGGTAAGCGCGTGCACTGAGCATGGCGAGCACCCAGTGGAAGCGGACCTCCGCGTTGTCGTGTCCGTGGGCGATCGCGTCACTGATCATGTCGCGAGCACGGCTGGGGATGCCGTCCTCCAGGAACCGGACACCGACCCTGTACTTTTCCTGAGGCGATGCATCCGGATGGACGAAGTAGACGTTGGAGTTGTGTACGGTCTCGGCCTGGATTCCGACGGTGGAGTCGTACGCGGCCGAATTGTGCGTGACGCTACTGCCGTTGTTCATGACAAGTCACCCGCCGCAACAACCAGTGGTGCCAGCCTGGCCACCAGCTCGGGAAACTCTGCGATCAGACCACGTAACCTCTTGAGTGCCATGGTTGCCCTTTTGGATGATTCGGGAGTGTTCTCCCTTACCGCCGGCCGGGCAAAGCCCAGCTCGGCCAGTGCCTCTCGGTAGGTGTCGTCGTCGAGGGCGCCCTCGGTGTGGTGACGCTTCAGGTGCTCACGGAAACCGTCCAGTTCCGCGACCAGGTCCGCCGGACGGGTCGCCTTCGGGTCCGCGTTCACATAGACGCTGCTCTCCTTGACCGAGCCGGCCATGATGCCGACGGTGCTGTTATGGGCGGTGTTGCTGACGTGCTCTTTGAGTCCGTCAGCCGTATGGGCCCTGTCTGCCTGGGACATTGCGATCTGCTCCTGTTCTCCCACCAGCTCCACGGCCAGCCGTGTGGCGAATGCCGCCGCGTTCGCCGCGGCCCGTGGCTGCCAGCTACGGTCCTTCGCGCTGCTCTTCGTACCGTCCGCTCGGTCGCTGATTCC
The DNA here is from genome assembly GCF_019400985.1 of Streptomyces bambusae. GTDB lineage: Bacteria > Actinomycetota > Actinomycetes > Streptomycetales > Streptomycetaceae > Streptomyces > Streptomyces bambusae_A. The sequence goes on from NZ_WTFF01000118.1 coordinate 12,553, forward strand.
GCGGATGATGGCCACCGGTGCCCCGTTGAGATGGCCGGCCTGCGCCACACCAGCGGCCTCCATCTCGATCGCGAGCGCGTCGTTGTAGTGCTGCCGGATCCACCGCGCCTCAGCCGAGATCTTGGAGTTCTGTACGACCTCGCCGGCGGCGATCGCGCCGAAGCGCACCTGCGGCGCGCGCCCGTGACCGGGCGTGGCGTCTGCCCAGTCGTTCACGCGGGCCAGATGTGAGCCGAGCTGACTGATACCGTGCGCCGTTTCCCACACCCGGGGACGGGACTTGAGTCCGTCGTCCTCGCTGGTCCCTCCGTGATAGGCGTACACGTGTGTCGCCATTACCACGTCGCCCAGCCTGGCGGTGTCCCACAGGGCGCCGGCAACGCCGACGAACAACACGGCCACCGGCGAGAACTCCTGCATCGCGCGCTCAGCGATCACCGCGGCGGAATGATTCCCCTTGTTCGTCAGACCGAGCGCGACACGACATGAAGTGCCCTGCACGGTTCCCACCTCGAACCGGGTCCCACGCTCATGACGGTGCAGCTGCGGACCAGCCAGTTTCCGGCGCACGGCCTGGTACTCAAGATTGAGGGCGGTGAGAATCACCACCAGGTCTTGCGACATGTCTTACCCTTCCCCTCTCGTGTCCTCTTCCGTCGTGGACGGCGCAGGTCGGATCAATGGTGGGAACAACACCGTCTTCGGTCCGGCCCGGTACAGCCGCGCGGGCCGTCCTCCCGTGGTCCTACGTTCCGAGCCGGCGGGGATGATGAACCCCTTTACGGCCTGGACTTTTCGGTAGAAATTGCGGGTGTCGAGTTCGGTGCCCCAAACCGCCTCGTACACCTGCTGCAACTCGGCTATGGTGAAGAGTTCTCCGCAGAATGCCGTGGCCAGCGCGGAGAATTCGAGCTTGGTGCGCGCGCGTTCGATTCCGTCCGTCACGATCCGGCGGTGATCGAAAGCCAGCTCCACCTCACCGGACAAGACGGCTTCCGCAGGAACCCACGCAGCATCCGCAGCATCCGTTCCCGCGATCGGTTCGGGGAGTCCCGGCGCGATCGCCAAGTGGGCCACAGAAACGACTCGCCCCCGTGGATCACGGCCTACGTCCCCGTAGATGGCCAACTGTTCAAGATGCACCCACCCGGCAACCAGAGCGGTTTCCTCGCTCAACTCGCGGTGGGCGGCGGCCAGGATCTCCTCACCAGCGTGATTGAGGAATCCACCAGGCAGGGCCAGCGCGCCCTGAAAGGGATCTTCGCCCCGCTCCACGAGCAGGACACACAGCCGCCCCTCACGCAGCGTCAGGATCACGAGATCGACCGTCAGCAGGACCGGCGTGGGTGACCATACGTCAGCTTGCATGACACTTACAGTACTTCGGTTCCTGTCACTTTAACAAGAAGGGGGATGCGGAGGCCGCTGATGCTGTATCGCCGAGACGCTCCAGGCGGTCAGTCGCCGTCCGCTCCACAGTCAGGCGTGGACCGATCATGGTCTGCCGGTTCGGCCTTGCCTCGAAGCGGCTCGGGAACGGGTACTTGCGTTCCAGGAAGGCATGGAGGACTGCCTGGGCTGACGGTCGGGCGGACGGGGGTGTGTCCACGTCGGTGAGGTAGACGAAGTCGATGTCCTCGCCCACCGACATGCTGGACAGGCGACGGTGCATGCCCGGAGTTGCCCAGTTCGGCCCGCAGGAGGGTGGTCGCGCGCCAGACGTCAGCACAAGCACCCCACCGAGACGACACGTCAGCCCCGACCCGCAGAAATCAGGGTGGCAGGTCCTCCATGAATGACAGGGATCAGGCCATGGCGCTACGCCTGGCACCTTCCGTGTACGTGGGCGGTGCAGCTCGGCCAGCGGCTCTCCTGTGCTGCTGTCAAGAGCCGGCATAGGGGGCCGCCGGCAGGATGCCGCTCAGGTGCGGAAGGAGCGGCTACGCAGTAGGCACTGCCCACTCGACCGGCGATGGAGCACTCATGGGCGCGTAGATGATCTTCGAAGGTCGCTGATCCTTCGGCACAGGGAACGGGATCTTCCCCCGCACGCAGTCTCCGGCCTTGATCACGGTGGGCATCGTCGGAAACTCCGGCTTGGGCAGGTCGCCGCCGTTGAGCCCCGTGACCTGGACCCGGGCGCCATCGGGGAAGGCGAGGGACCAAGGCTGCTGGTCGGTCGTGATGTCGGGCCCCTGTGCGTTGCACACCTTCACCTCCACCGTGGCCCACACCGCGTCCTCGACGCCAAGCCCCTCACCCGGAGGATTGCTCCCCTTGGCCGGCTGTTCGTAGCTCAACACCGTTGTCGTCCCGGTCGCTTGGCTCCGCGCGGCGTCCCCCCACGCGAATGCTTCGCCGAGCTTGATCGGTGCGGCTGGAGCGCTGGGAGTGCGGCTGGGAGTGGCCGAACTCGGAACCGCTGAGGTGCTCGGCTTCGACCCGGCGTCGGTGTCGGCGTCGGCACCCGAGCAGGCAGTCACGCCCATGAGAATCGCTGCTCCCAGAGCAGCCGCGCGCATGCGCATCCGTCCCCCTTGTGTCTCGTCTGGAGGACGATCATGCCGCGTCGGGATGGGCGAGACGCTGGACTTTCCCGATTTGGCGAAGCGGTGAAGAGGTGCGTCGGCAGGTCGCGACGCCCTGGACGGGGCCGCGGCTCCGCGCCGACGGTCCGCAGGCGGCCCAGAGGGGTGAGACGGCTCCGGGCCGGCGGTCTGTGACCGCCGGCCCGGGGTGGCGTGCTTGTGGGGTTGTCGCTGCTGACCTGCCCTTACAGCACCGGCAGGTTCTTGCGGAGTTCGAAGGCCGTGACCTCCGAGCGGTATTCCTCCCATTCCTGCTTCTTGTTGCGGAGGAAGAAGTCGAAGACGTGTTCGCCGAGGGTTTCGGCGACCAGTTCGCTGCGTTCCATCAGGGCGATGGCCTCGCCCAGGTTCTGGGGGAGGGGTTCGATGCCCATGGCTCGGCGTTCGGAGTCGGACAGGGCCCAGACGTCGTCGTCGGCGCCGGCCGGGAGTTCGTAGCCCTCCTCGATGCCCTTGAGGCCCGCCGCCAGGAGGACGGCGTACGTGAGGTAGGGGTTGGCGCCCGAGTCGATCGAGCGGACCTCGATGCGCGAGGAGCCCATCTTGCCCGGCTTGTACATCGGGACGCGGATCAGGGCCGAGCGGTTGTTGTGGCCCCAGCAGATGTACGAGGGGGCCTCGCCGCCGGAGCCGGCGGTGCGGGAGGAGCCGCCCCAGATGCGCTTGTACGAGTTGACCCACTGGTTGGTCACGGCCGAGGTCTCGCCCGCGTGGCGGAGCAGCCCCGCGATGAAGGAGCGGCCGACCTTGGAGAGCTGGTACTCGGCGCCCGACTCGTAGAAGGCGTTGCGGTCGCCCTCGAAGAGGGAGAGGTGGGTGTGCATGCCCGAGCCCGGGTACTCGGAGAAGGGCTTGGGCATGAAGGTGGCCTGGACGCCCTGTTCGAGCGCGACCTGCTTCATGACGAGGCGGAAGGTCATGATGTTGTCGGCCGTGGAGAGGGCGTCGGCGTAGCGGAGGTCGATCTCCTGCTGGCCCGGCGCGCCCTCGTGGTGGCTGAACTCCACCGAGATGCCCATCGACTCCAGCATGGTGATCGCCTGGCGGCGGAAGTCCATGCCGACGTTCTGGGGGGTGTGGTCGAAGTAGCCGGAGTTGTCGGCGGGGACCGGCCGGGAGCCGTCCAGCGGCTTGTCCTTCAGCAGGAAGAACTCGATCTCCGGGTGGGTGTAGAAGGTGAAGCCCAGGTCGGAGGTCTTGGCCAGGATGCGCTTGAGGACGTAGCGCGGGTCCGCGAAGGACGGGGAGCCGTCGGGCATCAGGATGTCGCAGAACATGCGGGCGGTGCCGGGGGCCTCGGCGCGCCACGGCAGTATCTGGAAGGTCCCCGGGTCCGGCTTGGCGATCATGTCCGACTCGTAGACCCGGGCGAAGCCCTCGATGGCCGAGCCGTCGAAGCCGATGCCCTCGTCAAAGGCCTGTTCGAGCTCGGCGGGGGCGACCGCGACGGACTTGAGGAAACCCAGTACGTCGGTGAACCACAGGCGCACGAAGCGGATGTCGCGCTCCTCAAGCGTCCGGAGGACGAATTCCTGCTGCTTGTCCATGCCTTCATCCTCGCAGTTCAGACGGCCTGTCCACCACCGTGCCCGGCCAGTATCGCGGGCAGTGGTTTCCGCCACATTACGCACCCGGTGCAGGTCGCGGCACCCCCGCTCTGACGGCGGCGCCGTCATGAGCATTACCATCTGCGCCCATGGGGGGCCGCATGCACACGCAGCGCAGGCGCCACCGGCGTCCCTCGGTACGCCGTGGGGCCCTGTTGTGCGTGCTCGGAACCCTGGTGGGAGCGCTGTTCCTGTGCGTCCGGACGGCCGGCGGGGGCGAGTCCCTGACCGCGGCCGCCCATCCCCCGGGGCACTCCTCGTCCGCCGCCGCGTACGTCTGCCCCGGCGACCTGCCCGGCTGCTCCCCCTTCGCCCACGTGGCCCCCGGCGTGCTGCCCGTGCCCCCGCCGGTCGTCCTGCCCCCGCGCGCCGAGCCGCCGCCGCACGCGGTGGCGGAGGCGGCCGGGGCGATCAGGCCGCCGGGGGCCCTGGCTCGTGCCCCTGACCTGCATGTCCTTCAGGTGCTGCGGAACTGACCCGGGCGTAGGCCGTACGGCGTACGCCGTGCGCCCGGCGCCCTGTGCTGTGCCGCACTGTGCTGTGCCGCCCTGCGCCGTGCGCCCGCGTGTCACGCCCCGCACCACCTCTTCCACCCCCCTCAGCAGAAGGACATGAACAGATGGCCACCAAGAACACCGCCCAGGTCTCGCGCCAGGAGCGCATAGCCGAGATGCGCCGTGCCGAGAAGGCCCGCGACCGGCGCAACACGATCCTCGCCGTCACCGCCTGCGTGGCCGTGGTCGGCGGCCTCGTCGGCTGGGGGTCGTACGTCCTCATCGACCAGAAGAACGAGGAGAAGGCCCGCACCGAGGCCGTCGAGAAGGCCCGGACCACCCCGGTCACCGGCGAGCAGGTCTGGGACGCGAAGAACCTGGGCCGCAACCACGTCGAGACCCCGGTCTCGTACGAGATGAAGCCGCCGGTCGGCGGGGACCACCACCCGCGCTGGATGAACTGCAACGGCGACGTCTACGCGAACCCGGTCCCCGAGGTGAACGCCGTCCACTCGCTGGAGCACGGCGCGGTCTGGGTGACGTACAGCGACAAGGCCGACAAGGCGGACGTCGAGAAGCTGGCCGCGAAGGTGGCCAAGACCCCGTACACGCTGATGAGCCCGGTCAAGGAGCAGTCCGGACCGATCATGCTGTCCGCGTGGGGCAAGCAGGTCACGGTGGACGGCGCGGGCGACCCGCGGGTGGACCAGTTCTTCACCAAGTACGTGCAGGGCCCGCAGACCCCCGAGCCGGGTGCCGCCTGCACGATGGGGCTGGCGGGCGACAAGTGAAGCGTACGTACTGGGCGGCGCTGAGCGCCGTCGTGGTCGCGCTGCTGTTCGCGGCGGTGGCCACCGTCGCCACGGCGACCGGCAGCGGCACGGCCGAGGACGGCGGCGCGGCCCACGCCGCGGCCGCGGTCCCGGGCACCGGCTCGGCGGACGCCGGATTCGCCCGGGACATGGCGGTCCACCACCAGCAGGCGGTGGAGATGTCCTTCATCGTGCGCGACCGCACGCAGGACGAGGCGGTCCGCACCCTGGCCTACGACATCGCCAACACCCAGGCCAACCAGCGCGGCATGATGCTGGGCTGGCTGGACCTGTGGGGGCTGCCGAAGGTGGCGGCGGACCGGGAGCCGATGGCGTGGATGGCCGAGGAGCAGTCCTCGGGCTCCGGGTCCGGGTCCGGGTCCGGGCACGCGGGGCAGTCGTCCGGAAGCGGTGGCCACGCCGGGCACGGCGGGCACTCCATGGGCGGGGTCGCGGCCAAGCCCGGCGCGCTGATGCCGGGCATGGCCACCAAGGAGGAGCTCGCGCAGCTCTCCGCCGCGGGGGGCCGGGACGCGGAGGTGCTGTTCCTCCAGCTGATGACCGACCACCACAAGGGCGGCGTCGCCATGGCCCAGGCCTGCGCGACGCTGTGCCGGACGCCGGTGGAGCGGGATCTCGCCCAGGGCATGGTCGACGCACAGCAGTCCGAGATCACCCTGATGGCGGACATGCTGCGGCGACGCGGGGCCGCGCCGCGCGGCTAGCCGGACACGCTCGTACGGTGGTGGGAGGACGCCCTCTCACCCGTACGGGCGTGTCTCCAGGAGGTTGATCCGATGACCACCGCCGCAGACATCATGCACCCCGGGGCCCAATGGATCCCGGCGACCCAGACCCTGGACCGGGCCGCGGAGCTCATGGCACGGCTGAACGTGGGCGCGCTGCCGATCAGCGACAAGAACGAACGCCTGTGCGGCATCGTCACCGACCGCGACATCGTGGTCCAGTGCGTGGCCAAGGGCCGCGACCCGTCCGCGATGACGTGCGGGGACCTGGCCAAGGGCACCCCGCGCTGGATCGACGCGGACGCCGGTGTCGACGAGATACTGGCCGAGATGGAGAGCCACCAGATCCGTCGGCTGCCGGTGATCAGGAACAAGAAGCTGGTCGGCATGATCAGCGAGGCGGACCTGGCCAAGCACCTGAGCGAGGAGCAGATCGCGGACTTCGTGGAGAAGGTCTACGCCGGGAGCTGATCCCCCTCGCTTTCCTCTCCAGGTCCCCCTGCGGACCCCCCTGCAGGTCCCCCTGCGCACCCAGCGGCAGGTCCCCCTGCCGACAGGACCGCCCGCGCCACCTGGTGCGGGCGGTCCAGCATGACCAGGTGCCCCGCGCCTTCGGCGACCTCGAACCAGGCCCCGAGCCGGTCGGCCAGTGCCGCCTGCCGGCCGAGCCACGTCAGGGCCGGGCCCCGGTCCGGGCCCGCGTAGCCGGTGAGGACGGTGGCCGGGACGGTGAGCGGGTGGGTACCGCGCAGGGCCAGGACCTCGGCCGCCATGTCGGGGTAGCGGGCGTTCTCCAGCAGGGCGCCCCGCCAGACCCGGCCGGTGCGGTAGCAGCGATGGGTCAGGGGGCGCGGGGCCGGGTCGGGGCCGCCGGTCCGCGACACCCGTACGGCCGCCCGGCGCGCCCAGGGCCCGAGGGAGGCCGGCAGACCGCCTGCGGCAAGGGCGCCGCCGAGGGCCCGGGCGGCAGCGGTGCGCAGCCGCGGCGGGAGCAGGGTGCGCGGGACCGCCTCCTCGACGCTGGGGTCCACGAGCACCAGGGCTGCGGTCCGCTCCGGATACAGCCGGGCGAAGGCCTCGGTGTGGAACCCCGCGATCGAGTGGCCCACGACGGTGACCGGGCCCGTCGCCCCCAGCGCGTCCAGCAGCGACGCGATCCGGTGCGCCTCGCCGGCGGCGGTCGGCGGCCGGTCGGCGGGCGCGGACAGGCCGTGGCCCGGCCGGTCGAAGCGGACCACCGTGCGGTACGGGGCCAGCAGCGGGACCACCGGGTCCCAGTCGAACCAGGCCATGGCCAGGCCGGCGCTGAGCACGCACACCGGCCCACTGCCCTCGACGACCACGTGCAGGGGCACGCCGGCGGCCCGCACGAACCCCTCGTACGGCGCCCGGACCGACTCCGGCGGCTCCACCGGCCTGGGCGGCCGGGTCATGTGCGGCGCTCCTGGTGGACCGAGTACGCGAGGAGGCCGAGCCAGAGGGCCACCAGCAGGACCTCCAGTCGCTGGCCGGCTCCCAGCGCCCAGGTGCCGCGCCCGGCGGTGAACAGGGCTATCGCGCCCAGCGTCCACACGGTGGCTATCGCCTCCGCGACGACCAGCACCGGGCCCGTCCGGGCCAGCGGCCCCCACCAGCCGTAGCGGCGGGCGGCCACGGTGAGGGCGACGATGGCCAGCAGCGCTCCGCACATGGCGAGGCTGCTGCTGATGGCATGGGCCTCGTGGGTGGCCGGCACGAGGCCGGCGGTCTCGCGGGCGGCGCACTCGGGGTCCACGGTGGGCTTGCAGCTGAGCGGCAGCCACGCGTCGGCTGCGGTGGCCGCGCCGAAGAGGGTGATGCCGGCCCAGCCGGCTGTCGCCCACGGGCGGCGGGAGCCGGGATGGCTGGCCAGCCGCACCAGGGCGAGCACGCCGCCGGCGAAGGCCAGCAGGCCGGCGGCGAAGTCGGTCCCCCGGAAGAGTCCGCCGAGCGGCTGGTCCTGGGCGGCGAGCTCGCTGACGTACGTGTCGATCGGGTTGAGGCCGGTCGAGAGCACGACCTCCAGCACCCAGGCCGCGTACGCGAGGGCACTGAGGGCCAGGAACACCGCGACCGGCCGTGTGCCCTTGCTGGACATGACGGGACCCAGGCTGCTGCGGAGCACGGCCACGGCGCCGCCCGCGGCGGGGCGGGCCCCGGCCCCGGCCGCCCGCCGCTCGCC
>NZ_WTFF01000119.1 GCF_019400985.1 Streptomyces bambusae
CCGGCCCGCGGCCCCCCGGCAATAGACAGCGGGGGGGGTGGGGAGGTGGAGTCTGCGGCGGGGGGGGTGTGGAGGGGGCGGCGGCCGCGGGGGGGGGTGGTGGTTGGCGGTGGCCGCCGGCGGCACCCCGGGGGGCGGTGGGGTGGCCAGGAGGGCAATTCCAGCCCCGCCGGCGTTTGAGGCGTGGGGGTACCCCCGGACGAAGTCTGGGGGAGGGTCTGGGGCGGAGCCCCAGGGGCGCGGTAGCGCCTTGCTCGGAGCCCCGGTCAGACCAGCCTGCGGACCGTGTACGTCACGCCGCCGCCCGGGCCCGGGGCCTCGCCCAGGTATTCGTGGCCCCGCAGCGCGCACCACGCCGGGATGTCCAGCCGGGCCACCTCGTCGTCCGACAGGACGGTGACCGTGCCGCCCACCGCCACCGCGGCGATCGCCTTCGCCAGCTCGATCACCGGCTGGGGGCACAGCAGCCCGAGCGCGTCGACCTCCACCGAGGAGGCCACCGGCGGGACGGCCGCGGCCGGGTGGACGCCGAGCTTCTCGCGTACGCCCGCCACCACCCCCGGCAGCACCTCCAGGAAGGCGTTGACCTCCGCGGCCGTGGTGCCGAGCGGCAGCGAGACGCGGACGTTCCCCTCCGACAGCACCCCCATGGCCCGCAGCACATGGCTGGGCGTCAGGGTCGAGCTCGTGCAGGACGAACCGGACGACACGGAGAAACCGGCCCGGTCGAGCTCGTGGAGCAGGCTCTCCCCGTCCACGTACAGGCAGGAGAACGTGACCAGATGGGGCAGCCGGCGGTCCGGGTCGCCGACCACCTCCACGTCCGGGACCAGCCGGGCCACCCGCCGGCGCAGCCGGTCCACCAGGACCCGCAGCCGCTGCTCCTGCTCCTGCGCCTCCGCCCTTACGGCGCGCAGCGAGGCCGCGGCCGCCACCACGGCGGGCAGGTTCGGGAAGCCGGGCGCCCGGCCCGACTCCCGCTCGTCGGCCGGGCCTTGGGGCGCGAAGCGGACCCCCTTGCGCACGGCCAGCAGCCCGACGCCCGGCGGGCCTCCCCACTTGTGGGCGCTCGCCGCGACCAGCGACCAGCCGGCCGGCGCCGGCTCCCACGCCAGCGACTGCGCCGCGTCCACCAGCAGCGGCACCCCGGCCGCCGCGCACGCCTCGGCCACCTCCGCCACCGGCTGCACCGTGCCCACCTCGTGGTTGGCCGACTGCAGGCAGGCCAGCGCGGTGTCCGGGCGCAGCGCCCGCTCGTAGCCCTCGCGCGTGACCGCACCGGTCCGCGAGACCGGGACCTGCTCCACCGTCCCGCCGTGCGCCGCGTGCACTTCCGCCGCATGGAGTACCGAACTGTGTTCGACCGCTGATACGACCAGGTGACCGCCGACCCGGCGGCGTCCGGCCAGGGCCCCCGCGATGCCCGAGTGAACCGCGTGCGTCCCCGAAGGAGTGAAGACGAGTTCGTCCGGCCGGCAGCCCACCGCCTCCGCCGCCGCCTCCCGCGCCGCGTCGAGCAGCAGCCGGGCCCGCCGGCCCTCACGGTACAGCCGGGCCGGGTCGGCCCAGCCCTCGTCGAGGGAGGCCTGCAGGGCCTGACGGGCCACCGGGTGCAGCGGGGCGGCTGACGCGACGTCGAAGTACGGCATTCCGTCACCGTAGGGCACGGCAGGTCAGGGGGCGTCAGACGGCTGGCGGAGGCCGCCGTTCAGGGCCGCCGGGCCCGTCCCCCGTAAGGCCGAGCCACCCCTTCGGGGGCAGTAGCGGCGCGTTGGGCACCCTCCCCGCGCGACCCCAAATAGCGTCCAGTAGGGTTTGGTCCGCATAAACATCCAAACCCCTGCCCGCGTCAGGGCCGGCGACCGACACGCAAAGACGGCCGCAGCCGGTCGCGCGGGCCGAGACTCTCGGGAAGGCGCTACGTGAGTCCCTACGGCTCCGACCGCTCGCCGCGGCGCCCGATGCGGCGGAAGCTGCTGCAGGCGCTGACTGCGGGCGCGGTTCTGGCGACCGCCACTGGTTGCACATATAAAGACTTCCCCAACCTCGGAATGCCCGACCCGGTCACCGAGGAGGCGCCGCGCATCCTCTCCCTGTGGCAGGGGTCGTGGGCAGCCGCCCTGGTCACGGGCGTCCTGGTCTGGGGTCTGATCCTGTGGGCGTGCATCTTCCACCGGCGCAGCCGCACCAAGGTGGAGATCCCTCACCAGACTCGGTACAACATGCCCATCGAGGCGCTGTACACCGTGGTCCCGCTCATCATCGTCTCGGTGCTCTTCTACTTCACCGCGCGTGACGAGTCGAAGCTGCTCGCCCTCTCCAAGCCCGCCCACACCATCAACGTGGTCGGCTTCCAGTGGAGCTGGGGCTTCAACTACATCGAGAACGTCGACGGCGACGCCCAGACGCCGAAGGCCGACGCGGTCCCGAAGGAGCTCGTCTCCATCCCGGACCGCTACACCAAGGAGTTCCCCGCGGGCGCCGAGGGCGTCTACGAGAAGGGCACCCCGGCCGATGTGAACCCGGACATGGCGGCGAAGGGCAAGACCTACCCCGGTCCGACCCTCTACCTGCCCAAGGGTGAGAAGGTCCGCTTCATCCTGTCGTCGAACGACGTCATCCACTCCTTCTGGGTGGTTCCGTTCCTGTTCAAGCAGGACGTCATCCCGGGCCACACCAACGTCTTCGAGGTCACGCCGAACGAAGAAGGCGTCTTCATGGGCAAGTGCGCCGAGCTGTGCGGCACCGACCACTCCCGGATGCTCTTCAACGTCAAGGTCGTCTCCCCCGAGGAGTACAAGAAGCACCTCCAGGAGCTTGCCAAGAAGGGGCAGACCGGCTTCCTCCCGGCCGGCATCAAGCAGACCGATCCGGCCCGTAACGCGGAGACGAACCAACTGTGAGCATCCTCAACGAACCCCAGGGTGCCGCGGCAGCTGAAGACTCTTACGAGAACGAGCTGCCGGTACGGCGCAGGCGACCCGGCAACGTGGTCGTGAAGTGGCTCACCACCACTGACCACAAGACCATCGGCACGCTCTACATGATCACGGCCTTCGCGTTCTTCTGCGTCGGCGGTGTGATCGCGCTGGTCATGCGTGCCGAACTGGCCCGCCCGGGCACGCAGATCATCTCGAACGAGCAGTTCAACCAGGCCTTCACCATGCACGGCCTGATCATGCTCCTGATGTTCGCGACGCCGCTGTTCGCCGGATTCGCGAACTGGATCATGCCGCTGCAGATCGGCGCGCCCGATGTGGCGTTCCCGCGGCTGAACATGTTCGCCTACTGGCTGTACCTCTTCGGCTCGCTGATTGCGGCGGCCGCGTTCCTCACCCCGGGTGGCGCGCCCAGCTTCGGCTGGTTCATGTACGTGCCGCTCTCGGACGCGGTGCACTCGCCCGGCATCGGCGCCGACATGGGCATCATGGGTCTGGCCCTGTCCGGCTTCGGTACCATCCTCGGCTCGGTCAACTTCATCACCACGATCATCTGCATGCGCGCTCCGGGCATGACGATGTTCCGGATGCCGATCTTCGTCTGGAACGTGCTGCTGACCGCCCTGCTGGCGATCATCGTCTTCCCGGTGCTCGCGGCGGCGCTGTTCGCGCTGGAGTCCGACCGTAAGTTCGGCAGCCACATCTTCGACCCGTCCAACGGTGGCGCACTGCTGTGGCAGCACCTCTTCTGGTTCTTCGGACACCCAGAGGTGTACATCATCGCGCTGCCGTTCTTCGGCATCGTCTCCGAGGTCATCCCGGTCTTCTCGCGCAAGCCGATGTTCGGTTACATCGGTCTGATCGCGGCGACGATCGCCATCGCCGGCCTCTCGGTGACGGTGTGGGCGCACCACATGTACGTCACCGGCGGTGTGCTGCTGCCGTTCTTCTCCTTCATGACCTTCCTGATCGCGGTCCCGACCGGTGTGAAGTTCTTCAACTGGATCGGCACCATGTGGAAGGGCTCGCTGTCCTTCGAGACCCCGATGCTGTGGGCCGTCGGCTTCCTGGTCACCTTCACCTTCGGTGGTCTGACCGGCGTCATCCTCGCCTCGCCGCCGATGGACTTCCACGTCTCCGACTCGTACTTCGTCGTCGCGCACTTCCACTACGTCATCTTCGGCACCGTGGTCTTCGCGATGTTCTCCGGCTTCCACTTCTGGTGGCCGAAGTTCACGGGCAAGATGCTGGACGAGCGCCTGGGCAAGATCACCTTCTGGACGCTGTTCGTGGGCTTCCACGGCACGTTCCTGGTGCAGCACTGGCTGGGTGCCGAGGGCATGCCGCGTCGTTACGCGGACTACCTCGCGGCCGACGGCTTCACCGTGCTGAACAGCATCTCCACGATCAGCTCGTTCCTGCTGGGCCTGTCGATCCTGCCGTTCTTCTACAACGTGTGGAAGACCGCCAAGTACGGCAAGAAGATCGAGGTCGACGACCCGTGGGGCTACGGCCGTTCGCTCGAATGGGCGACGTCCTGCCCGCCGCCGCGGCACAACTTCCTCACCCTGCCCCGCATCCGGTCGGAATCCCCTGCGTTCGACCTGCACCACCCTGAGATCGCGGCCCTCGAGTACGCAGAGGACCACGAGGCCAAGGCCGTCACCGCGGGCAAGGAGGCCGGCAAGTGAAGATCCAGGGCAAGATGTTCCTCTGGCTCTCCGTCTTCGTCCTGATCATGACCGTCGTGTACGGCGTCTGGTCGAAGGAAGTCGCCGGAACCACCGCGCTCGCGCTCACCTTCGGCCTGACGGCCATGATCGGCTATTACCTGGCCTTCACGGCCAAGCGTGTGGACGAGATGGCCCAGGACAACAAGGAGGCCGACATCGCGGACGAGGCCGGCGAGCTGGGGTTCTTCTCCCCGCACAGCTGGCAGCCGCTGGCCCTGGCCCTCGGTGGTGCGCTCGCCTTCATGGGCGTCATCTTCGGCTGGTGGCTGATGTACTTCTCCGCCCCCGTCATCGTGATCGGCCTGTGGGGCTGGGTGTACGAGTACTACCGCGGTGAGAACCAGAACCAGTAACACCCGGTAGCAGCACACGCGTGGGGCCCGGACACCTCTTCGGAGGAGTCCGGGCCCCTCGTTTGCAGTCACCCCGCGCGACGGGATGGTCATACCTTCATAGCGTTGGCTCCATGAAGCACACTCCGCGTCTTTGGACGGTCCTCAGCTGCGCCATGCTGGTCGCGTCCCTCGGGGCCGGCGCCACCGCATGCGGGTCCGCGGACAACCCGCTGTCCGCCCGCCCCTACGACGCGGCCGATCAGGTTGCCCTCAACCAGGCCGCGGGCAGTCGCCCCGTCGACCCCGACCGGCCGCTTGAAGTCACCGTCAAGGGCACCGAGGCCCGGATCACCGACGTCTCGGTCGTGGACACCCACGGCAGGCGCCTGGCGGGCGAACTCTCGGCCAAGGGCGACCGCTGGCACAGCACCGCCCCGCTGGCCGCCGGCGTCCGCTACACCGTCACCGTGCGCACCGAGAACGTGCGCGGGGCCCCAGGGCAGCGCACGATGGCTTTCGACACCGCCCCGGCCCACAAGGTCCTCAAGGTCGAATTCGGGCCGGACGAGGGCAAGTACGGCGTCGGACAGCCCCTCACGGCCGAACTCAACGAGCCCGTCAAGGACAAGGCGGCCCGGGCGGTCGTCGAGCGCGCGCTGGTGGTGGACGCCAGGCCCAACCCGGTGGAGGGCTCCTGGTACTGGGTGGACGACACCCGGCTGCACTTCCGCCCCAAGGACTACTGGCCGGCGAACTCCACCGTCTCCGTCCGGAGCAATCTGGAGGGCATCCGGATCGGCGACCACCTCCACGGCGCCGCGGCCAAGCCGCTCAAGCTGGAGATCGGCGACCGGGTCGAGGTCATCACCGACGCCTCCTCGCACTACCTCACGTTCAAACGCAACGGAGAAGTGATCAACACCATCCCGGTCACCACCGGCAAGCCCGGCTTCTCCACCCGCAACGGCGTCAAGGTGGTGCTCGGCAAGGAGTACTTCGTCCGGATGCGCGGCGACACCGTGGGCATCGGCGGCAGCGAGTACTACAACCTGCCCGTCTACTACGCGACGCGCGTCACCTGGAGTGGTGAATACGTGCACGCCGCACCCTGGTCCATCGGCTCGCACGGCTACGCCAACGTCAGCCACGGCTGCACCGGCATGAGCACCGGCAACGCCGCCTGGTTCTACGAGAACATCACCGAGGGCGACCTCGTCACCGTCGTCAACAGCATCGGCGAGGAGATGGACCCCTTCGACAACGGCTACGGCGACTGGAACCTGGACTGGAAGGACTGGCGCGAGGGCAGCGCCCTGCTCAAGGGCACCCAGGACGGCCGCAGCGCCGTGGACGCCACCCGCCTGAGGCCCCAGATCTGAGCCTCGCTCCCCGGGCGTTCCCGGCCGGCCGGCGCACCCGCCACCCGGCCGGGAACCCGTACGCCGGGCCGCGTACGACGGACCGTACGCCGAGCCCCGTCAGGAAGAGCCCCGTACGAAGAGCCCCGCACGAAGGGCTCCGTACGAAGGCTCCGTAGGACCGGCCCCTCAGGCCCCGATCGCCAGCCGCTTGCGCAGCAGGCCCGCCAGGGCGTCGGCGAACTCCACCGGGTCCACCGGGAGGGTCACGGCCGCGTCCGCGCGGCTCCACGTGGCCAGCCAGGCGTCCTGCGGGCGCCCCATCAGCAGCAGCACGGGCGGGCAGTTGAAGATCTCGTCCTTGATCTGCCGGCACACGCCCATGCCGCCCGCGGGGACGGCCTCGCCGTCCAGCACGCACAGGTCGATCCCGCCCAGGTCCAGCTCCTTCAGCACGGCGGGCAGCGTCGCGCACTCCGTGAACTCCACCGGCGGGAGGTCCGCGGCCGGCCTGCGCCCCGCCGCCAGGCGCACCTGCTCCCGCGTGCTCGCGTCGTCGCTGTAGACCAGAACCCTTGCAGTCGCCCGCATTGTGTCCTCCACGCGTCAGGAAATCCTGCGCGGGATGCTACTCCGTCCCACGTACCGCCAACATCGCTTCGGACACCCTCGCGCCAGGCGCCGTCTGATGGGCCGTTCGGGCAGTGCAGACCTCCCGGACACTCCGAACGGCACCCCCCGGCGTGAGGGCCGGATAAGCGACCGACATAATGTCGGTCGTGGCGACAGCAACGACAGTAGATACCGGGCACGCGCACCCGACGGTCAATCGACCGAACCTCGTCAGCGTCGGAACCATCATCTGGTTGAGTTCCGAGCTGATGTTCTTCGCGGCCCTCTTCGCGATGTACTTCACCCTGCGATCGGTGACGGGCGCCGAGTACTGGAAGAGTCAGGCGGACTTCCTGAACCTTCCGTTCTCGGCGACGAACACCACGATCCTGGTGCTCTCCTCCCTCACCTGCCAGCTCGGCGTCTTCGCCGCCGAGCGCGGTGACGTGAAGAAGCTCCGGACGTGGTTCATCGTCACGTTCGTCATGGGTGCGATCTTCATTGGCGGCCAGGTGTTCGAGTACACCGAGCTGGTCAAGCACGAAGGCCTCAGCCTCTCGTCCGGCCCGTACGGATCGGTGTTCTACCTGACCACCGGCTTCCACGGACTGCACGTGACGGGCGGACTCATCGCCTTCCTGCTGGTCCTCGGCCGGACGTACGCGGCCAAGAGGTTCACCCACGAACAGGCCACGTCGGCCATCGTCGTGTCCTACTACTGGCACTTCGTCGATGTCGTCTGGATCGGCCTCTTCGCCACGATCTACCTGATCAAGTAGCGAACACGTCGCCGGGCACGACCCGGCACCCATCCAGTAACACCGACGCAGAAGATCCTGACACCGGGGTAATCCGTGAAAAAGCTCTCCGCACGACGACGCCATCCGCTGGCGGCGGTCGTCGTTCTACTCCTCGCGCTGGCGGCCACTGGGGGGCTGTACGCCGCCTTCGCCCCCGCGGGCAAGGCGCAGGCCGATGAAACCGCCCAGTCCCTCGCGATCGAGGAGGGCCAGAAGCTCTACGCCGTAGGCTGCGCAAGCTGCCACGGATCCGGCGGTCAGGGTTCCTCTGACGGCCCGAGCCTGGTGGGCGTCGGCTCCGCCGCCGTCGACTTCCAGGTGAGCACGGGCCGCATGCCCGCCCAGCAGCCCGGCGCCCAGGTGCCGAAGAAGAAGAACATCTACACCCAGGCGCAGATCGACCAGCTGGCCGCGTACATCGCCTCCCTCGGCGCCGGCCCGATCACGCCGGCCGCGAAGCAGTACGACCCGGCGGGTGCCGACGTCGCCAAGGGCGGTGAACTGTTCCGCAACAACTGCGCGCAGTGCCACAACTTCACGGGTGAGGGCGGTGCGCTGACGCACGGCAAGTACGCCCCCAACCTTGAGGACGTCACGCCGAAGCACGTCTACGAGGCCATGCTCACCGGCCCGCAGAACATGCCCTCCTTCCCCGACAGCACGATGCCGGAGAAGCAGAAGAAGGACATCATCGCGTACCTCCAGCACGTGAACGGCGAGAAGTCGGTGAACCCCGGCGGCCTGAAGCTCGGCGGCCTCGGCCCCGTCTCCGAGGGCCTCTTCGGCTGGATCTTCGGTCTGGGTGCGCTGATCGCTGTCGCCGTCTGGGTCGCGGCCCACACCGCTAAGGCCAAGAAGTCATGAGTAGCCAAGACATTCCCGAAGACAAGCACCTGCCGAGCGAGCAGGGCGACGCCCACCACGCGGGCGTAGCGGTCGCGGACGACCCGTTCGCCGACCCCGGTCTGCCGGCCCACAAGCCGCGCATCCAGGACATCGACGAGCGGGCCGCCAAGCGGTCCGAGCGCACGGTGGCCATGCTGTTTACGATCTCGATGCTGGCGACGATCGGCTTCATCGCCGCGTACGTCACCATCCCGGTGGACAAGATCGTGTTCATCTTCCCGCTGGGGAAGGTGAGCGCCCTCAACTTCGCCCTGGGCCTGACCCTGGGCGCGGCGCTCTTCTGCATCGGCGCGGGCGCGGTCCACTGGGCCCGCACCCTGATGTCCGACGTCGAGGTGGCCGACGAGCGTCACCCGATCCAGGCCTCCCCCGAGGTCAAGGCGAAGGTCATGCAGGACTTCGCCGACGGTGCCAGCGAGTCCGCCATCGGCCGCCGCCCGCTGATCCGCAACACGATGATCGGCGCGCTGGCCATGCTGCCGCTGTCCGCCCTCGTGATCATGCGTGACCTGGGCCCGCTGCCCCAGGAGAAGCTGCGCAAGACCCTGTGGGCCAAGGGCAAGCTGCTCATCAACCAGAACACGATGGAGCCGCTGCGTCCCGAGGACGTCGCCGTCGGTTCGCTGACCTTCGCCATGCCCGAGGGCCTGGAGGAGGAGCAGCACGACTTCCAGGTCCAGATCGCCAAGGCGGCCCTGATGATCGTCCGGATCCAGCCGGAGGACATCAAGGACAAGAAGGAACTCGAGTGGTCCCACGACGGGATCGTGGCCTACTCGAAGATCTGCACCCACGTCGGCTGCCCGATCAGCCTCTACGAGCAGCAGACGCACCACGTGCTCTGCCCGTGCCACCAGTCCACCTTCGACCTCTCCGACGGCGCCCGTGTCATCTTCGGCCCGGCCGGTCACGCCCTCCCGCAGCTGCGGATCGGCGTGAACAAGGAAGGCTTCCTCGAGGCGCTCGGCGACTTCGAGGAGCCCGTCGGTCCTGCATTCTGGGAGCGCGGATGAGCACCGCCGACAACAGCAAGCGCAAAGCGCCCGCCGGCGAGCGCGTGGCCGACTACTTCGACGGTCGGCTGGGCATCTACAGCCTCGCCAAGGCGAACATGCGCAAGATCTTCCCGGACCACTGGTCCTTCATGCTGGGTGAGATCTGCCTCTACAGCTTCATCATCATCATCCTCACGGGTGTGTACCTGACGCTGTTCTTCCACCCGAGCATGAACGAGGTCCACTACCACGGCTCGTACGTGCCCATGCAGGGCGTGCTGATGTCCGAGGCCTTCGCCTCGACGCTCGACATCAGCTTCGACGTCCGCGGCGGTCTGCTCATCCGGCAGATCCACCACTGGGCGGCCCTGATCTTCGTCGCCGGCATGGTCGTGCACATGATGCGCGTCTTCTTCACCGGCGCGTTCCGCAAGCCGCGCGAGATCAACTGGATCTTCGGCTTCCTGCTGCTGGTCCTCGGCATGTTCACCGGCTTCACCGGTTACTCCCTGCCGGACGACCTGCTCTCGGGCACCGGTGTCCGCTTCATGCAGGGCGCGATCCTGTCCGTGCCGGTCGTCGGCACGTACCTGTCGTTCTTCCTGTTCGGCGGCGAGTTCCCCGGCGGCGACTTCGTCGCCCGGTTCTACTCGATCCACATCCTGCTGCTGCCCGGCATCATGATGGGCCTGCTGGTGGCCCACCTGATCCTGGTCTTCTACCACAAGCACACCCAGTTCGCGGGCCCCGGCCGGACGAACAACAACGTCGTCGGCATGCCGCTGCTGCCGGTCTACATGGCCAAGGCCGGAGGCTTCTTCTTCCTGGTCTTCGGTGTCATCGCGGCCATCGCGGCGATCGCCACGATCAACCCGATCTGGGCGCTCGGCCCGTACCGCCCGGACCACGTGTCCACCGGTGCGCAGCCCGACTGGTACATGGGTATGCCCGAGGGCCTCATCCGTGCCATGCCCGGCTGGGAGATCAACCTGTGGGGCCACACGCTGGTGCTCGGCGTGTTCATCCCGCTGGTGCTCTTCCCGCTGGTCCTGGGCGCCATCGCGGTGTGGCCGTTCATCGAGGCCTGGGTCACCGGCGACAAGCGCGAGCACCACATCCTGGACCGCCCGCGCAACGCCCCGACGCGTACGGCCTTCGGTGTCGCCTGGATCGCGGAGTACATGGTGCTCCTCATCGGCGGTGGCAACGACATGTTCGCGCAGTACTTCCACCTGTCGATCAACGCGATCACGTGGTTCGTCCGCATCGGCTTCTTCGCCGTCCCGGTCATCGCGTTCATCGTCACCAAGCGGATCTGCATGGGTCTCCAGCGCCGGGACCACGACAAGGTGCTGCACGGCCGCGAGACCGGCATCATCAAGCGTCTGCCGCACGGTGAGTTCATCGAGGTCCACGAGCCGCTCACGCAGGCCCGCCTGCACACGCTCACGGCCCACGACCAGTACAAGCCGGCCGAGCTCGGCCCGCTCGTCGACGAGAACGGCGTCGAGCGCAAGGCCGGCCGCATGGAGAAGCTGCGCGTCAAGCTCAGCAAGGGCTTCTACGCCGAGGGCAACCAGATCACCAAGCCCACGGTGGACGAGTACAAGGAGATCCAGGCCGGCCACGGCCACCACTGATCTCCGGTCGGCCGTCACTGGCTGAAAACTGATCGCCACGGCAAGAGCCCCGTCCAGTCGTTGGACGGGGCTCTTTGCCGTCCCCCGACCTGGATAGGCTGGGATCCTTCCCCATTCGATCTGTGGACCCAGGAGCGGACCATGAACGTTGTGACCCCGGCAGGCGGCGACAGCGTGGCGGCCCAGTCCTGGCCGGCCGTACTCGACGCCCTGCTCTCCGGCAAGGACCTCACCGCGGACGACACCGCGTGGGCGATGGACCGCATCATGCGCGGCGAGGCCACCGACGCCCAGATCGCCGGCTTCGCGGTGGCCCTGCGGGCCAAGGGCGAGACCGTGGCCGAGATCAACGGGCTCGTGCGCACCATGTACGAACACGCCAATCTGATCGAGGTGCCGGGCCGGACGGTGGACATCGTCGGCACCGGCGGCGACGGCGCCAAGACGGTCAACATCTCGACCATGTCGGCCATCGTCGTGGCCGGTACGGGCGCCAAGGTGGTCAAGCACGGCAACCGGGCGGCGTCCTCCGCGAGCGGCGCCTCGGACGTGCTGGAGAAGCTCGGCGTCAACCTCGACATCGCCCCGGCCCGGGTGGTCTCGGTCGCCGAGGAGGCGGGCATCACCTTCTGCTTCGCCGTGAAGTTCCACCCCGCGCTGCGGCACGTGGCGGCCGCCCGGCGCGAGCTGGGCATCCGCACCACCTTCAACTTCCTCGGCCCGCTCACCAACCCGGCCCGGGTCCGTGCCCAGGCCACCGGTGTGGCCGACGCCCGGGTGGCGCCGATCGTCGCGGGAGTGCTCGCCGAGCGCGGTTCCTCCGCGCTGGTCTTCCGTGGCGACGACGGCCTGGACGAGCTGACCACGACGGCGACCTCGCAGGTGTGGTGGGTGCGGGACGGCAAGGTCGAGGAGCGCCCGTTCGACCCGCGTGACGTGGGCATCGACCTGGTGGACGTCTCCGCCCTGCGCGGCGCGGACGCCTCGTACAACGCCGACGTGGCCCGCCGGCTGCTGGCCGGCGAGACGGGCCCGGTGCGCGACGCCGTGCTGCTGAACTCGGCGGCCGCCCTGGTGGCCCTCGACCCGTCCTCGGGCACCCTGGAGGAGCAGATCCGGGACGGCATCGCCCGCGCGGCCGAATCCATCGACTCCGGTGCGGCCCGGGCGGCGCTGGAGCGCTGGGTGGCCGCCACCAACGCCTGACACGGGCGAGGGCGGAACGTAAGCCGCCCGCTGTTCGACGTACGACCCCGGTCCAGCATGCGGACCGGGGTCTTGCGTTCGGTGGATCTTGTGGCAGGATGCCTGACAGGTCACGAGTGACAGCGTTTCGGCCCCGGCTTGCTGTCCGGCAACCCTCCGTCCGTGGCGGGGTGCCCCGGGTGATGACCGGGCCGTAGGCAGCGAGGTCTACGGCAAGCGCGGACCCCTCGACACCAGGGGTCCTGGTCCATCGAGGAGCTTTCTGCCGTGAGCCAGCGAATGCGATAGGCGCGTAGCGCCCCTCCTTCACCCTCCGTACGGGCCGCTGTGAGGCCCTGCGTCGAGGCACCCCCCCGTACCGCGCCGGACACCGGTCCGGCACGTCCGCGTACGGGTCGTCGAAGCCATTCCGCCGTCACCGCCCGGGAGAACCCGCCATGTCCGCGTACCCGCACGCCGCCACCGCCACCGTTTCCGCCACCGCCGTTTCCGTAGAGGCCCCCGCCTCCGAGGCCTCCGCCGACGCCGACCCCTGCTGCGCCGCGCCGCTGCCCGTGCTCGGCCGGGACGTCACCGTCCCCCTCGTCACCGGCGGCGAGGTCACCTACGCGGCGCTCGACTACGCGGCGAGCG
Organism: Streptomyces bambusae; assembly: GCF_019400985.1. Lineage (GTDB taxonomy): Bacteria > Actinomycetota > Actinomycetes > Streptomycetales > Streptomycetaceae > Streptomyces > Streptomyces bambusae_A. The sequence continues at coordinate 13,158 of NZ_WTFF01000119.1, forward strand.
CCCCCGCGCTGCAGCGGGTCTGGGACGACGTGGCGGCGTACGCGCCGTACTACGGCAGCGTGCACCGCGGCGCCGGGTACCTCTCCCAGCTGTCGACCGACCTGTTCGAGAGCAGCCGGGCCACGGTCGCCGAGTTCCTCGACTGCCGCCCCGGCGACCAGGTGGTCTTCACCCGCTCCACCACCGACTCCCTCAACCTCCTCGCCCGGGCGCTGCCCGCCGGCTGCCGGGTGTTCGTCTTCGAGACCGAGCACCACGCCTCGCTGCTGCCCTGGCGCGACGCGGACGTCACCTACCTCGACGCCCCGCGCACCCCGGCCGAGGCCGTCACCATCCTGGAGCGGGCCCTCGCAGCCAGGGAGCCCTACGCGGCGGCGCTGGTCTGCGTCACCGGTGCCTCGAACGTCACCGGCGAGCTGTGGCCCGTACGGGAACTGGCCGCGGCCGCCCACGCGCACGGCGCACGCATCGTGCTGGACGCCGCCCAGCTCGCCCCGCACCACCCGGTCTCGGTGACCGGACTCGACGTGGACTGGGTCGCGTTCAGCGGCCACAAGCTGTACGCGCCCTTCGGCTCGGGCGTGCTCGCCGGCCGGGCCGACTGGCTCCAGGAGGCGGACCCGTACCTCGCGGGCGGCGGCGCCTCCCGCCGGGTCGCCCGGCGCGAGGACGGCGGCGTCGACGTCGACTGGCACACCACGGCCGCCCGCCACGAGGCCGGTTCCCCCAACGTCATCGGCGTCCACGCCATCGCCTCCGCCTGCCGGGCCCTGACCGAGGCCGGCTTCGACTCCCTCGTCGCCCGGGAGCGGCACCTGATCGCGAAGGTCCGCGCGGGACTGGCCGAGGTGCCCGAGGTGCGGGTGCTGTCGCTGTTCGGCGACGACGCGGGGGGCACCCCCAGCGGTAGCTGGGGGAGGGTCGGCGTCATCTCCTTCGTGGTGGAGGGCTGGAACAGCTCCCACTTCGCCGCCGCCCTGTCCGCCGAGTACGGCATCGGCGTGCGCGACGGCCTGTTCTGCGCCCACCCGCTGGTGCGCACCCTGCTCGGCAGCGCCCCGCAGGAGCAGGGCGAGTGCGGGGCGCCGGAGGCGGCGCCGGGGGAGAGGTCGCTGAACGCGATCCGGGTCAGCTTCGGGGCGGGCACGCCCGACGAGCACGTGGAGCGATTCGTCCGCGCCGTGCGCGAGCTGGTGACCGAGGGCGCCGCGTGGCGCTACCGCACGGAGGACGGCCGCTGCGTGCCGGCCGTGTGAGCCGTGCAGGCCGGGCAGGCCGCCGCTCGCGGACCCGGTCCGGCGGGGGAAATTCGGTTGCCGCGGGGCGGCCGCCTGCCCCTACGGTGCGCTCGTGATCAACTGGGACAGCATCGAACGGAGCGGGTACGCCGTGCCCGCGGAGCACACCCTCGACGAGCTCGTCGCCGCCCTCTCCCGGGCCCTGGCCGATCCCGATCCGGCCGTCCGGGACGGGGCGGCGTACTCCGTCCTGGCGACCTGGATATCCACCGGGGTGATCGACGCCCCGCGCCGCCTCGCCCTCGGCGACGCGATGGCGATCCGCTTCAGCGACCGCGAGGTGCAGGCCCGCACCTTCGCCCCGCTCGTGCTGAACATGCTCGTACGGGCGGGGGACTTCCGGCCGGCCTGGGTGGACGCCTTCGCCCACTGGTACGTCGCCGAGACCGACCTGCGCGGCTACGACGCCACGCTCGGCTGGCTGCACGCCGTGGCGCACGGCGCGGATCTGCTGGGCACGCTGGGGCTGCGCCCCGAGGTCGAGCCGGGGCGGATGCCCGCCCTGGCCGCCGCCCGGCTGCTGGTGCCCGCCGACCACGTGCTCGACCAGCAGGAGGACGACCGGCTCGCCACGGCGCTGGGGCGGCTGCTGCGCCGCCCGGACCTCACCGAGGAGGACGCCACGGCCTGGCTGCTGCCCGTCGAGGAGGCCTTCCGTGCCCTCGGCCGGGGCCCGGTACCCGCCTGGTTCTCCAACACCGTGCGCACCCTGCGCGCGCTGTACGTCCTGGTCGACCGCGACCGGGACCCCGCGCCCGCCCACCGCACGGCCCTGCTCGCACGGCTGGGCGAGGTCCTGGCCCTGGTCGACGCCGGCTGACCCGGCCCGGCCGGGCGGCTACGGCTACGGGCTACGCGTCGAGGCCGATGGCGAACGCCGCTTCGAGGTCGTGCTGGGAGTACGTACGGAACGCCACGTGCGTGTCCGTGGCCTCGACCCCGGGGATCTTGCTGATCCGGCCCGGGATGATGTCCGCGAGGTCGTCGTGGCGGGCCACGCGGACCAGGGCGATGAGGTCGTAGGTGCCCGTGACGGAGTAGACCTCACTGACGTTCTCCAGCGCGGCGATCGACTCGGCGATCTCGGGGATACGGTCCACGCTGGTCTTGATGAGCACGATCGCGGTGATCACGGCTGGCTGTCTCCCTCGGTGGCCGTCGCTGGTCGACTCACTCTACTTGCACGGCGGAAGCGCACCCAGGCGTAGCCGAAGCCCAGTGAGAAGCCCACGAGGTGGGCGAGGTACGCCACGCCCGGGCCGCTGTCCGCGCGGTGGGCGGCCACCCCCTGGAGCGCGAACCAGAAGAGCAGGACGGCCCAGGCGGGGAAGCGCAGCGGCAGGAAGAACAGGAAGGGGAACAGGCTCGTCACCCGGGCCTTGGGGAAGAGGCACAGGAAGGCGCCCAGTACCGCCGAGATCGCCCCCGACGCGCCCACCAGCGTCTGCGGGGAGGAGGCGTTGGCCGCGGCGAACGCGGCCAGGGCCAGGCAGCCCGTGACGACGTAGAAGGCCAGGAACTCCACGCCGCCCAGGCGCTCCTCCGCCATCCGGCCGAAGACGTGGAGGAAGAGCATGTTCCCCAGCAGGTGCAGCCAGCCGCCGTGCACGAACAGGGCCGTGGCCGGCGTGAGCAGCGCCCGCGCGGTGCCCGCGAAGAGCTCGTCGGGGACCACGCCCCAGCGGCGGAAGTACTCCGTGCCCGAGACGAGCAGCTCGTCGCCCGTGCCGTAGGCCGGGTTCAGGCCGGACGCCGGGCCGATCAGGAAGACCACGCAGCAGGCGGCGATCAGCCCGTGGGTGACGGTGGCCCGGGTGACGGCGGCCGCCGCGCCGTTCGCAGGTCTTACGATCATGGGGGAGAGCATGGCGTAGGCGGACGGGCACGGTCGGTGCGCCTCGCCGCCGGCCGGCGGACCCGCCTGGACCCGCCGGTGGATGTGGGACGTCCCGGCGGCGCCGGTGCGTCGAGGCCGTAGGGTTACGTGCTGCCGAGCCGTGAAGGCTTTAATTGAATGAACGACGAAGGAGAGAGTCCGACCGATGACGGTTCCCCTGCCGACCGACACCACCCGGTGGCGCTGCACCCTCTGCGGCAACCTCACGCGTTTCGACGTCACCCGTTCGTCGAAGGTCGTCGAGTACGTCCACCTGGACCTCGCCGGGGAGCCGAAGGTCGAGGAGCGCGAGGTGGTCAATGAGACCATCGAGTCGGTCCGCTGCCGCTGGTGCAACGCGGTGGACCAGATCGAACTCGTGGACAGGCCGGGTACTGACTCCTGACGGAGGCGGGCCCGCACGCAAGGAATGACGGTAGGGGTGACGGATTGTGGAGCCAGCGAGCGGCGCTGAGCCGGCCGGTGCGGCCGGCGACGCCGCGGAGGTCCTCGACCGCCCCCTGCCCGAAGGCGTACGGCGCCGGGTCGTCACGCTCGTCTCGGACGCGTTCGGCGGCCTGACGGTCGCCGACCTCCCGGCGCAGCTGCGCCAGTACGCCCGCTTCACGCCCAGCCGCCGGGCCAAGTTCGCCGGCAACGCGATGGCCGTCGCCGTCGAGTCCGACGGCGCCTTCCGCAGCCGCGTGGCCGACAAGTTGCGCGAGGCGCAGCCGGACCTGGCCGCGGCGCTGGACGCCGGCGCGCCGCCGGCCGCCGCCGATCCGCTGGACGTGGCCGCCGCGGCGTACGTGCTGCGCCCCGCCGGCTGGGTCAAGCTGGTCGCCGCCGCCGGCGAGGAGGCCGAGCGGGCCGACGCCGAGCGGGCCGACGAGGAGACCCGCCGCGAACTGGACCGGCTGCGCGAGGAGCTGGCCCACCTGCGGGAGCAGCAGCGCACCGGAGGCGAGCAGCTGCGCGCCGACCTGGACGCGGCCCGCAAGGAAGCCGAATCGCTTCAGCGCAAGCTGCGCAGCGCGCTCAACGACGTCAAGCGCGGCGAGGCGGCCCTGCGCAAGGCCGTCGCCGAGATGGACGGCGTCCGCGCGGAGGCCTCGGCGCAGGTCGGCGCGGCCGAGAGCGAGGCGCGCCGGCTGAAGTCCCGCCTGGCCGAGGCCGAGTCGGCCCTGGAGGCGTCCCGGCGGGCCGTCCGGGAGGGCCGCAGCGTCGAGGACATGCGGCTGCGGCTGCTGCTGGACACGGTGCTCGACGCGGCCCAGGGGCTGCGCCGGGAGCTGGCGCTGCCGCCGGTCTCGACCCGCCCCGCCGACACCGTGGACGCGGTGGAGCCGGGCCGGATGACGCCCAAGGACATCGCCGCGCGCGCCCTGTCGGAGACCGACCCGGCGCTGCTGGACCAGCTGCTGGCACTGCCCCAGGCGCATCTGGTGGTCGACGGCTACAACGTCACCAAGACCGGCTATCCGACGATGCCGCTGGAGAAGCAGCGCCTGCGGCTGCTGGGCGGGCTGTCGATGCTCGCCGCGCAGACCGGCGCCGAGATGACGTGCGTCTTCGACGGGGCGGAGCTGGCGGCGCCGGTGCTGCTGGCGCCGCCGCGCGGGGTGCGGGTGCTGTTCTCCAAGCCCGGTGTGACGGCGGACGAGCTGATCCGCCAGCTGGTGCGCGCCGAGCCGCCGGGCCGCCCGGTGGTCGTGGTCTCCACCGACCGCGAGGTGGCCGACGGTGTCGCCAAGGCGGGAGCGCGACCCGTAGCGTCCGCTTTGCTCCTGAAGCGGCTTTCGCGCGTCTCGTAACTCCTGGGCCTGATGCCCGAATTGGCCGTCCGGCGGCGGGACGCAGGGTCAAGTGGTCGCCACGGAGCGTGGATCGACGGTGAAGAAGCTGGTCGGAGAGCGATTTTTTTCTCCACACCCTTTGAAGTGATCACGGCGTCCTCACTAAGGTCTGCCCAAACCTTCGTGCGGCGGATCACCCATTCGGGGTGGCGGCGGAGGTCGCTGCCGGTCGCGTGCGCCCCGGCGGCCATTAGGCATAAGGAGCCGCCCCCGTGGCGTCCCACCGTCGACCCAGGCAGCCTGCCCGTGCGCGCGTGACCGTGATCACCGCGACCGCGGCCGCCGCCGTCGCGCTCTCCGCCCAGGGAGCCTCCGCCGCCCCGCCCAAGCCCTCCAAGGACGAGGTCAAGGCACAGGTCCAGAAGCTCTACGAAGAGGCCGAGCACGCCACCGAGAAGTCCAACGGGGCCAAGGAGCGCCAGGAGAAGCTGGAGAAGGAGATCACCCAGCTCCAGGACCAGGTGGCGCGCGGCCAGGGCGAGCTCAACGAGCTGCGTGCGGTGCTCGGTTCGATGGCCAGCGCCCAGTACCGCGACGGCGCCCTCGACCCCTCCCTGGCCCTGCTGCTGTCCGACGACCCGGACGACTACCTCGACCGGGCCGCGCTCATGCACCAGTTGAGCGGCCGCCAGGTCGACGCCGTCCAGCGCATCCAGGCCAAGCAGCGCTCCCTGGCGCAGGCCCGCCAGGAGGCCTCCGGCAAGCTCGCCGACCTCGACGCGACCCGCAAGGAGCTCGCGGACAAGAAGAAGGCCACCCAGGAGCGGCTCGCCGAGGCCCAGCGGCTCCTCAACACCCTGACCGCGCAGGAGCGGTCCCAGCTCAGGGACGAGGAGGCGCGCGCGAGCCGCGCCGACGGCGCGCGCGTCGACCTCGGCAACGAGAAGGGCACCGGCCGGGCCGCGGCCGCCCTCGCCGCCGCCAAGACCAAGGTCGGCAGCGCCTACGTGTCCGGCGCCGAAGGCCCCACCGCCTTCGACTGCTCGGGCCTGACCCAGTGGGCGTACAAGCAGGCCGGCGTCTCCATCACCCGCACCACCTACACCCAGGCGAACGACGGCACCCGGATCGGCCGCAGCCAGCTCCAGCCCGGCGACCTGGTCTTCTTCTACAGCGACCTGCACCATGTCGGCCTGTACGCGGGCAACGGCATGGTCCTGCACGCGTCGAACCCGCGCGGCGGCGTGAAGTACGAGGCGGTCAGCAACATGCCGTTCCAGTTCGGGGTCCGCATCTGAGGGGTTCGTGGGGCGGGGTGTCCGGGTGCGGGGCGTCCGCTCCCGGGTGTGTCCGCCGGCGGCACGTCGTACACCGCCCATCCGGGGGAATTGCGCGGCGCCGCCTCGACCCCGCGCCCCGCCCATGACCTGCGTCAGAGGCGGGGCGCGCGCGTACGGGCCCGCCGGGCGGTCGTTGGCCGGTGCGTGGTCGCGCGGCTACTGTCTGCCCGCGCGGAACCCGGCACACGGCCGTCCACGGGGGACGGACCCGGGCCCCGCGCAGCGGAAGGGAGCGGCGTCACGTGGCATCCCATCGCAGGCCCGCGGCCCCGGCCGGCGGCCTGGCCCCCGGCCGGCACACCGCGGTCACCGTCCTGACCGCGGCAGCGGCCACCGCAGCCCTCGCGGGCGTCCCCGCCGTCGCCGCCCCGGCCGCCCCCGCGGACCCGGCCGACAGCGCCCGGGCCCGGGTCGACCGGCTCTTCCACGAGGCCGAGCAGGCGACCGAGGCCTTCAACAAGGCGGACGAGCGGGCCGGGAAGCTGCGCGACGAGGTACGGCAGGCCCAGGACGCGGTGGCCCGCGGCCAGGACCGCATCAACGCCATGCGCGGTGTGCTCGGCTCCCTCGCCGGGGCCCAGTACCGCTCGGGCGGCCTCGACCCGGCCGTCCAGCTGATGCTCTCCGAGGACCCCGACACCTACCTCGACAAGGCCGCCACCCTCAGCCGGCTGACCGAACGCCAGACCCACCGGCTCACCGAACTCCGCGAGGAGCAGCGCCGGCTGGGCCAGCAGCGGCACGAGGCCTCCCGCAAGCTCGCCGAACTCGACGTACTGCGCTCCGACGTGGCCCGGCACAAGCGGGACGTCACCAGCAAGCTGGCCGCCGCCCGGCAGCTGCTCAACGCGATGCCGAACGAGGAGCGCGCGGCGTTCGAACGGGCCTCGCGCTCCGGAGGCCGCGCCGAGGTGCTGCCCGACCTGCCCGCGCCGTCCGGCCCGGTGTCGGGGCGGGCGGCGGTGGCCGTGGCGGCGGCCCGCTCGGCGGTCGGCCGGCCGTACGTATGGGGCTCCACCGGGCCCTCCGGCTTCGACTGCTCCGGGCTGATGGTGTGGTCCTACCGGCAGGCCGGCGTCTCCCTGCCCCGCACCTCCCAGGCGCAGCGCCACGCCGGCCGCCAGGTCCCGCTGTCCCAGGCCCGCCCGGGCGACCTCGTCACCTACCGCTCCGACGCCAGCCACGTCGGCATGTACGTCGGGAACGGCCAGGTGGTGCACGCGCCGTACCCGGGGGCGCGGGTGCGGTACGACCCGGTCGGGATGATGCCGGTCTCGTCGGTGACCCGGCCCTGAGCGACCTGGGCGGGGCCGGGCGGTCTCCTGGCCGTGGCCGTGGCCGTGGCCGGGCCTGGCCGGTGGCCGTCGGGTCGGCGCCCCGCCACCGGGC
>NZ_WTFF01000012.1 GCF_019400985.1 Streptomyces bambusae
GCGGCCGGGTCGGCGGCCGGGTTCGCGGCCGGGTCGGCGGCCGGGTCGCCATCGGGCTCGGCGGCGCGCGGCCTGGCACGCGTGCCGTCGTAGGCGGCGTAATGGGCCGCGATCCACGCGCCGTACGAGTGGCCGGCAAGTTCCACCGGGCCGGCGGCCAACCCGTCGAGGAGTGCGTCCAGCCAGCCCATCAGGTCGGCGACGGTCCGGATCGGCGCACCCTCGGCCGGCACGCTGAGCCCCGGGTCCCCCACCAGGTCCACCGCGTGCACCCGGTGCGTGTGCGCGAGCCCGGCGGCGACCGCCGCGCCCCAGACCGTGGAGGTCGCCCCGCCGCCGGGCAGCAGGACGAGCGGCGGGGCGTCGGCGGGACCGGCGCTGTTGACGTGGGTCAGGCCGTAGGGGGTGGGGAGTTCGGTGCGCTCGACGGGGCCGGGCCAGTCGGCCAGCACCGCGTCGTACGCCGTGCGGAACGCCGTACGGGTCGGCGGCGCCGCATCGGTCGACGCCGTACGGAGTTCTGCGCGGGTCTCGGTGTGGTGGTGTGCCATGGCTGGTCCCCCAATACCTCGCTGGGCGATAATCTCGCTCAGCGAGAGATACTAGAGGGAGGCGGTATGGACGACAACCGGGAGCAGCTGGTGCACCTGCTGCGTGCGGTGACGGTGGAATTCGGGCTGCGGCAGAGCGAGTTCGCTGCCCGCAACGGCATGCACCCCACCGACGTACGGGCCCTGATCTGCCTGCTCGACGCGGACCGCGCGGGCGAGGCGGCCACCGCCGGTCTGCTGGGGAGCCGGCTCGCGCTCAACTCCGCCGGGACCACCGCCGTCATCGACCGCCTGGAACGCCTGGGCCATGTGGCGCGCGTGCGCGACGAACGCGACCGGCGGCGCGTGCTGCTGCGCGTGACGCCGGAGGCGGTGCGGCTGGGCCGGGACTTCTTCGGTCCGCTGATCGACGGCCTGCTGGACCTCGCCGACACCCTCGACGCGGCCGAACGGGCCACCGTCCACCGTTTCCTGACGGGTGCGCGCACCGTCTTCGAGACCCGGAAGCCCCCGGCCGGACCCCGGGCATAGGGTCCCCCGCATGACCCCTTCCGAGACCCCGACCAGCTCCGACTCCAGCTGCGACTCCGGCTCCAGCTGCGACTCGGGCTCCGACTCCGGCTCCGGCTCCGGCTCCGCACCCGCCCCCACGGCAGGCCGTGCCGCCCCGGCCGCCGCCTCCCCCGGTCTCGACCTGCATCTAATCCTCCCCGCGCACGGCGCCCGCCGTACGGCCCTCGCCCAGGCGCTGCGGGAAGCGGTCCGCAGCGGGCGGTTGGCCGGGGGGACCCGGCTGCCGCCCTACCGCGCGCTCGCCGCCGACCTCGGCGTGGCCCGCAACGTGGTCGCCCACGCGTACGGCGAACTGGTCGCGGAGGGCTGGTTCACCGCCCGCCAAGGCTCCGGAACCCGGGTCGCCGAGGGCCTCGCCAGGGCGCACGCCAACGCCGCCGCACCCGCCCGGCCCGGACCGGAACGCCCCGCATCCGCACGGCCCGCCCCGGCGAGCGCCACCCCGCCCCGCCCAGGCCTCGACCTCGACTTCGACCTCGACCTCACCCAAGGCAAGCCCGACGCCGCCGCCTTCCCCCGTACCGCCTGGGCCGCCGCCACCCGCCGGGCCCTCGCGGCCGCCCCGGCCGAGGCCTTCGGGCCTCAGGGCCCGCACGGGCGGCCCGAGTTGCGCCGGGCGCTGGCCGAGTACCTGGCCCGGGCGCGCGGGGTCCGTACCACCCCGGCGCGCATCGTGGTCTGCTCCGGCTTCGCCAACGCCCTGCGGTTGCTGGCCTCGGTCCGGCCGCGCGACTGGGCGGTGGAGGAGTACGGCCTCCCCTTCCACCACTCCCTCCTCGCCGCGGCCGGCGTCCGCCCGCACCTGCTGCCCGTCGACGGCGGCGGCGCCCGTACGGAGGCCCTGGCGGGCGACGCCGGGCGGCGGGCGAGGACGGCCCTGCTGACCCCCGCGCACCAGTTCCCGCTGGGCGGCCCGATGCTCGCGGCCCGGCGCATGGCGGCCGTCGAGTGGGCCCGCGCGTCATCGGGTCGGCTGCTGGTGGAGGACGACTACGACGGCGAGTTCCGCTACGACCGCAAGCCGGTGGGGGCGTTGCAAGGCCTGGCCCCGGGCCAGGTCGCGTACGCGGGCTCGGTCAGCAAGAGCCTGTCCCCCGCGCTGCGCCTGGGCTGGCTGGTCCTGCCGGACGACGCCCTGGTCGAGCAGGTCCTCACGGCGAAGGGCGAGCGCGAGTCGTGGGCGAGTGCCGTGGACCAGCTGACGCTGGCCGAGTTCCTGGACAGCGGCGCGTACGACCGGCACGTACGCCGCATGCGACGTAACTACCACGACCGCCGGGACCGCCTGGTCGCCGCCCTCGCCACCACCGCGCCCGCCGGCGCGTCCGTCACCGGCATCTCGGCGGGGCTGCACGCCGTCGTCGAACTGCCGCCGGGCACCGAGTCCGCCGCGCTGGCCGAGGCGCGCGCGGCGGGACTGGCGCTGGACGGGCTGTCCGGCTACCGGCATCCGGGGGCGGACGGGCCGGTGCGCGAGGGACTCGTGGTGGGGTACGCCGCCCTCCCGGACCGCGCCTTCGACCGGGCCCTGCCGCTCCTGGTTCGCGCGGTCCGCCGCGCGGCCCGTCCCCGCCGGCCCGTCCCCGCCGGCCCGGTTCCGCCGGCGACCCCGTAGGGTGGAACGGGGCAAAAGGGATGTAATCGACAGGTAAGGACGCGACACGCCGTGAACGCCCAGCAGCCGCCGGCCGCCTCTTCGCCCCGCCCCGATCCCGGCCCCGGCCCCGGCCCCGACCCCGACACCAGCCCCGGCACGCCCCCCACCACCCCCGCGCCCCCGTCGGCGCACCGGCACCGCCGGGGCCGGGCCGACTGGATGTTCGGCGGGGTCTACGGCACCGTGCTGGCCAGCGCCCTGCTGGCCGCGCTCGAACAGGAGGGCGGGGAGTACACCCCCTTCTACGACGCCGCCTGGGTCCTGGTGACGGCGGTGGCGGCCGGGCTGGCGCACGGCTACGCGCACCACATGGCCACCCATGAGCACGGGTCCGCCGGCCACCGCTGGCTGGTACTGCTGCGGGCCGTGTGGCACGAGTGGCCGGTGATCGCGGCCACCGCGCCCTCGGTCCTGCTGCTCGTCCTGTCCGGGTTCGCGGGGTGGAAGGAGTCCGCGGTGACCGCCGTGGGGCTGGGCCTCAACACGGCCCTGCTCTTCGGCTGGGGCACCCTGGTGGCCCGGCGGCTCGGCTACCGGCCCGGGCGGGCCCTGCTGATCGGCGCCGCGGACGCGACGATCGGCCTCGCGATCATCGTGGCCAACGCGGTCCTCAAGTAGCCGCGGCCCCCGAGCAAGCGCGGTCCTCAAGCAAGCACGGTCCTCAAGAGAGTGCTGTGGGAAGCGCCTTCACCGTGGCTGACCTGCTCGTTTCCCATCCCCGGGGCTCCTCGCCTCCGATGGCGGTCCACACCTGGTCCGCTGGGCCCGAAACATGGGTTCTACCGCTGTGGCCCTTGGCAGAAGAGTATTCCGCCCAGGCAGGTGACACGGAATGCACCCTCCGCTTGAATGGTCTCGTTGACTCGCTCTCGAGCGCGCTCGATCGTCTCCCGGAACGGAACGCCCATCTTGTCGGCCCAGGCTTCGTACGAGGCCAAGTGCGCGACGACCGGTTCAGCGTCGGTCACCTCGATCACCCCGGGAAGCGGGATCGTGCGGATCTCGCCGAAGACCGTACTGAGGATCGCCGGCGCGTCCTCCAGGGTAAAGCGGGCAGACAACTGCACTCGGGCCGGGCCCTCCTGGATGCCCAGCACATCGCCCGCGGCCTGGCGCCAAAGGTGCTCCAGTTCCCGCTTGTCGGTCTGACTGTTCGTGGAGACGATCGCGATGCCGCCGGGTGCCAGTACGCGGCCCAGCTCCCGCACGGCCTGGGCCTGGTCCTCGACGTGGTACAGCATGTGCAGCGCGAGGACCGCGCTGAGGGCGCCATCGGCGATGGGAAGCTGTTGGACGTCCGCGACGACGGCTCCCGGGATGGCGCCGAGGATGCCGTGAGAGACGTCCATGGGGAGCACGGCCAGGTCGGGACGGTCCTCCCGCACCCGGGCGACGAACTTCCCGTTGCCACAACCCACGTCCGCGACCGCGCCGCGTATGCCGGCCAGTTCGTTCACGACAATGCCCGGAAGGTCGTGGCGCGGGGTCTGCCACTGGTAGAGGGACTGGCGGGCGGCCAGGTGCTGACCCGTGCCATATGCCTTGGTCGAAAGAAGGCTGCGGTCGGTGACCAAATGGTCATGCGTGGGCTGGGTGGTCATGGGGGCTCCGTGGGGTTGCTGGCGAGAGCGGGCCGGACGGTCACCTCGTGAATGTGCGCGCGGAGATCGACCGCCGACTGTGCGCCACGGTACGGCTCGCTTCCGAGGAGCGCGGCCAGATTGCGAAGCCTGATGGTGATGCTCGCCGTGTATCCCTCGGCGGTGAACACCTCCGGCCAGCAGGGTGGTGCCGGCGTAGGCCCACTGCTTGGCCTCGGGAAACGAGAAGACCCCGGGCAACTCGTCGGGTCCCGCAGCACCCCGTGCCTCATGGGCCAGTGCAAGTATCCGCAGCGCACTGTGCTTGTCCCCGTCGGCTGCGCGGGCACGTGCCTCCAAGCTCAGCAGCCGGGCCTTGATCGTTCCCGGACCGGGGCCTCGACCCTCGCTCTGCCCGGCCTGCGCAAGGTCTCCTGCCCGCCGGTAGTCCCCCGCCCAGTAAGCGGCCAGTGACTGGAACGACCGTGCCCATGCGCGTAACTGTGAGTGCTCCGAGATCTCCGCGCACTGCACCACAGTGCGGGCATGCGTAGCTGCGGCGGAGCGGTCCCCCAGGTCGAGCGACACATGCGCCGCGAGACCGGATAGCCACCCCGCGACCACGTACAGGTGACGGGTCTGACTGGGGTGCTGTCGGCCCTCCAGTAACCGGAACACCTCAGTACGAGCCGTGCGAATCTCCGGGACCAGAAGAGGCAGAGGCCGGCTGACGAAGTCCCGAGCGAGTCGTTCAACGTCAGCGTCGAACTGCTCCAGTACGAGGGCGTTGACGTTGGTCTCCGCCGCGTACCGAGCCAGCCGGGCAGACAGCTCCGTATCGGCGGCCAGGGATCGGACATCATCGGCCGGTGCCTCTGCGGTCACCTTCTCTCCCGGTGCGGCGGACCCCTTCGGATAGAGGCCCAGCTCCGCCTCGCTGGTGACCTGGAACACCGCGCACAGGGCTGCCCTGTAGTCGCCGGAGGGCCACGTGATGGCTCCACGCTCAAGGCGGGACACCCAGTTCGCATCGAGCTCCGGATTGCGCCCGGTGGCGACCTGGACCTGAGCGCACACGCGCTCCGCAACCTGGGTCTGAGTCCACCGATGAGCGTTTCTGCGTCTGCGAAGAGCTTCGTTCGCCATCATCCCGCCGTCCGCTGGTCGAGTTGGGCGCCGAAAGCGTAGCCGCAATCCGCCTACTGAGTGCCTACAACCTGCCTAGCGGAATGCCCTGTTCGGGGTCTGGCCAGCGGAGTTGACTGATCTCAGCCGCCCGGAGAGGCGGCCTCCCCCTCGCAGCGGGCCGTAGGGCCGCGCCCGGTGGGGCTGGCGCCAGCAGCTCGCCGTCCTCCTGTACGTCGTCGCCGTCAGCGTCCTGGTGGTCACTCTGGCCGTGGCCGGCGACCCCGGGAGCTGATCCACAGATTTCCCGCCGGAACCCCGGTGGGACCCATCAAGGTCAGGAAGGAGTACGGGATGAACGAGAACGCTCCCACCGAGCAGAACAGCGGTCTGCTGCTCGGTGTCCGCCGCATCACCGCGGCCCGCTCGCGTGCCGAGGAAGCCTCGGACAACACGGGCGGCAAGTCGGACATGAACGACACCTGATCGACCGAGGAGACCCACGGTGATTGATTCCGCATCGTGGGCGGAGCGTCTGGGCGGGGACACGTTCCTCGCCCAGACGTGCTTCCGTGCCCACACAGTGATCCGTTCCAACGGCACCATCTTTCCCGCGCCTCTGACCTGGGACGACCTCAACGAGATCGTGGCCGCTCACCGGCTCGAACCGCCCCGGATGCGGCTCTCCCGCGCCGGGGAAGCCGTCCCCGCCACGGCGTACTCCATCCTCCGTACGAACCGACGCGGAGTGTCCTGGTACCAGCCCCAGCCTGCCGAGTTCCACGCCCGGCTCGCCGAGGGCGCGTCCCTGGTCATCGACGCGATCGACCAGATCCACCCGCCCGTCCGGCAAGCCGCGGCCGGCCTCGAACGGTTCTTCCGCACCCCCGTGCAGGTCAACGCGTACGCCTCGTGGACCGCCGAGGAAGGCTTCGGCATGCACTGGGATGACCACGACGTGGTGGTGCTCCAGCTCGAAGGCTCCAAGCGGTGGAAGATCTACGGCCCCACCCGGCAGGCGCCCGCCTGGCGCGACGTGGAAGCTCCGGAGGCGCCGACGGGTGAGCCGATCGCGGACTTCGTCCTGACGCCCGGCGACGTGCTCTATCTGCCGCGCGGTTGGTGGCACGCCGTGAGCGCCGACCAGGGCACCACATCCCTCCACCTCACCTTCGGGCTCGCCACGCAGACCGGCGCCGAGTTCCTGGGTTGGCTGTGCGACGACCTCCGGGCGAGCGTGACTGTCCGGGCGGACGTACCGCGTTTCAGCACTTCGGAGGAGCGGGCGGACTACCTGGCTGCCGTACGGAAGGACGTACTGGCCGCCCTGGACGACCCTGCGGTTCTGGACCGCTGGGAAAGGTCTCTGGACGCGACGCACCCCGGGCGCCCGCGCCTGTCACTGCCACACCTCACCGCCGTGCCTGCCGAACCGGGCATCACGGTGCAGGCCACGGTGCCCCGTGCCCGGATCGACCAGGACGACCGGGCCGTGACCTTCGCCGGGGCGGGGAACGAGTGGACCTTCGCCCTCCCCGTCGCTCCGGTCCTCCGCCTCCTCGCTGGTGGACCGCCGGCCACCCTCGCGGACCTGGCCGCCGAGTCCGATCTCACCCTCGTCCAGGTGGCGGAGGTCGTCTCCGCGCTGGTTGCCGGTCAGGCCGTCGCCGTGGTCGGGGGCTCCTCGTGACCGCTTCCCTGGGACTGGGAACGTACCGGGTGCGCGCCGTTGAACAGGCGGCTCGCACCGCGTGCGCCGACGGGCTCGTGTGGATCGACACCGCCCCCAATTACGGCAGCGCCCACCAGGCGCTCGGCCCCGTCATCGCCGACCATCCGCGCGCCATGGTGGCGACGAAGACAGGCTTCTTCGGCCCGGATGAGGGCGCTGCTGCTCTTCGAGCCGGGCTCCTCACTGCCGCCCAGGTACGGGCCGGACACAGCCTCGACCCCGGCTTCGTCCGCTGGCAGACGGAAAGGTCCCTGGCTGCTCTCGGCCGGATCGACCTCGTGTTCGTACACAACCCGGAGCACGCCGGCCTCTGTCCCTCGGAGCTTCATCCGGTGCTTCGTGATGTGTTCGCGGTGCTGGAGGAGTTCGCCGCCGCGGACCGGATCGGCGGGTACGGTGTGGCCACCTGGTCGGGGTTTCAGCACGACGCCTTCTCCGTGTCCGAACTCCTGGGCCTGGCAATCGAGGCTGCTGGTTCGGGTGAACATCATCTGCGGGCCGTCCAACAGCCGGTCAGCCTCGTCATGGCAAGGCCGATCGCCCTAGCCCTCGACGGCCGGGGCCCCCTGGTCCTGGCGCGTGCGGCGGGCCTGATCACCTTCGGCTCCTCGCCTCTGCACGGCGGCGAACTGCCCGGTCTCGTCACGCCTGAACTCGCCGAGTTCATCCGCCCGGGGGCCTCGCCGGGCACCGCCTGTCTCCTCGCTGCGGCCTCCTGCCCGAGCCTGGACGTGGTACTGCTGTCTGCGGGCAACGCGCCCCATTGGGCCGCTGCCAAGGCCACCGTTGCCGCCCCGCTCGATCCGGGCCACCTCAGGAAGGTCACCGATGTACTCGCCCAAGGATGAGACCACCAGGGCACGCATGGAGGACGCCCTGGCCCACGCTGCTGCCCACCTCTCCACCACGGCGACGGGGGCGCCGGCCTGGGGATGGCTCGGCCGCACCATCGGCAGTCGCACCGGGGGCGGCCACTGGCTCCGCGTCCACTGCGGCGAGGCAGCCAAGACCCCTACCGTCCGGAACGAGGGAATCGCCCTTGCCGAGGAACGGGTGTCCGGCAAGGTGTCCCGCCCGCACCTCCACGACCTGTACCGCTGGGACGGAGGCGAGTACGTCTTCGAAGCGGAGCTGATCGACTACATCGCCCAGCCCGTCATCTCGCCGGAAACGCCCGACCTCACCGAGGATCCGGGCCTGCCGGACTCCTGGTGGACGACCCTGCGGGAGAGTCTGGACGCCCTCAGCACCGCCGAACCGCCCCGCGAGACCATCCGCCAGTCCTGGGCCGACCGGGTGTTCCCCGAGTTCCTGGGGATCCCCGCCCCGGCCATCACCGAACGGGTCACCGGGCACGCCGACCTCCAGTGGGCCAACCTCACGCATGACCCGCTCGTCATCCTGGACTGGGAGCGATGGGGCGCCGTACCCGTTGGCTACGACCCCGCGATGCTCTACGTGAACAGCCTCCGCGTCCCCGCCGTCGCTGACCGCATCCGTGCCGAGTTCACCCACGTCCTCGACACCCCTGCCGGCCGGATCGGCGAGCAGATCGCCCTTGCCGAGATGCTCCAGGCTGTGGGCCGTGGCTGGTACGTCGAGCTGGCCCCGTACCTCCTCGACCGCGCCGAAGGGCTGACGGGGATGCGACCGACACTGCTTGCAAGGCCCGAGGCCAAGTAGTTACGGCCCCAGGAAGTCCCTGAGCAGAGCGACGACCACGACGCCGACGCCGACCGCGGTTCAACTTCAACGAGCGGTCCTCAAGTAGCCACGTAAGCCTCCGCTCCCGCCCCAGACCCAGACCCGGCCCCCGCCACGGCCCCCGCCCCGGCCCCGGCGCCCGCCCCCGCCAACTGCTCCTCCGCCTCCGCCAGGATCTCCGTCAGCCGCAGCCCGAAGGCCGCCCCCCGCGGGTCGGGCTTCCGTGTGCGGGCCGACTCCAGCAGGGCGTCGACGGCGCGGCCGTACGCGCCCGGTACGTCGCTCCAGCCGGGCAGCCCGAACACGCCCTCCGCCCCGCGCAGCTCCAGCCCCACTCCGGCGGCGGCCCGCGGCGCACCCAGGGAGAGCACGGCCGTGCTGGCGGCGCCGGAGCTGTGCCGCAGGGCCAGCTGGACCACGTCCGAGGGGCCCCGGGCAGCGGTCACGCCGACCACGTCGCCCAGGACCGGGATCAGCACCGACAGCGCGTGCGGGCCTACGTCCCACAGGCCGCCCTTGGCGCGGCGCCACGGCGACTCGGCGTAGGCGCTGGGCGCGCCGTCGGGCGGGAAGACCGCGCCGAGCCAGTGCGCGGCGGCCGTGAACCACCCGCCGCGCCCGGCCTGTTCCTCGACCCAGCCGGCGGTGGGCTCGGCGAAGCGCAGCGTCAGGAAGACGACGGAGGCGACGCCGGCGCGCTCCGCCGCGTCGGCCACCGCCCGGGCGTCCGCGACCGTCGTCGCGACCGGCTTGTCCAGCAGCAGGTGGCAGCCGGCCGCGGCGGCCCGGACGGCGAGCGGGGCCTGGACGTCGGGCGGCAGGGCGAAGGCCGCGACGTCACAGTCCGCGAACAGCGCGTCGGGGTCTTCGTACACCTTCACGCCGTACGTGCGCGCCAGCTCGGCCGCCGCCTCGGGGCGGCGGCCCCACACGCCGGCGAAGTCGGATCCCGCGTGTGCGGCGAGGGCGGGGGCGTGGGTGCGGTGCGCCCAGGGCCCCGTCCCGAGCAGCCCGACCCGCGGACGGGCTGCCGGACGGCCGACCGGACGGGAGGCCGAGTCAGGGGCCAGATCAAAGGCCCGACCAGAGGCCGGACCAGATACCGGACCAGAGGCCAAATCATACGAAATGCTCACGTGCTCAGTGTGCCCCACCCGGCCGGGCGCACGGCCTCGCGACCCGCACGACCGGGCCCACCTGGGGCGGAACCGCCGGTAACACGCGGTTCACACATGGGCAACGGAAGGGAAATCGCGGGCGGGCACGCTGCGGTCATCACCGCAGCAGTCGCAGTACCCGCAGAGTCTGAGGATGGGGCCCGTGAGCTACAAGGCTGAGTACATCTGGATCGACGGCACGGAGCCGACGGCGAAGCTTCGCTCGAAGACGAAGATCCTTCCCGGGGTCCCCTCCGACGGCGCGGAGCTGCCGATCTGGGGCTTCGACGGCTCCAGCACCAACCAGGCCGAGGGCCACGCCTCCGACCGCGTGCTCCAGCCGGTCTTCTCCTGCCCGGACCCGATCCGCGGCGGGAACGACGTCCTCGTCCTGTGCGAGGTCCTCAACATCGACATGACCCCGCACGAGTCGAACACCCGGGCGCTGCTGCGGCCGGTCGCGGAGAAGTTCGCCGCGCAGGAGCCGATCTTCGGCATCGAGCAGGAGTACACCTTCTTCGACGGCACCCGTCCGCTCGGCTTCCCGGTGGGCGGCTTCCCGGCCGCGCAGGGCGGCTACTACTGCGGTGTCGGCGCGGACGAGATCTTCGGCCGCGACATCGTCGAGAAGCACCTCGACCACTGCCTCACCGCGGGCCTGGACATCTCCGGCATCAACGCCGAGGTCATGCCCGGGCAGTGGGAGTTCCAGGTCGGCCCGCTGGGGCCGCTGGAGGTCGCCGACCAGCTGTGGATCGCGCGCTGGCTGCTCTACCGCACCGCCGAGGACTTCAACGTCTCCGCCACCCTCAACCCCAAGCCGGTCAAGGGTGACTGGAACGGCGCGGGCGCGCACACCAACTTCTCCACCCGCGCCATGCGCGAGGACTACGCCGCCATCATCGCCGCGTGCGAGGCACTGGGCGAGGGCAGCAAGCCGCTGGACCACGTCAAGAACTACGGCGCGGGCATCGACGAGCGCCTGACGGGCCTGCACGAGACGGCCCCGTGGAACGAGTTCAGCTACGGCGTCTCCGACCGCGGCGCCTCGGTGCGCATCCCGTGGCAGGTGGAGAAGGACGGCAAGGGCTACATCGAGGACCGCCGCCCGAACGCCAACGTCGACCCGTACGTGGTCACCCGCCTGATCGTGGACACTTGCTGCACGGGCCTGGAGAAGAACGGCCTGATCTGAGCCCGCACCCCGCCGCCCGCCGGGACGAGCCGACCGCCGGGACGAGCCGGGGACGAGCCACTGCCTGACAACGACGCCCGCCGCGCCTCCGAGCGCGGCGGGCGTCGTTGTCAGTGGCGGGTGCGAGGGTGGGCGCGCGCGGCCGGCTTCCGAGGTGTCCAGCTCTGCAGAGCGGTTGCATCCCTGACCTTGTCCGGGGGTGGCCCGGGAAACGCCCGGGGCCTATCCGACGGTCAGGCTCCGCCGATGGCCCTGTTCGACCTGTCAGCGCCGGCCGCGCAGCCTTCATTGCCGTTCGGCGGTACCTCGCCGTGCGTGGCGGTGGGACGGAACTGTTCGGGATGCGATACGGGTGACCGGTCTGGAGTGGTGCAAGCGGCTGGGCGGCTGATGGTTTGTCCTGGTTCGGGCGCGGAGTTTGGGATTCCGCTCCAGTGGATGAGACGCGCCCTGCCGTCGGCCCCGTAGATCTGCTTCAATGACGCCATGGCCAGCCACTCGTACACCACGACAGGTCGCAGCGACCTGGAGCCGTTCTGGCCGTCCCGTCAGGATCACGATTTCGACCGGGTGTGTTGCCGCGCGACGAACGCGCCGGCCCTCTGACGCCTTCCGGAACCCTCCTCCCGACCTTCCCGAAGGCCTTCGGTCTGCGCGGCACGACGACTGGATTCCCGTCTGGGTTCCCGTCTCTCTCGTCTTCTGCCGACTCCGTGTGAAAGAGCTGACCACTCATGGCGAACACCCGCTCCATCGCTTCTGCCGCCACCGCTGCGACCGCGAACGCCCCGCTCCCCTTCCCGGCCCCTCCCCGCCACCGGCTGCGCGCCGTGGACCGGGAGGAGGTGGCCCGGGTGGTGGACTTCCTGCCACCGGGCGCCACTTGGTACCCGGCCCCCCAGCACTCCCTGCCCGCGCTGCCGGGCCAGCCGCCGATGATCGGCTACCTGGTCCTCGTACCGGCGGACCAGCAGCCGCCGATCACCCTGCCGCACCACCATCCGCAGGACCGGACCCAGCCCCAGGCCCACACCCAGACCCACACGCAGCAGATCCCGCCGCAGGCCCGGCCGCCGGCGCGGACCCGGTCGACGGCGCCCGCCGCCGAGGGCGGGGGCGACGGGGGCGTCGGCGACGGGGTCGTGCGGATCGACGCGGCGCAGCGCACCGCCCAGGTGGACGGCGAGGCCCTGGACCTGACCTACCTGGAGTTCGAGCTGCTGGCCCACCTCGTGGCCCACCCGCACCGGGTGCACAGCCGGGACCAGCTGGTCACCACCGTCTGGGGCTACGGCCACGTCGGCGACGGCCGAACCGTGGACGTCCACATCGCCCGGCTGCGCCGCAAGCTCGGCGCCCGCCACCGCGGCACCATCCAGACCGTGCGCAGGGTGGGTTACAAGTACGCCCCCTGACGAACAAGCGGGCCCGCGCTCCGGGAACGGAGCGCGGGCCCACCCGCACCTGTGACGCCTACGCCTCGTACGCCGGCTAACGCGCCTCAGCAGTCGCGCCGCGGCCGCGCCGGACCGCCACCGCGCCCAGCACCACGTCGACGGCGACGAACGCCAGCAGGCTGATGCCGAGCAGCGGCACGAACCAGCCCACCACGGCCACCACCGCGGCCAGCGGCAGCAGCACCGTCACCGGCAGCTTCCGCCAGGCCCCGCGCGGCTGCGGCCGCCCGAAGGACAGCAGGCGGTCCTTGGTCGGCCGGCGCAGCCACCACATCCGGTAGCCCCAGACGACGAGGAACATCACCGCGACCGCCAGCAGGGCCAGGGCCAGCTGGTTGACCAGGCCGAACATCAGCCCCATGTGCACGTCGATACCGAAGCGGGTGAGCTTGGCCAGCACCGGGTAGTCGGCGAAGCGGAGTTCGTCCATGACCCGCCCGTCGGCCGGATCGACGGCGACCGAGTCCAGGTGCACCGGGACCTGCCGGTCCCGCTCCTTGATCACGTACCCCTTGCCCTTGGCGGGCAGCGTCACCTGCACATGGTCGGTGACCCCGGCCGCGCGGGCGGCCTCGACCGCCTTGTCCACGCCGACGTCGGCGGTGGCGGGCATGCCCGGCATCTGTGTGCCGTCGGGCATGGTGTGCCCGGCGTGCTCGTCGCCTCCGGCGCCGTGGCCGGCCCCGCCCCCGAGGGTGGCGGACACCGACGGGGTGGCCCCGCCGACCCGGTCCTGGAGCCGGCCGATGTTCTCGCCGGCGTACGTCGACCAGGTCAGGCCGGTCGCGGACAGCACGACCAGGCCGGCCGCGGACCAGAGGCCGACGGAGCCGTGCCAGGACAGGGTCCGGCGCCGCCCGGAGGCCCGGCCCTTGCGCTCGGGCAGGACCAGCTGGGCCTTGCGGGCGCGCCGGCGCCCGATCCACAGGGCGAGGCCGCCGAGTGCGACGATCCACAGCCAGCTGGCGGCGAGCTCGCTGTAGATCCGGCCGAACTCGCCGAGCTGGAGGCTGGCGTGGAACTCGCTCAGCCAGGCCCGCAGCGGCAGGGCGTCGCCGGAGGTGGTGAGCTGCCCGCGCACCTCGGCGGTGTACGGGTCGACGAAGACGGTGAGGTTCTCGTCCTCCCCGACGGTCGGGCTCTGCAGGATCACCCGGGTGGTGGCGTCCGCCTCGGGAGCGGGCCACACGCCGACGACCTTGCCGCCGGCCGGGGCCGCGTGCTGGGCGGCCTCGACCTGCTTGCCGAGCGGCAGGGCCGTGCCGCCCACCCGGTCCACGGTCAGCTCGTGCGCGTAGAGGATCTTCTCCGCCTGGAACGACAGGGCGTACAGGAAGCCGGTCGCCGCGGCGAGGAAGAGCAGCGGGGCTATGAGGAGGCCCGCGTAGAAGTGCATCCGCAGCAGCAGGGGGCGCAACGCGGCCCAGCCGCCGGCGCGTGCCGACGACGGCGCGGCGGAGGGTGAAGCCACGGCGGAGCTGGGCGTGTCGGAGCCGGACGTGTCGGTGCTGGGCGTGTCGGGATTGCCGGATTCTGCGGTGTCCGGGACGCGGGCGTCCGGTACTTCGTCAATGGCCATGGTGGTCCTATGTGTTGGCGTAGACATGGGGAAGTCGACCCCAGGTCGCGCCGGTTCGCCTTTTCAGGCGCAGGCAGGACGGCCGGGGGCCGTGGCTCGGGCGGTCGCCCGGGCCGGTGGTCCCCGCCGCACCACGGCATGGGCGTGCACCGCCCCGCGCAACGCACGCGGCGGCTCGTACCGCCGGCTCCGGCGCACCCGCGGCGGGGCGGGGCGGACCGCGACCACTCGGATCCGTACGCGGCCCACGACCCGTACGCCGAGCGCCCGCAGGGCGCGGGCCAGGCGGAAGACGGCGCTCTCGCCCCGGGCGAGCCAGAAGGCGCAGAACAGCGCGGCGAGGAGGTGCACCCCGACCATGCCGAACCCGCCGTGCCCGGCCATCCCGAGATCGGCCAGGCCGGCCAGATCGGCGAAACCGCCCAGGTCGCCGAAATCGGCCGTTCCGCCCAGGTCCGCGAGGCCGGCGGCGTCGGCCGACCCACCCGGAGCCGCCGCACCACCGAGGTCAACTCCACCGCCCGGGCCGGCCACGCCGGCCGTTTCCGCGGGCCCGGCCGCCGACGCGGCCTCTGGGGCCGCGTGCGGGTGGTGTCCGGCGTGGGCCGCGGACGCGGACGGGTTGGCGGCGGCCACCGCGTGGCCACCGTGAGCGCCCTGACCGCCGCCCCCGTGACCGCCCGCGGCACCCGCGCCGGCACCCGTACCCGCGCTTACGCCCACACCCGCGCCCTGACTGTCCGCGAAGACCAGGTGCAGCACCCCTTGGACGGCCAGCAGCGCCCCGGCGATGGACGCGGTCCCGCGTCGCCGGCCGGCCGCCAGCCAGGCGGCCCCCGCGGTCAGGCCGAAGGCGGCCAGCAGGCCGCCGGCCGGGACGTCCCGGCCCGACATGTACGCGTGCCCGAACGCCCCCAGCGCGGTGCACACAGCCGCGAACATCGCCGCCCGCGCACAGCGCAGCGGCGCCGCCGCGGCGGAGGCGCTGATGGCGGTGACCGCGGCAGGGCCGGCGGCGGTGGCGGAGCGGGGGGCGGTAGTCATGTCCACGGCCATGTTCGCACCACCCCGCCCGCCTCCCGAGCGGACCCCCTCCCGGCACGCCCGAAACCCATGGCCGATCATGATCGGGTGAATCCTTTGCTACTGGCTCCGGCCTATGCCGGCGGGGTGCAGCTCGGGGCGTACGCGCTGGAGCGGATGGACGCGCAGGAGCGCGAGCGGGTGCTGCGCAGCTGCTCGACGAACGTCGACAATCTCGCGGCCGGCCGCTGGGAGACGCTGATCAGCAGCGCCTTCGTCGTCGAGGAGCCCATGCCGCTGCCCTACGCCCTGCTGCTGCTCGCCGTCCTCGGCTACGCGGAGTACGCGTACGGCGCCTGGTGGACCGCCGGGGTCTTCCTGCTGGGGCACACCGCCGCCACGCTGCTCGTGTACGGGGCGCTGCGCGCGAGCCGGCCCGGGCCGCAGACGCGGCGGGCGCTGGACGTGGGCACCAGCTACGGGTTCAACGCGGTGCTGGGCGCCCTGACCTCGGTCCTGCCGCGCGGGGCGGTGCGGAACGCGGCCCGGGTGGGGCTGCTGGCGCTGGCCGTGCGGCCGGTGCTGCGGCGCGAGCGGACCTTCACGGATGCCGGGCACCTGGTGGCCCTGGGCATCGGGGTAGGGCTGTCGCTGGTGGCGGACCGGCTGGCGGCAGATCGGCCGGCCGCCGATTACCCTTCCCGCCCGATCCGTCGGAAAATCACCTGATACGTACCGAACGCACCGAAACCGCACCACACTGCACCGCTGGAGCCGCCACGATGACCGCCACCCCCTCCACCACCGTCGCCAATTTCCGCGACCTCGGCGGCACCCCGCTCCCGGGCGGGCGGACCGTGCGCCCCGGCCTGGCCCTGCGGTCCGGCCAGCTCGACCGGCTCGACCTCGCCGTGGACCCCGCCGTGGCCGCGTTCGGCATACGGACGGTCATCGACTTCCGCACGGCCGCGGAGCGCGCCGACCACCCCGACCGGATCCCGGAGGGCGTGCGGGTGCTGGTGTCCGACGTCCTGGCGGACCGGGTGCGCTCGGCCGGGGTGCCGGCGGCCGCGCAGCTCAAGGACCTGCTCGCGGACCCGGTGGTGGCTCAGCGGGAGCTGGGCGGCGGGCGGGTGCGGGAGCTGTTCCGCCAGACGTACCGCTCCTTCGTCAGCTCCGCCTCCGGCCAGGCCGCGTACCGCACCCTGCTCACCGAGCTGGCCGATCCGGCGTCGGGCCCGGTGCTGTTCCACTGCACTGCGGGCAAGGACCGCACGGGCTGGGCCGCGACCGTGGTCCTGGCACTGCTCGGGGCCGACGAGGAGACCCTGACGGCCGAGTACCTCTCGGTCGGACCGGCCGTCCGGCAGGCCTTCGCCCCGCTGATCGAGGGCTTCGCCGCGTCCGGCGGCGACCCGGAGATCGCGCTCTCCCTGGTGGGCGTGTTCCCGGACTACCTCGGGGCGGCGCTGGACGAGGTCGGCGTACGGTTCGGCTCGATGGAGAAGTACGTCCGCGAGGGCCTCGGAGTCCCCGACGAGACGGTCGAGGCCCTCCGCGACCACCTGATCGCCTGATCGCCCGACCACCTGATCGCCCGACCGCCTGACCGCCTGACCGACCCGCCCCACCCGACCCGCCCCACCCGACCCACTCGCCCGGCCCCCGGTTCGCCCGGTTCGCCCGGTCGGGTGACGGCCGGGCGGTGACCATCCGACCATTCGCTCGTTCTGCTGAACGTGACTGCTCCGGACACCGCCACCCGTCCTCTCGACGTCGAACAGGCCGAGGCCGCGATCGTCGAGCACTACCCCCGGCTGGTGCGGATCGCCTACCTGGTGCTGCCGCCCTCCCTCGGCCGCCACCGCCGCGTGCTCACCGCGCACGCGCTGGCCCAGCGGGCCCTCCCCCGCGGCCGCGAGTCCGGGCAGCCCCCGGCGGCCCGGGCCGGCCGCGGGGGCCGGGACACCCGGGGCAGCCGGGACACACGGGACCCGAAGGGCACCCGGAGCACCCGGGACGCCCATGTGTCGCCCCCGGTCCCCGCCCCGCGCGGCGGCGCCGATCCCGGGTACGCGTACGTCCGGCTGCGCGTGCTGCGCTCCGCCCTGGAGGCCGGGGTCCCCCTGACCTTCCGGGCCCTGCCGCGGCGCGCCCAGCTGCCGTCGCTCCTGCCGCAGGTGTGGGGGCTGCGGCTGTTCCCCCGGGCCGGCGGGGCCGAGGAGCTCGCCCTGGACCAGTGGCTGGCCACCCTCGACGGGCCCGCCCGCGCGGCATGCGTGCTGCGCGCCCTGGAACGGCTGCCCGCGGCCGAGGTGCTGAGGGTGCTGGCCGAGGCCGGCGTGGCGGACCCCGAGGCGGCCGTCGCCGGGTCCGGGGACCCGGCGCACGACGCGCTCTTCGGCTCGCCCGAGTTCGACCCGTGCGTGCTCCAGGCCCGGCCCACCGACCTGCTGCGCCGGCGCCGCCACGTCCGGGCCGGCCTGACCGCGGGGGTGGCGCTGCTGGTGTGCGGGGCGCTGCTGGGACTGCCCGGCGGGGGCTGGGGCTCCGACGGCGCCGCGGCCCCGCCGTACGCCCGTAACCCCGCCGCCGAACAGGCCCTCGATCCCGGACGGCTGCTCCGGGTGGAGCCCGCCGCCTGGCGCACGTCCTCGCGTACCGACTTCTCCGTCTGGCCGACCCGGGGCGAGCGGGCCGGCGACACCGCGCTGCTGCGCCGGGCACTCGCGGTCTGGGCCCGGCCGGGCACCTCGGTGATGGTCTCGGCCACGCCCGGCACCCCGTCCGGCCCGCCGATGGGCCCGCCGCAGCTGCTGTACGCCGGCCGGGTCGACCAGGCGGTCGTGGTGCTCCTGCACGACGGCCTGCGGGTCGTGCGCTACGCCGAGCCGGCCGCCGGCACCCGGGGCGCGGCCCTCGACTTCGCCCGGACCGACGGGGCTTCGGCGGACACGGCCGGCGCGCTGGTGCTCGGCCGGGTCGACGGCAACGTGCGCTACCTGACCGCGCCCTGGGTGACGGGCGTCGCCGTACGGGACCTGCTGGCGCCCGCGGAGAGCCCGGCCGCCCTGAAGCTCACCGCGGACGGGCTCACCCCGCCCGTCCCGAGCCCGGCCCCCACCGGCTCCTGCACGAGCTGGAACGCGCTGGCGCTCAGCTCCGCCTCCGGCACCCGGCTCGTGACGGACCTGGGCGAGCTGACCCCGGCCCGGCTGACCTCGGGCGCACCGGACGCGGTGGCGGAACCGGCCCTGGGCGACTGGTCGAAGAGCGCCTGCCTGCTGGCGTCGGCCCGTTCGCACGGCGTGCGCAGCGTCAACCTGTGGGCGTACGCGAAGCAGCAGCTGCCGGAGAACAACGGCACGGCGTCCTGGCTGTGCGCCCGGGCCGAGACCTGGCGGGGCACGGCGGACCGGGTGCAGGCACAGTTCCTCGCCCCGGGCGCGGCGGTGGCGGCCCAGGCCGCGGGCGCGGAGGGCTCGGCGGCGTGCGGCGTACGGGAGCCGCGGGCCCTGGCGGGTGTGCTGTGGAAGTCGCGCGGCGGCCAGTGGTACGTACTGGCCGGGGGCAGCCCGCAGTTCACGGCACTGGCGGTGACGGGCGGCGCGACCGGCTCGGCCCCGGGCCACCGCCTGGCGGTCAAGTCCCAGGCGGGCGCCCAGGTGGAACTGTCGGGCACCTTGACGGACGGGAGCAAGGCGGGGGTTCTGCGCTGAGGCGGCGTTCTGCGCTGAGGCGGGGCGTTCTGCGCTGAGGCGGGGCGTACTGCGCTGAGGCAGCCGCACCAGCAACGTCACAGCGGGAGTCATTGCCATTGCCATTGCCTGCTGCACGGGGCTGTTGCACGGCCGTACCCCTCAGTACATTGACGCCATGTCTAATAAGCCGCCCGCCGCTGCCCCGGCCCAGGGCACCGCCCCGGCCGCCGTGGTGTCGGAACACACAGCCCTCCACGCCCGCAACGTGTCCTTCGGCTGGGAGGACACCCCTCTGCACTGGCTGCCCGGCGATCCGTTCGCCACGCACACCATCAACGTGCTGCACCTGCTGCTGCCGGCGGGTGAGCGCTGGTTCGTGCACGTGTACAAGCAGGTGCTGCCGTACATCAAGGACGAGCAGCTGCGGGCCGACGTGGTCGGCTTCATCGGCCAGGAGGCCATGCACGCGGCCGCCCACGACGACGTCCTGCCGCACCTGAAGCGGCTCGGCCTGGACCCGACCCCGTACACGGCGCAGGTGGACTGGCTGTTCGAGAAGCTGCTGGGCGACCGCACCCTGCCGCCGGGCCGGGCCCGGGTGTGGTGGCTCAAGGAGCGGGTCGCGATGATCGCGGCGATCGAGCACTACACGGCGTTCCTGGGCAACTGGGTGCTGAACGCCGAGGAGCTGGACCGGCGGGGCGCCGACCCGGTGATGCTGGACCTGCTGCGCTGGCACGGGGCGGAGGAGGTCGAGCACCGGTCGGTGGCCTTCGACCTGTTCATGCACGTGGACGGCAGCTACCGGCGCCGGGCGCGGACCTGGGCGACCGCCTTCGCCGCGCTGGTCTTCCTGTGGCAGCGGGGCGCCCGCTTCTTCATGGAGAACGACCCGACGCTGGTGAACGGCCGGGCGTCGGTGGGCCAGTTCGTACGGGCGGGCCGGCGGGGCGTGCTCCCCTCCACCCCGGCGATGCTGAAGTCGATCCCCACCTACCTCGCCCGCACCTACCACCCCTCCCAGGAGGGTTCGACGGCGCAGGCGGCGGCGTACCTGGCCACCTCGCCGGGCGCGAACGGCGGGGTCGTCCCCGCGGACGGAGGCGCGGCCCGGTGACCCGGACGACCACGACCCTGAACGGGACGCTGACCGGGACCCTGACCGGGGCGCTGACGACCACGACCTTGAAGGTGACGGCGGTCGCGGGCGCGGCCTGGCTGGCGCGCCGCGCCCTGCGCCGCCGCATCCGCACCTCCCCGCTGTGGCCGCTGCCCGCCCTCGAAACCCCGATCTCCGGCTACTCCCCCCGCCGGCTCCTCCGCGCCCTGATCGTCTCGCGCACCGAACCGGCCGACGGCGTCGTCCAGCTCACCCTGGAGGCGGGCGACCTGCCGGCGTGGACCCCGGGCGCCCACATCGACGTCGTGCTCCCCTCGGGTCTGACCCGGCAGTACTCGCTGTGCGGCGACCCGGCCCGGGCCGGGGTCTACACGATCGCCGTCCGGCTCGTCGACGACGGCCGCGGCGGCTCGCGGGAGGTGCACGAGCACCTGGTCGAGGGCGCGGAGGTGCGCATCCGGCCCCCGCGCAACCGCTTCGAGCTGCGCCCGGCGCCCTCGTACGCCTTCGTCGCCGGCGGCATCGGCATCACCCCGATCCTGCCGATGCTCCGCGCGGCCACGACGGCGGGCGCCGACTGGACCCTCCTCTACGGCGGCCGCTCGCGCGCCTCGATGCCCTTCCTCCCCGAACTCTCGGCGTACGGCGACCGGGTCACGCTCGTCCCGGAGGACGAGGCCGGCCTGCCCGACCTGGCGGCGGCCCTGTCCGGTGTCCGCCCGGGCACCCTGGTCTACTGCTGCGGCCCGGAGCCCCTCATGGCGGCAGTCGCCGAGGCCGCCCCGGACCCGGCGGCGGTCCGCCTGGAGCGCTTCATCGCGACGGCCCCGGCCTCGGCCGCCCGCCCCTTCACGGTCACGCTCGAACGCACCGGCACCACCCTCACGGTCCCGGCGGACACCACCACCCTGGCCGCGGTCCGGGCGGCACTCCCGGACACGCCGTACTCCTGCGAACAGGGCTTCTGCGGCACGTGCCGGCACCGGGTGCTGGCGGGCGAGGTGGACCACCGCGACACCCTGCTGACCGACGACGAACGCGCGGACTCCATGCTCCTGTGCGTCTCCCGAGCGAAGGAGGACCACCTGGTCCTGGACCTTTGACCTCCGGCCTTCGGCCTTCGGGGGTCACTTGCACGGATCGCTCTTGCCACCGCCGCTACCGCCGCCACCGCCCACGAGCTCACCGGGCGCAAGGGGCGGCTCGGGCAGACACGAGCGGGCCCAGTCGCTGCGCGATTCGGCACCCTTCAGCTTGCTGCTGAAGGTGTCGGCGCGCTTGATCGCCTTGACCGGCTTGAATTTGGCCTTGCCGATGGCCTTCACGGGACGGGGGTTCTCATCCGCGGTGACGGCGGGTGGCGTGCTGGGCGCGGCGTGTGCCGGGGTGGACAGGGAGGCGCCTGCAGCGGCAACCATCGGGGCGATCAGGAGGGGGACGAGGCGAATGCTCCTGGTCATGGCCATGAGTGGGGCTCCTGGTTCCTGTGGTGGGGTCGGTGGCCGGGCTTCATGCGTGCTGCGCCGGCCGGGTGACTCCATTACGCCCCGGGCGGGCGCCGACGGTCACCGCACGGAATCCCGGGGCTTGACACGCCCGTCACGCTGCGGAAGGTGACCGGTTCCGCACGGTGCGCCATATGCGCAGCCCAGCCCGGTCGGCCGCGCCTTCGCATCCCGGACCTGCAAGTAGGGTGTCGCCATGACAACCGGGGTGCGGCGCAGGATGGGTGTCGAGGAACGGCGCCAGCAGCTGATCAGGGTGGCGCTGGAGCTGTTCAGCCAGCGGTCGCCCGACGACGTGTCGATCGACGAGATCGCGGCGGCCGCCGGGATATCGCGGCCGCTGGTCTACCACTACTTCCCCGGCAAGCTCAGCCTGTACGAGGCCGCGCTGCGGCGGGCCGCCGATGAGTTGGCCAAACGTTTCGTCGAGCCGCACGAAGGTCCCCTCGGGGCCCGGCTGTTGCGGGTCATGGGGCGGTTCTTCGCGTTCGTCGACGACCACGGGCCCGGTTTCTCCGCGCTGATGCGGGGCGGGCCCGCGGGCGGGTCCAGCCGGGCCAACGCGATGATCGACGAGGTCCGGCAGGCGGCGTACGAGCAGCTCCTCTCGCACCTGGGCATCGAGGGGAAGCCGCCGGCCCGGCTGGAGCTCGTGGTGCGCTCGTGGGTGTCGCTGGCCGAGTCGACGGCCCTGATCTGGCTGGACGGCCGGCGGATTCCGCGCGCCGAGCTGGAGTTGCAGCTCGTGCACGACTTCGCGGCGCTGGCGGCCGTGAGCGCCGTGTACGACGAGGAGATGGCGGCGATCGTGGCGCGGATGCTCGCCGGGGAGCCCGCCGACGGCCCGTTCGGGGAACTCGTGGCCCGGCTGGCGGTGTTCGCCCCAGCCCCCGCCCCAGCCCCCGCACCCGCACCCGCCCCCGCCCCCGCCCCCGGGACAGCGGCCGACGCCCGGTGATAATGCCCGCGTGATCATTGACGAGGGGATCGTGTTCCGGCAGGCCGAGGACAAGGACGCCGGGACGCTGGCGAAGGTGTTCGACCGGGCCGCGCGCTGGATGCACGACAACGGGATCGAGCAGTGGAAGCCCGGGGACAAGGACGCCGGCCACTTCCGGCGCATGATGCGCGAGGGCGAGGTCTGGCTCGCCGCGGACGAGGACGGTCGCGTCCTGGGGGCGTACGAGCTGTGGTGGAACGACGAGGAGGCCTGGGGCGTGCAGCCGCCCGTGGCCGGCTACGTGCACCGGCTGATGGTCGAACGCAACGTCGCGCCCGCCGGGGCCGGCCGGCGGCTGCTCGAACACGCCGAGCGGCGGATCGCCAGGACCGGCCGCGAGCGGGCGCGACTGGACTGCGTCTCCACCAACCCCCGGTTGCTCGCGTACTACCAGGACGCGGGCTACCGGGTGGTCGGGGAGTTCCCCCACAAGGTGGGGAAGGACGGGCAGGTCTACGGGGTGATCCTGCTGGAGAAGCGGCTGGACCAGCTCAGCCTCGTATAAGGCTCAGCCCGGTGCGAGGCCCGGTGTGAGGCTCACCTCCCCGCCGGCCGGCCGGTGAAGACCGCCACCGTGCGCGCCGGGACCGTGAAGGTGCCGGAGGTCGCCTCGTACGTCGCCTCCCGCGCGACCGGGTCGGAGCCGCCGGCCTGCACCGGGTGCAGGGCGTACGGCCGTCCGGCGAGCGACGGCACCCGCTGCTGCTGCGCGGCCGGGCCGGCGTTGAAGACGACGACCAGGTCGCCCAGGGTCATGGTGATCACCCCGAGGGTCTCGTCCCGCCCGGACAGCGGGAAGGCCAGCTGCTGCTGCACCTGGGCCGTCGTCGCCAGCGAGAAGGCCGGCTCGGTGGTGCGGATGCGCAGCAGGTCGCGGTAGGCGGCCGAGGCGGCGGTGATCTCGGCGCAGCCCGGGCCGGGGGCCTTGAGCAGCGGCGAGGCGTACGGCCACTTCGACCGGTTGTCGGCGGCGGGCGGCAGGCCCCGGCCGAAGCCGTTGCCGGCGCGGCAGTCCCAGTGGATCGCGTTGAACCAGTCGCCGCTGTCGTAGGAGTTGCGGTCCAGGGACTTCGAGCGCAGCAGGTCCGTGCCCGCCTGGGACAGGGCCGGGCCCTGCGAGAGGGCGGCGACGGCCATGGCGAGCACCTGCATCCGGGCCCGGTCGGCGGCCGGGGTGCCCGCCGGCAGCTTGTAGGCCAGGGCGTCGGCGAGGGTCTCGTTGTCGTGGGCGTCGACGTAGGCGAGCGCGTCGCCGGGGGCGGCCGCGTAGCCGGCGGGGGCGCCGTTGTAGTCGACCTCGGAGCCCTTGACGGTCCGGCCGGCGGTGTCGGTGAACGTGTACCCGGCGAGGTTGCCGCTCAGGCCCACCTTGATCAGGTCCTGGGCGTGCAGGAGGCGGGCCTTCTGCTGCTCGGGGGTGCCGTTCGCCGGGCTGGCGTTGGGCGCGGTGTACAGGCCCGAGGCGAAGCCCTGGACGCGGGGGTCCTCGTCGAAGGGGCCGCCGCCGCGGACGGCGTCGCGGGCCCGGTCGGAGAAGGTGGCGATGCCGGTGCCGGCCATGTTCGCCTGCGTGGCCTGGACGAAGCGGGCGTCGTTCGCGACCTCGCCGAAGTTCCAGCCCTCGCCGTAGAGGATGATCTTCTTCCCGTCGACCCCGTCCTTCTCCGGGGTGAGCGCGTCGAGGGCCTGGCGGACGGCCAGGATGTTGGCCTTGGGGTGGTGGCCCATCAGGTCGAAGCGGAAGCCGTCGACCTTGTACTCCTTGGCCCAGGTGACCAGGGAGTCGACCACGAGCCGGCCCATCATGGCGTTCTCGGGCGCGGTGTTGGAGCAGCAGGTGGAGGTGGCGACGCTGCCGTCGGGCAGCAGGCGCTGGTAGTAGCCGGGCACGATCCGGTCGAGGACGGACTTGTCCGACTGGCCGGCGGCGACGGTGTGGTTGTAGACGACGTCCATGACGGTGCGCAGGCCGGCCCCGTTGAGGGACTGGACCATCCTGCGGAACTCGACCGTGCGGGCGGTGCCGTTCGGGTCGCTCGCGTACGAGCCCTCGGGGACGGTGTAGTGCAGCGGGTCGTAGCCCCAGTTGTAGCCGTCCTTCGCCGCGGCGGCGGCCACGCAGGCCTGCTGCTGCTCGGAGTCGGGGGCGTAGACCTTCAGGTCGCAGGCGGGTTCGGTGCGGTCCGCCGGGTTCTCCGGGACGGTGCCGAAGTCGAAGGCGGGCAGCAGGTGGACGTACGAGGTGCCGTTCGCGGCCAGGGAGCGCAGGTGGCGCATGCCGGCCGAGTCGGTGTCGGTGAAGGCCAGGTACCCGCCGGGGTGCTTGCTGGTGGGGTCCGCGATCGAGAAGTCGCGGACGTGCAGCTCCTGGATCTGGGCCGCGGTGAAGGGGACGGCCGCGGGCTTCTTCAGCTCCCGCCAGCCGGGCGGCTGGAGGGCGGGCGCGGACAGGTCCACGGCGAGGCTGCGCTGCGAATCGGTGGTCAGGGCGGTGGAGTACGGGTCGGTGACCAGGTTGGTGACCACCTGCCGGACGGTGGGCGCCCAGACGGTGACGGCGTAGCGGTAGGGCTTGCCGGCCCAGGAGCGGTCGCCGCGCGCCGACCAGACGCCGGTCGCGTCGTCGCGGCGCATGGGCACGGCCTTGCCGTCGAGTTCGAGGGCGACCTTCTGCGCGGTGGGCGCCCAGAGGGACAGGGTGACCCGGCCGCGGTCGAAGACGGGTCCGAGCGGGGCGTCCGTGCGGTACAGGTCGTCGAGCACGCCGGCCAGCTGGACGCCGGTGGCGGCCAGGACGGCGCCCTGGGCGGTACGGGCACTGGCGACGAGCTGGCCGCGCAGGGCCTCGCGGACCCGGTCGCGGTCGCGCGGGTCGACGGTGAAGGCCCGGTAGCCGGCCAGGTGCGGGAACTTCTGCTTCTGCGCGTCGGTCAGCGCGGTCGGCGACAGCCTGAGCCAGGTCGCCCCGGCGTCGGCGAGCCGGCCGTCCTGCGCGGTGATCGAACCGGTCCGGGACGCCAGCAGCTGCACGGAGGCGGCGGCCTCGGGGGCGTTCCAGGCCACGGTGTCGCGGTCGAGCCAGACCGCCTTGGACGTGGTGAGGTCGAGGGCGGCGGCGGAGCCGGCGGGCTGCGGCAGCAGGTGCTTGTCCTGGCCGGCGAGCAGCCAGACCTCGTGGCCGGCGGCCTTGAGGTCGAGGGACTGGTCGGCGGGCAGGTCCTTCTGGTCGCCCTTGTGCAGGATGTAGCTCAGCGAGGTGGCCCCGGCGGCGAGCGGGACCTCGTACACGGCGCCGTACGCGTCGAAGCGGGCGGGCATCAGCGGCTTGGACCAGTCGGTGGGCTGCGCCGCGCCGGTCCACACGTGCAGGCCCCAGCCGTCGTACGCGCCGTCCGCGCGCCGGTGGTGGATGACGGCCTTGGAGGTGTCCTGCGGCGGGTGTGCGGGGCGCTCGGTGCGGGCGGCCTCCTGGCCCTGCTCCAGCCAGATCTCGCCGGTGCGGGTCACGTCGATCGTCCGGTCGGCGGGGACGTCCTTGGTGCCGTTCTTGTCGATGACGAGGTAGCCGACGGAGCTCGCGCCGGGCTTGAGGCGTACGTAGGCGAAGGCGCCGTAGGCGTCGCGGCCGACGAAGTCGTGGCCGGCCGGCCACGGGGTGGCCTCGCCGTCGGCGATGTCGCCCCAGGCGTACAGGCGCCAGTCGGTGTAGTCGCCGTCGGGGCGGTGGTAGTGCACGACCGCGTAGTCCCGCTGGGTGGCGGTGGGTACGTCGGGCGGCGGTGCCTGGCCGGCGGTGGAGGCGGCGAGCGCGGAGGCGGTGCGGCCCGCGGAGTCCACGACGACGGCCTTGTAGCGCAGCGGGGTGCCCGCCGGGGCGGTGATGTGCTGCGTCACCTTGTACGGGGCGTGGTCGGCGGAACCGAGCACCTGCCACGGGCCGTTGCCGGCCTGGGCGGCGAAGACGACCCGGTTCAGGCCGCCGCCGGTGACGTCCGCGGAGACCTCGACGGTGCCGGCGGCGCCGGCGGCCGGGGCCTTGAGGGTCAGGGCCGGGGCGGTGGCGGGGCGGGGCAGCGGCTGGGCGGCGCGCAGCACGGCGGAGCCGAGGGCGGGGACGGTGACGCGGACCTTGCCGGAGCCGGTGACGCGGACCCCGCCGGTGCCGCCGTAGAGGTGGCGGAACTCGGTGGTGGTGGCGCTGTCGACGGGGATGTCGACGGTGACGGGCTCGGTGGAGTTGTTGACGGCGACCGCGTACTCGGTGCGGGAGCGGCTGTTGGTGCGCGTGGGGGCGCCGGTGCGGGTGGGGGCGTCGGTGCGGGTGAAGGCGTAGACGGAGCCCTCGGCGAGCCGCTCGGTCTGGACGCCGTCGCGCAGCGCCGGGTGTTCCTTGGTCAGCTTCGAGAGAGCAGCGATCTGCTGGTAGAGCGGGTGTCCCGGATCGTAAGCATCGCTCGCGTGGGTGCGGTCGGTGCCCAGCTGGTCGTCGTCGAGGTAGTCGGCGGTGCGGGAGGCGAAGAGGGACTGGCGGGCGTCCTTGTCGCCGCCGGCGCCGGTGAAGCCCTGCTCGTCACCGTAGTAGACGACCGGGTTGCCCCGGGTGAGGAACATCAGCTCGTTGGCCAGCCGGTAGCGGGCGAGCAGCTCGGCCTCCGGGGCGCCGGACCGGTCCTGCTTCAGGAAGGTCCCGAAGCGGCCCATGTCGTGGTTGCCGAGGAAGGTCACCTGCTCGTAGGCGTTGGCCCGGTCGGAGCTGTACTTGTAGTCGTCGGCGAGCACCCGTCCCAGGCGGGAGGCGTCGGCGCCCTGGGAGGCGTACGCGCGGATCGCGTCCTGGAACGGGAAGTCCAGGGTGGCGTCGAGCCGGCCGCGGGTGACGTACGGCGAGGTGACGGCGGTGTCGGCCGAGTACACCTCGCCGAACATGAAGAAGTCGGGGCGCCCGCGCTGCGCGGCGTACCGGTCGAGGGCGGTGGCCCACTGCGTCCAGAACTCGGTATTGACGTGCTTGACGGTGTCGATCCGGAAGCCGTCGATCTGGAAGTCCCGGACCCACTTCTCGTAGATCTTCTCCATCCCGCCGACGACCTCGGGACGCTCGGTCCACAGGTCGTCCAGGCCGACGAAGTCGCCCTGCTCGCCCGACTCGCCCGCGAAGGTGGAGTCGCCGCGGTTGTGGTACATCGTCGGGTCGTTGAGCCAGGCGGGGACCTTGAGGTTCTTCTTGTCCTCGGGCACGACGGGGGTGCGCGGGAAGGAGTCCCGGTCGACGGCGGGGAAGGGCCGGCGGCCGTCGGCGTAGTCCTTGTCGCTGAAGGCGACGCCGTCCTTGGTCAGGTAGGGGAACGCCCCCTGCGAGAGATAGGCGGAGGACTTCTCTTGGTACTGCACCACATCGGCGGTGTGGTTGGTGATGACGTCGAAGAAGACCTTCATGCCCTTGGCGTGGGCCTTGTCGATCAGCCGGGTCAGGTCGGCGTTGCTGCCGAAGTGCGGGTCGACCTGGGTGAAGTCGGTGATCCAGTAGCCGTGGTAGCCGGCCGAGGCCTGGTCCCCGGCGCCCTGCACGGGCTGGTTCTTGAAGACCGGCGCCAGCCAGATCGCGGTGGTGCCCAGCCCCTTGATGTAGTCGAGCCGGTCGGTCAGCCCCTTGAGGTCGCCGCCCTGGTAGAAGCCCTTGTCGGCGGGGTCCAGGCCGGTGGCGAGGCGGTCGCCGGTGAGCCCGCCCCGGTCGTTGGCCGGATCGCCGTTGGCGAACCGGTCCGGGAGCACGAAGTAGAACTGCTCCCGGGTCGAGTCGTGCCGGGCGGGCTGCGCCGCGAGCTTGGCGTCCGAGGGCGGCGCGGGCGGCCGCGTCGCGGAGTCGGCGGCCGCCGCGGGGAGGGCGGGCAGCAGCGTCACGGCCAGTGCGGCGGCGACGGCGGTGCCCGCGGCTCTGTGCAGGGCTGGGCGTTTCACGGCAGGTCTTCTCCTTGCCAGAGTTGATGCAGATGCGAGGGCCGCCCGGCGGTCGGCGTGGGTCGGGTGTGCCGGGCGGCCCTGGTCGTGGGGGGCGCGGGTCAGTTGCGCCAGGTGTCGTTCAGCGTGGCCTTGCCGCTCGCGGGGACGGTGGCGGTGCGGTTGGCGCCGCTCTCCCAGGTGACGTTGCCGGCCGCGTCCTTGCGTACGTACTTGTAGGCGAAGGAGGTGCCGGCCGGGAGGGCGACGTCGAGCTTCCAGACGGGGTAGGCGGCCGGGTCGAGCTTGGGGGCGGAGGCGGGGTTCCAGTTGCCGAGGGCGGGCTGGTCGCCGACGACGTGGATGTTCTGGCCGAGGCTGGTGGTGGCGTTCACGGCGAAGGAGGCGCCGGCTGCCGTGTCGGGCGGGGTGGCCGGGCCGGAGCAGGTGCGGGCGCCGGTGTGCAGCGCGAGCGCCGTGCCGGGCGCGACGGTCGCCGTGAACTGCCCGGAGGAGTTGACCGAGACGGCCCGCCCGCTCTGTACGTCGCAGTAGTCGCCGGCGGCGAGGGAGGTCTGGAAGGTGCGGCTGAGGGTCCCGCCCTCGTGGTTGATCACGACGTACGCCTTGTCGCCGCGCCCGAACGCGATCTGGTCCGCCCCGTTGTCCCACCAGTTCGTGACGCCCTGACCGTGGGCCACGTTCCGGAAGGCGACCATCGAGGAGATCTCGCGCCAGGCGTGCTGGCACTTCCACCCGTCGCTGTAGCAGGCGTTCACGGCACCGCCGTTCGGCGGGCCGGCGTCCTTCTCGCTCCACTCGTAGCCGGAGTGGACGTC
Organism: Streptomyces bambusae; assembly: GCF_019400985.1. Taxonomy (GTDB): domain Bacteria; phylum Actinomycetota; class Actinomycetes; order Streptomycetales; family Streptomycetaceae; genus Streptomyces; species Streptomyces bambusae_A. Next base: position 29,436 of record NZ_WTFF01000012.1, read on the forward strand.
GGGCGAGCCGTAGGGCCAGGCCAGCATGAAGACGCCGGCGAGGGTGTAGGCGGAGCCGTTCTTGTAGTTGAGGGTGTCGCCGACGCGCTCGGTGTCGTGGTTGTCGACGAAGACGGCGGACTTGCCGGACGCCATGTACCCCCAGCCCTCGCCGAAGTTCTTCAGGTAGGCGAGGTTCTCGTTCTGGAAGACGCGCTTGAGGTCGCGGGCGTAGCGGAACTCCTGGACGTCGCCGTTGCCGAGGTACTCGGCGGGGTCGACGGCCTCGCCGGCGCCGTGGATGGCCTCCTGCTTCCAGTAGGCGTCGGGTTTGGTCAGCCGGGACTTGATGGCGGCGAGGTCGGCGGCCGGCATGTGCTTGGCGGCGTCGACGCGGAAGCCGTCGACGCCGAGGGAGAGCAGGTCGTTGAGGTACGCGGCGATCCGCCCGCGCACGTAGTCCTCGCCGGTGTCGAGGTCGGCGAGCTGGACGAGCTCGCAGCTCTGGACGTTGACACGGTCCTGGTAGTTGGAGATCTCGGCGCGGCAGTCGTCCATGTCGGCGCCGGAGTAGGTGCCGGGGTAGTTGTACTTCGTGTACGAGGACCCGCCGGTCCCGACGCCGTCGCCGGCGGCCATGTGGTTGATGACGGAGTCGGCGACGACCTTGACGCCTGCCGCATGACAGGTGTCGATCATGGCCTTGAAGGCGGCCCGGTCCCCGAGCCGCCCGGCGATCTTGTAGCTGACGGGCTGGTACGAGGTCCACCACTGCGAGCCCTGTATGTGCTCCTGCGGCGGCGACACCTGCACGTACCCGTACCCGGCGGGCCCGAGGGTGTCGGTGCAGGCCCTGGCGACGGAGTCGAACTTCCACTCGAAGAGAACGGCGGTGACGTCCTTCTCCCCGGGCGGGACGGCGAGCGCGGGCGCGGCGGCGGTCGCGGTGGCACCGATCGTGCCGGCGAGGAGGGTGGCGGCGGCGAGCCCGGCTCTGGCCGCGGATCGGGGGGATCGGGCGGTGCGGGTGGTGCGGGTGGTGCGGGTGGTGCGAGCGAGGCTCATGGGGGTCCTCCTGGCGGAGAGGTGGGGATTGTGGCGACGGTAGGGGGGACCCCGAACTGTTGCAAGACCTTGCGCAAGAGATTGCAGAATTGTTTCCGACCCGCAAGCGAAAGCAGCCGGGCCCCTCGCTCCGAAGGAGGAAGCGAGGGGCCCGGCCGTTGCAGCGGGCACCAGGACGGATCGACTCAGCAGGCACCGGAGATGGGCGTGTGGCCGACGTAGGTGACACCGCTGGAGTTGATGTCGACGGTCTCACCGGGAAGCCCCATGGTGTTGCTCGCCCACACGGCCTGGCCCCAGGGCGTGTAGACGACGAAGTTCCCGTCGCCCTGGTAGATCGCGTGGTTCTGCGCCCCGGTGTTGGTGTTGGACGCCCAGCACACCTTGGTGAACCCGTACTTGACGTTGGTCTTGTACTGCACCAGGTTCCCGTCGGTCTGCATGACCAGCCGGTACCGGTAGTAGCCGGAGATGTACGGGTCCCAGGACAAGCGCGAGATGGACTCGCCGGGCGACAGGCTCTCCCCGCGGTAGAGCCGGTCGTCGTACGAGTGGGCGGCGGACGCGGAACCGGCGGTTGCCAGCAGCCCGCCGGTGACGAGCGCGGTGACGGCCAGCGCCCCGGTGGCGGCACGGCGCAACTTCTTGAGCATGACGTTCCCCTCCTGTGGACGGCGGACCCGACCGGCCCGCCACGCCGATACTCGAATGCCGCCCACACACCCGCGATCGTTTCGGCCTCCCCCGAAACGTGGCGCCGTCGACGCCGTCCCCACGCCCGGGGTGGTGCCGGCGGCGTACGCTCGCGCCGTCCGCACTCGGCGTCGGCGCGCGCGTCCGCACTCGGCGCCATCAACCGAACGACCGGAGGCCATCGTTGCCCTCGCTGCCCTCGCCGCCCTCGCCGCCCTCGATGCACGACTTCGCGACCTGGGAGCCGCTGCTGAGGCTCCTCCGGGCCGGCAACACGGAGAGCCTGACCGGCCCGGGCGGGCATGTGGCGGGTCGGATCGGCCGTGGGTCGTGCAGCCTGCCGCTGAGGGGGCGACTCCCGCTCCCGGGGCGCCGCGCCGTGCAGCGGGTGCAGGACGCGCTCGTGAGCCACGGCGCCGACGAGGTCTCGTTCACGGCGCAGATCGCACCGGACGGCAGAACCGCGCTCCACGTGATCGGTTCCAGCCCCGCCGTGGAACCGGGCATCGGCAACCCCTACCCGGGTTCGCTCACCCTGGTCGAAGGTGCGGTCGCCGAGCCGTGGCGCCGACTCCCCGACCCCACGCCCGGGGCGCTTCCGGCGCCCTCCGCCGACCCGGCGCTGCTGGAGCGGACGCTCCGCGAGCGCCTCCCCGACGCCGTCGGTGCCACCGAGGCGGAGATCGCCGCCGCGGAAGCGCGCCTCGGCGTCGCGTTGCCCGGCGAGCTCAAGGCGCTCTACCGGGTGACCCGCTCACGCTGGGACCACCGGGGGGACGACACCTACGACGCCGTCCAACGGGAGTCCGCGGCAGTCGGCTGCGAACTCATCTCCCTGGACGGCCTGTACGTCGCCGACGCGGCGTCCCGGCCCGCCTCCTGGCGGTTCGCGGCGATGTACGCCGTCACCACCCCGCCCGACGCCGCCGTGCAAGGCCTGGTCGGCTCGCCCGGCTGGATCGTCTTCGGAGACAACGGCGGCGGCGACCGGCTGGCGGTCGACCTGACGCCGGGTCCGGGCGGGCACACCGGGCAGATCATCGTGATCGACCACGAGCACTTCATCGGTGCCGCGCTCCTCGCGGACTCCCTCACCGACCTGGTGGTGGGCGGGCGCGGCGAATGGCGCTCCGACCGCGTCGGCGAGCAGCCGCCTGCCGTGGCCCACGTCGGCATCCGCAGCCCGAACAGCATCGAGGATGCCGTCCACCCGGACCTGGAGGTCCTGTCCGTCGGCGGGTGGGAGGCCGAGCCGGTGAGCCTCGCCCCGGTCCTCGGCCTCCCCCGCCTGCGCACCGTCACCGCCTACCCCGGCACGCTCGCCGACCCCCGGGAGATCTCCCGGCTGAAGGGCTTGGAGTACCTCGCACTCGGCCCGGAGGACTGGCGCGTCCTGCTCGACGCCGACGCCGTCCCCCGCACCCTGTCGGCGGCCGCCGTCACCGTCCACGGCCGCCGCCCGGACCCCCTCCCGGTCGTGGCCCTCGCCAACGAACTCCTCACCCTCTGGGACCGCCCCCCGATCACGGTGACGGTCGTCGAAGGCGACCTCGGTCCTCCTACGGGGTGACCCGGTGGGGTGCTGGTCGCTCAGGACGAGGCTTCGGCCCCGTGCGTCCACTCCTCGCGCAGCAGACCGAAGAGCACCCGGTCGTGGAAGGTGTCCCCCTGCCGGACGGCCTGTCGCCGGCGGCCCTCTTCGCGGAAGCCGAGCCGGCTGAACGCCCGTACGGCCCGCTCGTTGCCGCTCCACGTGTCCAGTTCCAGCCGCCGCAGGGGGAACGCGCCGAAGAGGTGGTCCACGAGCAGCCGCATGGCCTCGGAGCCGTGCCCGCGCCCCCAGTACTCCCGCTCACCGATGGTGATCCCGACGGTGGCCGCGCCGCCGAACGGGTCCAGGTCGCGGTAGTCGGCCATACCGATCGGACGGCCGTCGGCCCGGTCCTCGACCGTGAAGACGGCCGACTCCAGCGGTACGAGGCGCAGCATCGAGTCGAAGGCGATACCGAGGGCCTCGGCGGTCACCGGGCCGAAGCACGGGTCACCGGCGGTGGCCCAGTGGACGACCTCAGGGTCGTTGCGCCACCGCAGATGGTGTTCGGCGTCCTCGGCGCGCAGCGCGCGGAGCCGGACGTGGGTGCCTTCGAGCATGGTGGGGTCCCCCTGGCAGTCGTGATCGTGATCATGGTCGTAGCCGTCGAAGCGTAAAGGATCACGGTGCGCCGGGCGGCGTACGCCCGTGCCGCCCGGTACGACCGCCTCCGATCGCCCGGACGGTCCCCGAAGGCGACCTGGGCGCGTGGCGAACGAGTGAGATGGGCGTGGCGGTCGTGATCACAGCGTCCCGGCCGCGTACCCGTGTGTGCAGGCGTCCTGCGCGAGCCGAGCTCCGCGCCCTTTCCGGGCCGGAGCCGTGCCTCCCGGCGGACCTACACACCACAGGAGCAACCCACCATGACCATCCACACGTTGAGGCGGCGCCTCGCCTCCCTCGGCACCGTCCTGGGGCTGGGCATCGCCATGCCGTTCGCCGTCGGGGTCACCCCGGCGTACGCGGTGGCCCAGCTGGAGATCACGAAGACCCACACGGGGGACTTCCCCCGGGGCGGACAGGGGACCTTCACCATCAGGGTGAGCAACCCCGGCAACGAGCCGACCCTCATGAGCGGGACACGCATGACGGATGTTTTCCCCGCAGGGCTTACAGCCACCTCACGAGACGTCACCGAGAACACCACCGGCGCCGCGATCATTTGTTCTCTCAACGCAGGCACCAGCGTTGACTGCCAATCCGACGAAATCCCTCCCGGAGGCGGATACACCCTCGAAGTGGTCGTCAGCGTGGCCACGGACGCTCCTTGCACGGTCACCAACACCGCCACCGTGGGCGAGAACGACGGCAGCCTCAGCGACTCGGCAAGTGACACCGTCGACATCCCCGGCCCCAACTGCAACGGCGGCAACGGGGACGGCACGTCCATCCTCCCCATCAACCTGAGCGGCCTGATCCCGATCTACAACAACATCAACACGAACAACAACGTCCTGAGCCCCGGCGCCAGCAACACCAACAGCCAGACCTTCCGGGTGAACGCGACGCCCTGAGCAAGCGCCGCGCCGCTCACGCCACGGCTGAGTCGCCCGGCGCGCAGTCGCGGCAGTAGCCCGGTTCCGGGGAGCGGAAAGCGAGTTCGCAGCCCTCGCAGTTCACGAACGGGTGAATCACGCGGTCTCCCGACGGCCCTGCCTCCACTACCGGTGGAGGCAGGAGCCGCGGCGGCAGCCACTCCCGCAACCGGTGCGCCAGCAGCGCGGCGGGTGCGCGGATGGGTTCCACGGGCAGGCCGCCCGCCAGCGTGGCGCTGACGATGGACGGCCGGATTCCGCGCTCCAGCCAGGTGGCCACGGCGGGAGCGAGACGGTTCACGTCCCGTTCCGAGAGGAGGAGGCGGGGGTCGCGCAGCCGCAGCCGGGCCAGCAAGTCCTGTGCTTCGGCGTGCGTTTCGGGGGTGGCCGAGTCGGAGGGCTCCGGCAGCTCCGCCGCCGCGGGAGGCACGGCCGGATCCGGGGCCGGCGGTTCCACGACGGGCGGTTCCGCGACGGGCGGCTTCGGCGCAGGCGGCGGCTCCGGCGGAGGCTGGTCGTCATCGTCGTGGTGATCGTCGTCCACAGGCGCCTCGGCGGCGGCCGGGATGTTGTACGAGACGATGTGGCTGACCACCCGCCCCGTGCGCAGCCGCTCCTGGTAGCGGGCCAGGTAGCCGTGCTCCTCCAGCTCCTTCAACGCGGCCGCGATCCGCACCTCCCCCTCGGGGAAGCGCTCCGCCAGCACCTTGATGGTCACCTTGGCGCCCTCCGGCAGCGACTGGATGTGCGTGGCGAGCCCGATCGCGGTGATGCTCAGCTCGCGGTGCTGGGCCAGAAGGTTGCTGATCTTGACGTACCGGCCGTGCAGGACACGGTTGTTGTGCCGGATGCCGTACGAGGCGCGCCGGGGCGCGCTAAGCTGCTGGTCAGCCATGGGGAAGTGGTGATCTTCCTCTGCGGCGAGGCCCTCGCTCGGGATGCCAGTCCCGTACGAGGGCCGTTCGCATGTCTGGGGTTTTGTCGAGGCTGATCCTGCACCCCGAATTGTCATATGCGCCAGCCCGGTTGCCCTTATTCACCCGACCGGGTGACGGAGGGGAGGGGGTGGTTGGCTAGGTCATTTCCCCCGGTTATCTAATCCTTATGCGTCGCGCCGGACCGGAACGCGATCGACCGGGTCGCGGAAACCTCGATCCGGCGAAATCGGGCATGCCAAGTCGATTTCCGCCCACACGGTTTTGAGAGGCGGAAGCCCTCGGTCCGTTCCCCACCGCGCCGCAAGGGCCGACACCAGACACAACCCCCGCCCCGACTCCTCCCCCACGTCCGGAACTGCCACCACCGTGGACGGAAGCGCCTCGGACCGGGTATCGGTAACCTCGATACGGAGCGTAGGGCCGGGCCGCATACCCATCGCCAGCCGGAACCCCCTCCCCCGGACCCGGCCGTGCGTCACGGCGTTACCGGCGAGTTCGGCGACGACCTGCGCCGCGTCTTCGAACGGAAGCTTCCGTTCTGCCAGTTGGGCCACCGCCATCTGTCGCGCGAGGCGGGCACCGCGCGGGGTGGCGGGGAGAGTTGCGACGAAGGAGATTTCCTGATTCACATCACTCAGCGTGGCGATCCGTGCGTAGCCTGAGAAGAGCCCGGGCCGCTGTGTACGGCCCTTGTCCAGGGCGGTCCCGCCCTGTCCCGCCGGTCCCATTCGGAGGTGGAAGTGAGCACAGACGGCACGGACGAGTCGAGCTGGGAACTCGATCCGGAGGACGAATCCGGGGCGGTGATCGCCACGGTCGGACGGCAGCTGAGAATGTGGCGGGAGGCGGGCGGATTCGACCGCGCACAGTTCGGGGCGCGCATGGGTTACAGCACGGAACTGCTCTACAAGATCGAGCGCGGCACACGCATTCCCCGCCCCGAATTCCTGGACAAGGCGGACGAGATCTTGGGCGCCAAGGGGAAGATCTCCGCGATGAAGGTGGACGTCCAAAAGGCCCGCTACCCCAAGAAGGTCAGGGATCTGGCCAAGTTGGAGGCCAAGGCGTTCGAGATCGGCGAGTACGCCGATGCCGTCGTGCCGGGCCTGCTTCAGACGGAGGAGTACGCCCGCGCACTGTACGCGCTACGTCGGCCTGCGTACGGGGAGGACGAGCTCGAACGGCTCGTCTCCGCGCAGATGGCCCGCCAGGACGTTATCCGCCAGCATCCGGCGCCGCTGCTGAACGTAGTGCAGGAAGAGGCAGTGCTACGGCGCCCCATCGGGGGCAAGATGGTGTTGCGCCGACAGTTGGAACACCTGTTGGACGTCGGCAGAAACGCAAGGCACGTCGAGATCCAGGTCATGCCCACCAACGTGGAGGAGCACGCAGGTCTTGCTGGGTCGCTCCAGCTCATGCGGCTCAACGATGGAACAACGGTCGGGCACAACGAAGTTCAGCTGGTCAGCCGCGTAATCACGGAGCCAAAACACGTTCAGCTCCTGGAGATGCGCTATGGCATGATCCGAGCGCAGGCTCTCACGCCACGGGAGTCCCTGACGTTCATCGAGAAGGTGCTAGGGGAGACATGAGCATCAAGCCATCAGTCGAGGACCTTTCCGCACTGGCGTGGGTCAAGAGCAGCCACAGCACCAACGACGGCCCCGATTGCGTAGAGGTCGCCTGGTTCAAGAGCAGCTACAGCAGCAACGACGGCCCTGCCTGCGTAGAGGTGGCTACGACCCCCGAAACGGTCCTCGTCCGCGACTCCAAGCGGCCCGCCCACGCCCACCTCACCCTCACCCCCACCGCCTGGTCCGGCTTCGTCGGCTTCGCGGCCGGGCGGGAGTAGGCAGGTAGGGCGGTTCGGTCGCTCCGCGACCGGCCTGCGAGGCCGGTCGCGGGGGGGGCACGTCACGGGACATTTCCTTCCGCCGCTGGGTAGGCATGTTCGAGCTGATAGTGGACGAACCCGTCGTCGGCCCTGAGGCGCGTGAACCCCGCCTTGGTCAGCACTCTGCCCGAGGCGGGGTTGTCCGGATGGTGTTTCGCACCCAGGGATTCGAAGGCAGCGGTGGTGAAGGCGAAGGTGATGAGCTGCTGCACGGCCCCCGTTGCGTAGCCGCGTCCCCAGGTGTCTTCGCGGAAGACGTAGCTCACCCTTCCATGCGCGTTGGGACGGCGGTCGAGTTTGACGACGCCGACCAGATCCCCGCCGACGTCCACGCCAAGGACGTACTGCACGATCGGGTCGGCTGCCGCCCATTCCTGTATCCGGATCACGTACTGCTCGGCTTCCGGCTCGGTCATCTCGGGCCGCATCAGGTACGTCACGGACGCCCCGCTGTAGATCCGGCGGACGGCCAGAGCGTCGGCCAGGGCGAGGGCGCGGAGCGCGGTCACGATGTGGTGTCCGCAGCGGTGAGGAACGCGGTCAGGGCCTCGGCGGTGGGGCGGTCCTCCGGCACCGGGGAGAGGCACGACCAGTGATCGTGTCCTCGAACTCGGGGAACGGCCAAGGCCGGGTGTCTTGCAAGGAGATGGTGGTGCCCTGCGCGATGGCCCACAGCTTCTCCATCCGGTCCGCATCGTCCTTGTAGTCGACGGGGCGGTGCCCGGTCCAGCACCAGAACAGGGACGCGCCCAGCCCCCAGACATCCGCGGCCGGCTCAGCTTGAATGTGCACGTCGTCGGAGGTGGCGAGGACGATGGCGGCGATCTCGGGGGCGGTGGTGTGGGTGAGCGCTCCTCGGTACGGGAGACGCGGCCCGTCGTCGGGGCCGCAGGCAAGGGCGTAGTCGATGAGCGCCGCGCGGCCGTCGGGCATGACGAGAGTATTGGTGGGCTGGACGTCGGCATGGGCCCATCCGGCGGCGTGCATGTGGGCCAGGCAATCGGCCCACGTGCGGGCGATGCCGAGGAGCCGCGGCCGCGTGTGGTGTCCGTCGCCGTCCCTGGCCGGGGCGAACGCCTTCCACAGCGGCTCGCCGTTGACCCAGCGCACCGCGAGCCATCGTCCGCCTTCCCAGGTTCCGGCGTCGACTCGGTAGCCGGGGCTCAGCACGCCCCCGTGAATGAGCCGTACGAGGTGGTCATCCTCCTGTGCCATCTCGGCGGTCTTGTCGCGTGCGGTCTCGTCCTCGGGGCTGTTCGCCTTCAACGCGACGGCTCCCCGGGGGCCTTTGATCTTCCATGCGCGCGAGCCGCGCCGGTCGCTCAAGAGCCGTGCCGTGCAGGCTCGCCGACGTGGCCCTTGATCCGGCTGAGGGCTTCATCGGGGGGAGGAAGAGCTTCGCCCATGTGCGGATCTCCGTCCAGTCGTTGGGGATGTGCTCGAAGACGTCGCGGCCGTCGTCGTCGGCCACGGCGAGCGCGGCGGCCAGGTCGGGGGTCGCGTGGAGGGACAGTGGGCGGTCATCCGCTGGACGTACGCGGTGATGTCGATGGACCGCGGCCTGGTGGTGCTGGCCTCAACGAGGCGGAGCGCCCCGGCGGTCGGCCGGGACACTCCGTCGGTGTGCGTGAGGGTCACCGAGTGGCCGGCGCGGCGTCGTCTCCGTCTCCGGTGGTGGGGCCGCAGTCCCATTCGGCCACGACGGTGCCCGTCTCCTTGTAGCGGACCACGGCCGCGTCGTCCACGTTGCCCTTGGCGTCGGTGAACCAGACCTCGGGCAGCGGCCCGTACGCCTCCTCGTAGTCGGCGACCCAGGCGATCGGGCCGGCGCCGTTCATCTCGCTGTGCCCCAGGACGGTCCCGGCGTGCTCGGTACTGAACGCCTCATACTCGGGGGTGTCAAGCATCTGGTGCCATGCGGCGTCCACAGCCGGCGAGAGCATCTCGGCCGGGGCCTTCCCGTTCTCGAACCGCCGCCCGGCAATGGCCAGGAAGCGGCCGAGTTCGCGACGCTCGATGGTGGTGCTGGACATGGTGGTGCTCCTCTCGACGGTGTTTCGAGTGGTGGTTGGTGGTGTATCCGCACCGGTCCGGCGACAGCAGCGGGCCCGCTGCTTCGGGGGACCCGCCCGGCGGTCCTTCAGCCCCGAGCGGCACCCAACACGCTAAGGAGCGCCGCGCCTTGCCCTCAACGAGATTGCATGCCCTTGCACGGATTCACCCGAGGGCCTCGATCGCGGACGTGATCAAGCGGGCGGCGTGTTCGCCGTGGACGGCCATGTTCGCCAGGTCGGCAAAGGCCCGTGCGTAGTCGGCGAGTTCGCGTGGCTGGGTGATGTTGATCTCTGGTGATGTACGGGGCGGTCTGCAGGAATCCGGGGACCACGTTGGAGACGTAGGTGCGGCAGAGGCGTGCCTGCTCGTGCAGGGTGTAGAAGTCCTCCTGCACCTTGCGCATTCCGTTGCGCTGGAGACGGCGCCACTCCAGGTACATCGACTCCACGGCGCGGTTGGTGGCGATGAGGTCGGCTGCTTGGTCGTCCGCGCCGCACACCGCGCACCAGAGGCGGATGTCGAAGTCGGATGGCGGGGTTTTGGCGTTGATGATGCGGGAGGTCTTGGCGGCGTTCCACCCGCACCGGACAGCCAGCTCACTGCCTTTGAGCCCCGCGTCCTGCATCAGCTCACGCAGGCGGGCGGCAACCGCCTCCCGGGCGGCCTGGGCGCTGGAGGACGGCGACTTGGGCATGGGCGGGCTGTCCGGTGCTGCGGCTCAGACGGTGTACTGGTCGTGAGGGATGCCGCGCTCCCACACTGCCTCAAACGCGGCCGAGACCATCTTGACCACGTCGGGGTCCTCGTTGAATTCGTGTCCGGCCCAGTCGCCGTCACCGGTGAACCAGTGAAACAGCACCTGACGGTCGTCGATCAGCCATAGGTCGTTTCCCGGCAGCATGAGGTTCGAGGCTCGGCTTCGCGGAAGCCAGCGGACCAGCTCGCCGGCCGCCAGGTTCACAGGGGTGCCGGCGTGCTCGAACCGAATGTAGTCGGTGACCGGCTCGGAGACGATGCGGGCCCGGCGCATCACGACCCCGCGTCCGACGGTCTCCCGGACCAGAGGCACCCAGCCGTTCCAGTCTGCTGTCGCGGGGTCCGCGTTGGGGTGGGTACCCGTGTGCTTGAACTGCTCGAAGTCCGTGGCTTCGTCGCCGACAGCGTAGACGTCGCGCATCTCCAGGTGAACGGCAGTGTGCTCGGCACCGCGTAGCAGCTCAGCAAAGTCCGGCACGTTCTGCGTCATCGCACGCCTTCCTCAGGATCGGCACCATGCGTGCCGGGATGCGGATCAGGGTCTCGTGGTCCGGGATGCCGGTGTCGTGTCCCTCCACCCAGGCCGTACTGCTGATCTCGGCGGTGAGGGCCTCGTCAGCCTTCCACCCCTGGATCACCAGCTCGTGCTTCTCGCTGTCCACCCACACCGTCGGCGAACCGCCGCCCTGGGTATTGGGGTCCATCCCGACGAACCGTGGCGCCATGACGATCTCCCTTGTCCACCCGGTTGCGCTCCTTTGCACGTCCTCACCAATCGCAGGGCCGAAGGGCGGTCAAGAGCACATGAAGGCGGTGATGTTCGGGCAGACCTTCGGCCGGGCGAGGTAGGTCCCCACCGCCTGGTCCGGCTTCCTCGGCTTCGCGGGCGGGAGGTAGTACGGCGGTTCGGTCAGCCCGCACCGGGCCCCCGGAGCCGGTCATGGTGAGCGCGCCGGGCGTCGAGCGCCTCGGCGCGGCTGGTAGCGCAGGGCGGGCGCCCGGGCCCCGGGCGGCCTCAGCCCGCGAGGTCGCGGATGAGCTGGCGGGCCACCGCCGCCCGGGCCGGAACCAGTTCGGCCGCGACCGCGGCGGCCCGTTCCTCGTCGTAGGCGACCTGCGCGGGCCGGGGCTCGCCCAGTGCCAGGCACTGCCGCCGCAGGTGCGTCGGCGGGTGCGTGTCGTCCACGCTGTGTCCGCGCCGCGCGGCGACCCGGAGCAGCCGCTCGTACTCGTGCCCGGGTACGGACGCCGCATGCGCGGCGATCCGCTCCCACAGGCCTTGCTCCGCGGCCTCCCGCGCGGCCCGGCCGGCGCTTCCGCCCGTCATCTGGGCGGCCACCGACTCCCGGCGCAGCTGGGCTTGGACCGAGTCCGCGACGAGCAGCCGGTCCATCAGATCCGTCGCGCCCTCGGTCGAACCGGCCCGCGCCGCGCTCATATCGGCCTGGTACTCGGCGCGCTGGGCAGCGCGCAGCGTCAGTTGGTCGAGGAGGACCAGCAAGCCGTACGCGGCGCAGCGCGGCAGATACGCCACGACGTTGAACAGCGAGTCCCAGATCGTGTGCGCGGGACTCGGGGCCAGCGTGTTCACCCACAGGGCCAGGGAGCGCAGCGCCCCGCTGATGATCAGCCCGTGCCGGGTGTCCCCGTTGGCGAAGTGCCCGAGCTCGTGGCCGAGCAGCGCCACCCGCTCCCGCGGGCCGAGGATCTCCCACAGCCCGAGGCCCAGGATCAGCACCCGGCGCTGGCGCAGTCCGTACGCCGTCACAGCGGCGTTGACGTCGCCGCACACCACCACGGCGTGCACGCCGGCGGTGCCGGTGACGGCCGCCACCTCGTCGATCAGCTCGAACAGCTGGGGCGCGTCCGCCCGGTACAGCACGGGCCCGTCCTGCGGCAGCCGGCCCAGCCGCGGGCGCAGGCCGACGGCCACCACGAGCAGAACGAGGCCCTCGACCGGCTGGATCCCGGTCTCCCAGCCGAGCACGATCAGCAACAGCCCGGCCACCACCAGCGCCAAGGTGACGCCGTGCACGATCAGAGCGAGCCCGAGCGCGAGGAGCGCCGGCGCGGCGCGGCGCGGGCGGCCAGGGTCTCCGCCGGTCATCGCGGCGGCGAGCTGCTCTCCGTGCCGGCGCGCCAGGCGGCGGCGGGCCGCGGCGAGCCGGCCGGGCTCGGGGTCCGGGGCGCCGGGGTCGACGTTCCAGTCACATGCCGCGCACCAGACGACGAACCGCTCGTCGGTGGCCGTGAGGGCCTCCCCGCACTCGGGACACGCCTGTGCCCCCGGCGCTCGGACAGCCAGGTCCTGCTCCATGATCTCCCTCCCTCGCGGTCCCCCCTGGGCCGCGGCCAGGGCAGCGTACCCGGCCCGGTGCGGGACCCGGCACCGCCCGGCCGTCCTCCTGCGGTAGGACGGCTCCTCCGCGGTACGGGGGAGCCGGGTCCGCTCACGGCTCGATGTGCGGCAACCCTCCTGGCTGCGATCTTCGTGGACGCAGGCCCCTGACAGGACAGACGAGACAGAGGACGACCACATGCATCCACTCCCGCCACACCCGCCACTCCCGCGCGTCGGCGAACCCGCAGCCCGCCCCGGACGGTTACGCGGCGCATGGCGGGCCGCCCACGAGCCCGTCGCCGGCGTCTCCCGGCGTCTGCGACTCACCGCCCTTGCCGTGGTGCTGGCCGTCCTGCCGTCCAGTCTGTGGAGGCTCCCCATCGCCTTCGACCATGGGAGGGGAATCGGCGAGCGGCTGTACGTCGTCTCCCTCTCGGTCCTGTCGGAGGCTTTCGCGTTCACGGCGTTCGGCCTGATCGCCCGGTGGGGCGAGGTGTTCCCGCGCTGGCTCCCGTTGGTGGGAGGCCGCCGGGTCCCGACGATGGCGGCGGTCGTTCCCGCCGCGATCGGGGCCACTCTCCTCACCGTCCTGTGGACCGTCCTCACTACCGTCACCCAGTTCATGGGCACGACGATCCGGGGCGACGCCCTCCCTGACGACTTCCCGGGCGAGGCCGGCGGCTGGGAGGGGGTCTGGTTCCACATCTGCTACGCGCCGCTGGTCCTGTGGGGCCCGCTCCTCGCCGTACTGACCGTCGCCTACTGGAAACGCCGCCGCGCGCTATGACAAGCTCGCCGTCCGCTACGAGGCAACCGTGCTGACCGCAGTCCTTGATCAACGAGTGGCTGTGACGGGCAGCCTCCTGGGACCATGCCCCGGTGAACTCAGGACTCCCCGCCGGATGGACGATCGAGCGCGTGCGCGCTCTCTCCGGAGACCCCAGCGCCGTCTCGCTCTCCTCCGATCGGCTCGTAGTCCTTGAGGTTGCCGGTCAGGACGACTACGAACCGCTCCGGCCCGACGTGATTCTTGCGTTCCACGAGTTGTGCCTCGTGAGGGACGACGGTGAGTGGTTCATAGGGCAGCTCGACGATGACGGCTCAGTGATCTGCTGGGCCTCCTACGGATCTGACCTGGCCGAGGCCATCAACGGTCTCTGAACGACATTCCGCATCTCCAGCCACTTTCGATACACGGCCTGAGCTTGTTCTTTATCTTCTGGCGCTCCTGATGTGGTGCGGGCAGAGTGGGCGGCATGACAGACCGTTCTGACTCTGTTCCCGCGGATGTGGATGATCGCCAGGCCATGGAGCACATCCTCGGTCGTCCCTTGAGCCAGACATGGCCGACGGGTGCATTGGCACCGGGTACCCGAGTCACGGTCGTTCGGGACCCGTGCTGGGACGGCCCTTGGCAGGTCGAGTTTCCCGGAACGATCGATGCTATGGGTGCACCCGTGCCCAACGAACATGCCCAGGCGCTCAGTGGCGAGCTTCTGTACTGGGTCACCTTTGACGCGCCGCAGTACGACAGCAACGGGGATGGCCCCTATCGCAAGGCCCAGGTCTGGGGTCGGTACCTGCGGACGGAGCCTGAGCCGGCAGTGTAGGGATGCAGCAGGTCATGTTGCCGCGCTCGAATCGTCCGTCGAACTAGATCGCTCGACTGGGCATTCGTCGGATGTGGGGGGCGGCCTTCATCTGATCATGCTGGCGGACGCGGTGCTGTGCGCGGACGGTGCGGTGAAGTCCCTGGTGGACTTGACTCTGTTGCCCGAGCATCGGCGTGGGCACGGAGCGATGTATGGCGGCCTGAACCACGGCAGGCTCGACGTCGGTCGACTGCGGGCGGTGCTGGCCGGGCTGTCACTGCCGCGTTTCGACGGCGGGCGCCTGGTCCTGGCGGTCGATGTGTCGCCGTGGCTTCGTCCGGACTCGCCGTGCTCGGCGGAGCGGCTGTTCTGCCACGTCTACGGCCGCGCGAAGACGGCGTCGCAGTTCATTCCGGGCTGGCCCTACTCCTTCAGACCGTCAAACGCCCCGAGACTCTCAAGGCCATCGGCAAGCCCGGGGCCGGCTGGTTGGCCGATTTCCGCAGGCCAGCCAGGCCGCCACCTGGTCAGGAACTCGGGCCAGTCCTTACGCAAGAAGTTCGGATCCAGCGGCTTCAGACGTATTTGGTGGGGCCGGTCCGTCCACCACACCTCGAACTGGGTGACGACGCCTTCCGTTGGCCAACCCTCTGTCTCTTCAGGCAGGAGAATTGCGTCGACGAAGCCCTCCACCTCAAGCCCGATGTCTACGACGACACCGATCGTCCCCGGCCGGGGAACGAGGACGACCGTTCCCGTGAACACCTGCCCAAATCGCAACTGGGCGCGGATTCGGCCCCACTCGACATCACTGACCACAGCACATCATCGCACTGCGAGCAGGCGCGGGAAGAACGGTTAAACGGCAGGCTGAGGGCGTTGTGGAACGCGGTCAGGCGCGTGGCATCGGCGAGCATATGTATGTGCGTGCGTGGTGGCGCGCCGCGAACGTCAGACCTTCTCCAAGGCCGGCGCCTTGGTGGCGAGCGCTGCCTCGATGCGTTCGTTGCTGAGCCAGCGGAACAGGATCGGCCCGAGAGCGACGACGACGGCGCCGACGATCAGGAAGGGCCAGGTCAGCCCGAGTGCGCGGGCCAGGAGGCCGCCCAGGACCGCGCCCAGGGCGGAGGCCCCGGTCGACAGCGTGCGGAAGACGGCGGTGACGCGACCGAGCATGTGGTCCGGGATGAGCCGGGCCCGCATGCTCACGGCAATGACCGATTGGGTCACCACGACGAACCCGTCCACCGCCATGAGGACGCTGAGGACGACGACGTGGTCGGCCAGTCCCAGGGCAGCCATCGCCACGCCGGACACCACGGTGGTCCACAGCAGGGTCGTACCGGTGCGGGTGAGCTTGCCGACGCGGTCGCCGTACATGCCGCCGAGGATGGCTCCGACCGCACCGCCGGCGAGGGCGAGACCGAAGGTGGCGGGACTTCCGTCGAGACGTTCGACCACGGTCAGGGAGACGAGGCCGTAGGCGGCCGCGCTCGCCAGGTTGCCGATGCCGAACAGGACGCACAGGCTGATGAGCAGGGGGTTGCCGGTGAAGCCGCGCACTCCCGCCTTGAGGTCTTCCACGAAGGTGGTCGTGGCCGTGGTCGTGGTCGTGGTCGTGGTCGTGCCGGGTGACCGCCGCTTGCGGTGCGTGAGGGGGAGCACGGTCAACAGCAGTGCGGCCACGGCGTAGCCGGCTGCGCCCAGGGCGAAGGGGGCGGCGACCGCGAGGGCGAAGAGGCTGCCGCCCAGTGGGGGGCCGGCGAAGCTGTTGGCGACGGTGTAGGTCGCGTGGAGCCTGCCGTTGGCCCGTTCGAGCTGGTGGTCGTTGACGAGGGTGGGCACCAGGGCCGAGGAGGTGTTGTCGTAGAGGGTTTCGGCCAGGCCGAACAGGAACGACAAGGCGTACAGCATGAGGATGTGTACGTGCCCGGTGGCCAGGGCCAGGGCCAGCAGCCCGGCGCCCAGGGCCCGGGTGGTGCTCGCGGTGCGGAGCAGGACCATGCGGTCGACGCGGTCAGCCAGCGTCCCCAGCGGCACCGAGAACAGCAGCCACGGCAGGTACTGCATGGCGGTGACGGTGGTGATGGCCAGGGGGTCGCGGGTGAGGGTCAGGGCGACCAGTGGGGTGGCGGACAGCAGCATGCCGTCGGCGAGGTTCGACGTGGCCGTGGACGCCCACAACTGTCGGAACCTGCGCCAGGCTGCTTGGTCGTGGGTCGCGTCTGACATCGTCTTTCTTCCATGGCGAGCTTGCAGTGCCGTAGTGCCGTAGCGCCGCCGTAGGCGCCGGGGCTGTATGGGCAGCGGCACCGGCGCCTACGGCGACCCGCTCGTGGCCCGGGGGCGGCATGCGCTGACGTCGTGTCCGGTCTTCGTCGGTGACCGGTGAGCGGGCGGAGCCGCAGCCCCGGGGTCGGTCAGCGGGGGCTGAGCAGGCAGAACTCGTTGCCCTCGGGGTCGGCCAGGATCGTCCAGTGGATGGCGGACTGGTCGAAACCACCGGGGTCGGTGGCGCCCAGGGCGCGCAGTCGGGCTGCCTCTGCGGCCAGGTCGTCACCGCGGTAGGGGCTGACGTCGAGGTGGACGCGGTTCCACCCGCTCTTGGTGTCGGGGGTGCGGACGAACTCCAGGTAGGGGCCGACGCCTTGGGCGGAGCGCATGGTCGCGTGGTCGTCGGTGACCTCGTGCAGCGTCCAGTCCATCGCCTCGCCCCAGAACCGGGCCATCTCCCGTGGGTCGGCGCAGTCGACCACCACCGCGGCGATCGGCCCGGTGTCCCCGTAGACCGGGCGGGGCTCCAGGACGCAGAACTCGTTGCCCTCCGGGTCGGCCATGACCGTCCAGGGGACGTCGCCCTGCCCCACGTCGGCGAGCGTCGCGCCGAGATCCTTCAGGCGCGCGACCAACTCCTCCTGATGGGCGGTCGAGGTGGTGGCCAGATCGACGTGCACCCGGTTCTTCACCGTTTTGGGCTCCGGGCGGGCGATGATGTCGATGCAGACGGCCGCGGGGTCGGGGTAGGCGAAGCCCACGGGTTCGAGGTTGGTCACCCCGGGTCCCTCGCTGTCGACGCCCCAACCGAGCACCTCCGCCCAGAACCGGCCGAGCGCGGAGTCGTCGTGGGCCTTCATGTTGATCTGCACGAGTCGTGTCGCCATGCCGAAGATCATAAAAGCCGCCCGCCGACCCGGGCCACTGCGATTAAACACGCGCTCTACCTGGTACGGGCCATGGTCGCCCTCGTCGGCGGCCTGAAGTACGTCACCGGGCGAGCGTGCCCGAGGGCGCTATTCAGCGTGCAAGTTTGCGCAAGTTCGGTGCGCCCGCAGGCAGCTGCGGCGCAGGCTGTCCCTCAGCGATCGAATTCTTCCTGGAGGTGAAGGGCGCCGATGGTCCCGTCGTTTGAGGAGCTGCTCGCCGCGACCGAGCACAGCGCAGTCCATCTGGAGATGCGGGACGGCTACATGGAGTCGGACCCCAGCTTCATCGAGTGGCAGAAGGGCCGTCGCGACCTCCCCGAGGACAACGACCCGGCACTGCGCCCCTGGCTCCGCTGGGTGCGCGAGGCCACCGCCCGGGGCGCGTCCGTCCGCCGGGCCCGGGTCTTCTCCGTACCCGAGTCGGACTACCTGAAGTTCGAGCACCACGTCTCCGACGCGAACGTCCTGGCCGGCGAGGAGATCAGGTGGCTCCCTCGCCGCCGCGCGGCCGACATCCCCCTCCCGGCGAACGACTACTGGGTCTTCGACGGCAAGCTCGCCCTGATCCTGCACTTCGCCGGAAACGGCGAGCTGGCCCCCGAGGACCCGATCGAGCTGTCCGAGGACCCGGCGATCCTCAAGCTCTGCCTCGACGCCTTCGAAGCGGTCTGGGAACGGGCGACCCCCCACGCGGAGTACCACCCGTCGTAAACCCCTCCACCGCCCGTGAAGACGTTCCCTTCATCCGCCGTCCAGGACGCCCGCGCTGCCCTCGGCAGGCGGCTGCGAGACCTTCGCAAGCCGACCGGCCTGACAGCGCGGGCGCTTGCGGCGCGCGCCGGCTGGAGCGAGTCCAAGGCATCCCGCATCGAGAACGGCAAGACTACGAAGTCCGACAGGGACCTCCTCGCGTACGTCACCATCTGCGGAGTGCCGGAGGCGTACGAGGACCTTCGTGCGGTCGCACACGGCATCGACGCTCGCCCGGTGGATTCTCGTGCAGGCGAACCGGGCGTTCGTGTGTGGGAGTGGGCTGGTCGCGCAGTTCAGTGAGGAGGGGTGGGAGCTGGCGGGTGGGGGGCGGAGGGTGCGGTTCGGGGGCTTGTACTGCAATCGGTACGAGTTGTGGACGGGGGACCTCGTCGTCGGCGGTGTGACGGGGTTGGCGGGGGGCTCGGTGGTTCACTGAAGGCATGCCTTTCGACCGCTACGGCGTGCTCTCCGGGACCCTCTACGGCCACTACCGCGACGACCCGGACGACCAGGGGCGCTGGTTCCACGTGAACCTGGAGGTGGATGCGCCCGAGGGGCGCTACGACTGTGCCGTCGACGTCGACAGTCACAAGTCGAACGTGGGCGTGCAGTGGAAGGTGTTCACCCTGGACCCCGTGGATCTCGGGCCGGTCGTCGCGTTCGGGCCCGGCTACCACGATCTCGCGGCCGCGCCGGAGTCCGGGGCGCTGGACTATCTGCGTCATCCGGCGCTGGTGGACCGGTCCGGTGTGCTGTTCCAGCGCCGGCCGCCGTCCTGGCTGCAGGGGCTGCTCGATCTGTTCGGTTCGCGGCCCTGGCACGCCGGGTCCAACCTCGATGCCGCCCACGCGTTCGAGCCGATCCTGGAGCGGGGGCGGCGCATCCTCGTCTTCGGCGAGCCGTTCGACAACGACCCCGAGGGCGATCTCGGGATGCACAACATCCACCAGAACCAGGGCGACCCGCACGGTTCGCAGTGGTGGCCGGAGAACGGGATCTGGCAGGACGGCGCCACGCTCACGCAGCGCCCCGACGGCCGCTACGACGTGTTCCTGAGCAAGTTCTCCAGTCAGGCCGGGCACACCGACACCGCCGGGCATCCCGTCTCGGAGACACAGGGCGGCGCCGGGGCCCCGTGACAGGGCCCCGGCGCCGTGGCGGGGTCTCGGGGGATCCCCGAGCTCAGACGACCGGAGGGTGCGAGGTCGAGCCGCGGACGACCAGTTCCGGTTGGAAGACGAACTCCGTGCGCTGGACCGGGTGGCCGGCCACCGCCTCCAGCAGGGCGCCGACCGCCGCCGTCGCCATCGCGCGGACCGGCTGACGGACCGTCGTCAGCGGCGGGTCGGTGAACGGGATCAGCGGCGAGTCGTCGAAGCCGATCACCGAGACGTCCTCGGGGACGCGCAGGCCACGCTCGCGGGCGGCGCGGATGACGCCCAGCGCCATCGGGTCGCTGCCGCACACGATGCCGGTGACGCCGCGGTCCACCAGCGCGCCGCCCGCCGCATGGCCGCCCTCGACCGTGAAGAGGGTGCGCTGGATGTCCGAGTCGTCGGAGGGCAGACCCAGTTCGGCCAGCGCCGCCTTGAAGCCCTCCGCCTTGCGGGCCGAAGGCACGTACCGGGTCGGGCCGATGGCCAGGCCGATCCGCTCGTGGCCGAGGTCGGCCAGGTGGCGGACCGCCATGCGGGCCGCCGCGCGGTCGTCCGGGGAGACGAACGGGGCGTTCACGTGTTCGTTGAAGCCGTTGATCATGACGAACGGAACCCCACGGGCCGCCAGGCGCTGGTAGCGCGCCGGGTCGGCGGCCGCGTCGGCGTGCAGGCCGGAGAGGAAGACGATGCCGGTGACGCCCCGCTCCTCCAGCTGCTCGACCAGTTCGTCCTCCGTGGCGCCGCCCGGGGTCTGCGTGCAGAGCACCGGCGTGTAGCCGTGGCCTGCCAGGGCCTGCTCTATGACCTGGGCGAACGCCGGGAAGATCGGGTTGGTCAGCTCCGGTATGAGCAGGCCGACCAGGCCGTTGCTGCGGCGGCGCAGCCGGACCGGGCGCTCGTAGCCGAGCAGGTCCATGGCGGCCAGCACCTTGTGCCGGGTGCCGGCCGCCACGCCCGACTTGCCGTTGAGCACACGGCTGACCGTCGCCTCGCTGACCTGGGCCTGCGCGGCGATGTCCGTCAGCCGGAGAGGGGAGGTCACCCCGACGTCACCTGCCACCACACCGTGGTGTCCGCCGGGAGGACACCCAGATCAGCCAGCCCGTCGGCCGCGCTCGTCAGCAGGGGCGTGCCCGGGGCGCCCGCGGCCGGGAACGCCACCGGCGCACCCGTCGTGTTGGCGGTGCAGACGAAGTCTCCGCGGCGGAAGGCCAGGACGCCCTCCGGGGCCTCCAGCCACTCCACCGAGTCGCCCGCGCCCAGCGCCGGGTGGGCGCGCCGCAGCTTCAGCGCCGCGCGGTACATCTCCAGCGTGGAGGCCGGGTCGCCCGTCTGCGCCTCGACGCTCAGCCCGGCCCAGGAGTCGGGCTGCGGCAGCCAGCTGCCGCCGTCGCCGAAGCCGTACGGGGCCTCGGTGCCGGACCACGGGATCGGTACGCGGCAGCCGTCGCGGAAGCCGTCCTGGCCCGCCGCGCGGAAGAACGACGGGTCCTGGCGCACCTCGTCCGGCAGGTCGGTCACGTCGGGCAGGCCGAGCTCCTCGCCCTGGTAGACGTACGCCGATCCGGGCAGCGCGAGCATCAGCATCGTCGCCGCCCGGGCCCGCCGCAGGCCCAGCTCGCGGTCGCCCTGCTCGCGCAGCTGGGTGCCCAGGCCGGCGGGGTTGGCGAAGCGGGTGGCGTGCCGGGTGACGTCGTGGTTGGACAGCACCCAGGTGGTGGGGGCGCCGACGGGGCGCATCGCGGCCAGCGAGCTGTCGATGACCTCGCGCAGGTCGGCCGCGTTCCAGTCGGTGGTCAGGTACTGGAAGTTGAAGGCCTGGTGCATCTCGTCGGGGCGCACGTAGTTGGCCGTGCGCTCGACGGTCGGGGTCCAGGCCTCGGCGACCAGGACGCGCCGGCCCTCGTACTCGTCGAGGATGCGGCGCCAGGCGCGGTAGATCTCGTGGACCCCGTCCTGGTCGAAGAAGGGCATGACGTCGTTGCCGAGCAGCTTCAGCTGGTCCTTGCCGCCGATGTCGGGCAGGCCGGCGGCCTTGACCAGGCCGTGGGCCACGTCGACGCGGAAGCCGTCGGCGCCGAGGTCCAGCCAGAAGCGCAGGATCGAGCGGAACTCGTCCTGGACGGCCGGGTGCTCCCAGTTGAAGTCGGGCTGCTCGGGGGCGAAGAGGTGCAGGTACCACTCGCCGTCCTCGACCCGGGTCCAGGCCGGGCCGCCGAAGATCGACTCCCAGTCGTTGGGCGGCAGCTCGCCGTTCTCGCCCTTGCCGGGGCGGAAGTGGAAGCGCTCGCGCAGCGGCGTGCCGGGGCCCTCGCGCAGTGCCTGCTTGAACCATTCGTGCTGGTCGGAGCAGTGGTTGGGGACGAGGTCGACGATGATCCGCAGGCCCAGCTCGTGCGCCTCGCGGATGACGGCGTCGGCGTCGTGCAGGGTGCCGAACATGGGGTCGATGGCCCGGTAGTCGGCGACGTCGTAGCCCGCGTCGGCCTGTGGGGAGGCGTAGAACGGGCTGAGCCAGACAGCGTCGACGCCCAGGTCCTTCAGGTAGGGCAGCCGACTCCGTATGCCTTCGAGGTCGCCCATGCCGTCGCCGTTGGAGTCGGCGAAACTGCGCGGGTAGACCTGGTAGATCACCGCGTCTCTCCACCAGCCCCCCGGCTGGGTCCCGGTCGGGGTGTGGAGGCGGTCGGTGAGGTGCTGGGTCATGTCGTCCTTGAAGAGGTCGGTCGAACCGGTTCGTACGTACGTCGGTCAGATCGCGGGAGCGGTACGCGGGTGCGGTGCGCAGGTGCGGTACGCGGGCGCGGTGCGCAGGTGCGGTACGCGGGCGCGGCCGCGGGAGCGGTACGCAGGTGCGGTACGCGGGCGCGGCCGCGGGTGGTCAGCCCTTGGTCGCGCCCGCCGTCATCCCGGCGACCAGGTGGCGCTGGGCGAAGACGAAGACGATGGCGGCGGGGATCGCGATGAGGACCGAGGCGGCCGTCATCGGACCCCAGTTGGCGGTGTACTGCGTGACGAAGGTCTGCAGGCCGCCGGCCAGCGTCAGGTTGTCGTCACCGACCATGAAGGCGGAGGCGTACGCGACCTCGCCCCAGGCGGTGATGAAGGAGTAGAAGGCGGTGACCGCCAGGCCCGGGCGGGCCAGGGGCAGGATCAGCCGCCAGAAGGTGCCGAAGGGGTTCAGGCCGTCGACCCGGCCGGACTCGTCGATCTCGACCGGGATGGTGTCGAAGAAGCCCTTCATCATCCAGGCGCAGAACGGCACGGCGATGGTCAGGTACGTGATGATCAGGCCGACGGGCTGGTTGAGCAGCCCGAGCTGTCCCATCAGGTTGTAGAGCGGGACGATCAGGATGGCCATGGGGAACATCTGCGTCACCAGCAGCGTCCACATCAGCGGCTTCATGCCGGGGAACCGGAACCGGCTGACGGCGTAGCCGGTGGTGGCGGCGATGAAGACGCCGAGGACGGTGGTGACGCCGGCGACCAGCACGGAGTTCGCGAACCAGGTGAAGAAGGAGGTCGACTCCACCAGGTAGCGGTAGTTCTCCAGGGTCGGGTCCTTCACGAAGTCCGTGGAGATGGCGTCCTTCGCGGGCTTGATGGAGGTCAGCAGCACCCACAGCACCGGGAAGACGGCGATCACGGAGGCGCCGATCAGGGTCGCGTGCAGGGCGACGGAGGCCAGCGGGGAGCGCTCGCCCCGCCCGCGTACGGCGCCCGGCTTGCGTACGGCGGCCCGCTCGGTCGCGGCGGCGGGCTCGGTCACGGAGGTGGCCACGGTCACCACACCTCTCCCTGCTTGCGCAGCGAACGCCGGTAGACCAGCGCGAAGATCATGAGCAGGGCGAGGATGAGCACGCCCCAGGTCGCGGAGCCGGCGAAGTCACGCGGGCTGGAGACGAAGGCCTCGCGGAAGGCCTGGGTCACCAGGATCTCGGTGGAGTCGCCCGGTCCGCCCCGGGTGAGCAGGAAGATCACCGGGAACATGTTGAAGGTCCAGATGGTGGAGAGCAGGATCACCGTCATGCTCACCGAGCGCAGTCCGGGCAGGGTGATGTGCCGGAAGCGCTGCCAGGCGCCGGCGCCGTCCATCTCGGCGGCCTCGTACAGCTCGCCGGGGATGGACTGCAGGCCGCCGAGCAGGGCGACCATCATGAACGGCACGCCCAGCCACACGTTGACGGTGATCACCGACAGCTTGGCCCAGGTCGGGTCGTCGAGCCACGGGACCGCCGCGATGCCGCCGCCTTCGAGGACCTTGTTGAGGATGCCGTTGTCGCGGTTGAAGAGGAACCGCCAGGCGAAGACGGAGACGAAGCCGGGGACGGCCCAGGGCAGGATGAGGGCCATCCGGTAGAAGCCGCGGCCGCGGAAGTTGCGGTTGAGCATGTTCGCCAGCGCGAGCCCGAGGGCGAAGGTGACGGACACGCACACGACGGTCCAGACGACCGTCCACACCAGCCGCTGCCAGAACACGGGGTCGGAGAGGACGGCCGTGTAGTTGTCCAGCCCGACGAACTCGTACGACGCCTCGATGGTGTTGGCGCCGATCGTACGGGCGACGTTGCGCTCGTTGGCATCGGTCAGCGACAGGTAGATGCCGCGGACCAGCGGCCACCCGATGATCACGCCGAGGACGAGCGCGACGGGCGCGACCATCGTCCAGGCGTACCAGTGGGTGGCGAGCGCGTGCTTGAGGCCGCCGCGGCCGCGGCCGCGGGCGACGTTGGTGTCGCCCGCGGCCTGTGCCGCTGTCCGGCTGGTGTGGACAGCCATCGGTGTGATTACTTCCAGCCCTTGAGGATCTTGCGGAACTCGACGCCGGCGGACTTGGCGGCGTCCTCAGGGGTCGCCGCGCCGGTGACCGCCTTGGTGTACTCGACCTTCAGCGGGTCGAAGAGGGAGCCGTTCTCCGGGATCCAGGCCCGCTCGACGGCCTTGTCGACGGCCGGCTTGAAGAACTGGACCATCTGGTTCGACTTGACGTCGGGCTGCTCGTAGGCGGCGGTCCGGGTCGGGAGCAGGCTGAGCTCCTTGGCGGCCTGCACCTGGACCTCCTGCGAGGACAGGTACTCGACGAAGGCGTGCGCGGCGGCGCGGTTCTTGGAACCGGCGTAGACGGCGAGGTCGTGGCCGCCCTGCGGGCCGCCGGCCTTGGCGGAGCCGGCCGGGACCGGGGCGACGCCCAGGTTGGCCTTGTCGGCGAACTGCTCGCCGGCGTAGGTGTCCTTGATCGCCCACGGACCGTTGATCATCATCGCGACCTGGCCGGTCTTGAAGGCGGTCTGCATGTTCTGGTAGCCGTCGGTGGAGTTGGTGACGGCGGCGCCGGAGGCGACCAGGTCACGGGCGGCCTTGAAGGCCTTGACGCCGGCCGGGCCGTCGACCGTGACGGTCTTGTTCTTGGCGTCGACCAGGTCGCCGCCCTCGCCGTAGATCAGCGGGAGGAACCAGTAGGAGTCGTCGCCGCGGAGGTACAGGCCGGTCTTGCCGGTCTTCTCCTTGATCTTGGCGCTGGCCGTCTTCAGCTCCTCCAGGGTGGTGGGGGGCTGGACACCGGCGTCGGCGAGCATCTTCTTGTTGTAGAAGAGGCCGAGGGTGTCGATGACCTGCGGGACGGCGTACATCTGGTTCTCGTACTTGCCGCTGGCCGCCGCGGAGGGCAGGAACTCGGCGTCGACCTTCTTCGCGGTCTCGGCGGGGACCTTGTCCAGGTAGCCGAGGGAGGCGAAGTCGGCGACCCAGCCGACGTCGGCGCGGATGACGTCGGGGGCGTCGGCGCCGCTGCTGAACGCGTTCTTGACCTTGTTCTGCGCGTCGCCGTACGGGACGTTGACGTACTTGACGGTGACCTTGGGGTGCTTCGCCTGGAACGACTCGGCGATCTTCTGGAAGGTCGCCTTCTCCGTGTCGTTGGAGGTGTCCCACCAGGTGACCGTGCCGGAGAGCTCGCCGCCGGCGTCAGTGCTGCCGCCACCGTCGTTCTTGTCACCGCCGCAAGCCGTCGCCGCGAGCGCCAGGGCCGCGACCAGCGCGGTGGCCGCTATGCCACGCCGCATATGAACTCCTTCGTCGATCCCGGCCGCGCCCTCGCGGTCCCGAGTTGCCAGGAACGTAACAAGGCTGAAAGCCATCCGAAAGGCCTTGCGGCAATTTTCTGCAAGGACGGGGGATCGTTACATCCACGTGTCCGTAAGGTTGCCGCAGCTTGCTTCATCCGGAACGGCTTCCCGGACTCTGTTCGAGCCTTCTTCGGGTGGTCAGGCCCGCAACCCGGGGGTGGGAAGCGGCGTTGACCCCGTTATGACCCATGAGCTGACCGCCTCCCCGGCCACCCCCTCCCGTCTTGCAAGCGCTTCCAGCAAGACGACAGCAAACGGTGCCGGCTGGTGGCGCGATGCCGTCATCTACCAGGTCTACGTCCGCTCCTTCGCCGACAGCGACGGCGACGGCATCGGGGACCTGCGCGGCATCCGGGAGCGCCTGCCGCACCTGGCCCGGCTCGGCGTGGACGCGGTCTGGCTCACCCCCTTCTACGTCTCCCCGCAGGCGGACGGCGGCTACGACGTCGCGGACTACCGGGCCGTGGACCCGGTCTTCGGCGACCTGTCCGACGCGGACGAGCTGGTCCGGGCCGCGCACGCGCTGGGGCTGCGGGTGATCGTGGACGTGGTGCCCAACCACACCTCGGACCGGCACCCGTGGTTCCAGGAGGCGCTGGCCGACCCGGGGCGGCGCGACCGCTACCACTTCCGCCCGGGCCGCGGGGCCGGCGGGGCGCTCCCGCCCAACGACTGGGAGTCGGTCTTCGGCGGCCCGGCCTGGACCCGGGTCCCGGACGGGGACTGGTACCTGCACCTGTTCGCGCCCGAGCAGCCCGACCTGAACTGGGAGCACGAGGAGGTGCGCGAGGAGTTCGCCTCCGTGCTGCGGTTCTGGCTGGACCTGGGCGTGGACGGCTTCCGGATCGACGTGGCGCACGGCATGGTCAAGGCGCCCGGCCTGCCGGACATCGGGCGGGGGGCGCAGGCCACGCTGATCGGCACCGAGCCGCTGCCCTTCTTCGACCAGGACGGGGTGCACGAGATCCACCGCGCCTGGCGGCGGCTGCTCGACGAGTACGAGGGCCGGCGCATCGGGGTCGCGGAGGCCTGGGCCCCGAGCTCGGAGCGGCTCGCCCTGTACGTACGGCCGGACGAACTGCACCAGGCCTTCAACTTCCGGTTCCTGACCTGCCCGTGGGGCGCGGCGGCGATGCGCACGGTGATCGAGGAGTCGCTGACGGCGACGGCGTCGGTGGGCGCGCCCACCACCTGGGTGCTGTCCAACCACGACGTGGTCCGCCACCGCACCCGCTACGGCGGCGGCCCGCGAGGGCTGGCCCGGGCCCGCGCCGCCGCCCTGCTGATGCTCGCCCTGCCGGGCTCGGCGTACCTCTACCAGGGCGAGGAGCTGGGCCTGCCGGAGGTCACCGACCTCCCGGACGCGGCCCGCCAGGACCCGGCGTTCCGGCGGGGGCGGGGCGGCGGGGCGGGCGGCGGGGCGAAGGCGGACGGCAGTGCGGGGGGCGGGGCCGGGG
>NZ_WTFF01000120.1 GCF_019400985.1 Streptomyces bambusae
AACTTGGTGGCGCATGTCGCAGATACACACGACATAGAACAAGCAAACAGCGTAAGATCGTCGGCAGCATAAGATGTGTAAAGGAGACAGCCCCCGGGGCGGCCACCCCCGCCCGGCCACCGCAGGCCGGGCGGGCGGCCCGTGCCACCGGCCACCGCCGGCCCGGCCGTCGGGATGGAGCCGGTGTGCGCGCTGTTCACCGTGGTCAGGCAGTACGCGAGCGGTCCGGCCAGGGCCGCGGCCAGCCCGACCGCGGCCGTGGCGAGGGCGAAGCCCCGTCCGAACCGGCTGCCGGCCAGCAGCCCGGCCGCCGCCGCCAGCCCGGCCGCCAGCACCGCCCAGCGCAGCCACGGCAGGTACGACTCGGCGCGGCCGAGCAGGACGTACGACCAGGCGGCGGTCAGCGCGAGCGAGCCGGCGAGGGTGGCCGCGGCGGGCACGCTGTGCCGCTCCTCCCACAGCACGGCCACGCCCATCCCGACGAGCGCGGCGACGAACGGGGCCAGCGCCACGGTGTAGTACTCGTGGAAGATGCCCTGCATGAAGCTGAACACCGCCATGGTGATCAGCAGCCCGCCGCCCCAGGCCAGGAAGGCGGCCCGGGCCATGCTCTCCAGCGAGTCGGTGGCCCGCCGGGCCCGCCAGGTGACGACGATCCCGGCGACGAGCAGCACCAGCGCGGCCGGCAGCAGCCAGGAGATCTGCCCGCCGACGGCGCCCGAGAACAGCCTGTCGACACCGGTCTGACCCCACATGCCTCCCCCGCCGCCGGGCCGGTAGCCACCGCCGACACTGCCGGTCTCGTTGCCGTTGATCCGGCCCAGGCCGTTGTAGCCGAGGGTCAGTTCGAGGAAGGAGTTGTTCTGCGACCCGCCGATGTACGGCCGGGAGGACGCCGGCCACAGCTCCACGACCGCCACCCACCAGCCGCCGGCCACGACCATCGCCAGCCCGGCCGACAGCAGCTGGCCCAGCCTGCGCCGCAGCCGGGTCGGCGCGCAGACCGCGTAGAGCACGGCGAGCGGCGGCAGGATGACGAAGGCCTGGAGGGTCTTGGTCAGGAACGCGAACCCGAGGGCGGCGCCCGCCCCCACCAGCCACCCGGTGCGGGCGCCGTCGAGGGCGCGCAGCACGCAGTACACGGTGACGGTCAGCAGCAGGGTCAGCAGCGCGTCGGGGTTGTTGAAGCGGAACATCAGCGCGGCGACGGGCGTGAGCGCGAACACGGCGCCGGCGAGCAGCCCGGCCGCCGCCCCGAACTGGCGGCGGACGGCGGCGTGGAGCACCGCCGTGGTCGCCACGCCCATCAGCGCCTGCGGTACGAGGATCTGCCAGGAGCCGAGCCCGAACAGCCGGACCGACAGGGCCATGGGCCACAAGGCGGCCGGGGGCTTGTCGACGGTGATGGAGTTGCCGGCGTCGGAGGAGCCGAAGAAGAAGGCCTTCCAGCTCTCGCTGCCCGCCTGGACGGCGGCGGAGTAGAAGGAGTTGGCGTAGCCGGAGGCGCTGAGGTTCCACAGCAGCAGCACGGCGGTGCCCAGCAGCAGGGCGGCGAGCGCGGGGCGCTCCCAGCGGGCCCGCCCGGTCTGCGCGACGACGGTGCGTCCGGGCAGCGGCGGTACGAGGGCGGCGGGTGGGGCCGTGGTCATCGATCGGTGTCCTTCGGGTGGGTGGCAGCGCGCTCGGGGAAGACCCAGGCGCGGAAGAGCAGGAAGCGCAGCACGGTCGCGGCGAGGTTGGCGGTGATCAGGACGGCCAGTTCGGTGGTGTGGGCCGGGCGGCCGCCGGCCGCGTGGAGCGCGGCGAGGGAGCCCGAGGTCAGCGCCAGGCCGATGGCGAACACCAGCAGCCCCTGTGCCTGGTGGCGCAGGGCCCGTTCACGGCCGCGGACTCCGAAGGTGAGCCGCCGGTTGGCCGCCGTGTTGGCGAGCGCCGACAGCAGCAGGGCGGCGGCGTTGGCGGTCTGTGCCCCGGCGCCGAGCCGGAAGAGGGAGTACAGGGCCAGGTAGCAGAGCGTGGACAGTACGCCGACGGCGCAGAAGCCCAGCAGCTGGCGGGCCAGCCCGCGCGGCACCCCGGTCAGGTTCCGGTCGCGCGGGTCGTCGCCGAACGGCCGGGTCAGCCGGTCCAGCGGCAGCGCGCCGACGGCCAGCGCCCGGCCCACCCGCCACACGCCCTTGAGGTCGTCGACGGCCGTGCCGACGATGTGGACGGTGGAGTCCGGATCGTCCACCCAGTCGACGGGCACCTCGTGGATGCGCAGTCCGGCCCGCTCGGCGAGCACCAGCAGCTCGGTGTCGAAGAACCATCCCGAGTCCTCCACCAGCGGCAGCAGCCGCTCGGCGACATCGCCGCGGACGGCCTTGAAGCCGCATTGGGCGTCGCTGAACCGGGCGGCGAGCGAGGAGCGCAGCAGCAGGTTGTAGGCCCGGGAGACGAACTCCCGCTTGGCGCCGCGCACGACCCGGGAGGAGCGGGCCAGCCGGGTGCCGATCGCGAGGTCGGAGTGCCCGGAGATCAGCGGGGCGACCAGCGGGAGCAGGGCGTTGAGGTCGGTGGACAGGTCCACGTCCATATAGGCGAGGACCGGCGCTTCGGAGCGGGACCAGACCGTGCGCAGGGCCCGGCCGCGGCCCTTCTGCTCCAGCCGGACGCTGCGTACGCACGGCAGGCCGGCGGCGAGCCCGGCCGCGACCTCGGGCGTCCGGTCGGTGCTGGCGTTGTCGGCGACGGTGATCCGGAACGGGTACGGGAAGGTGCGCGTCAGGTGCTCGTGCAGGCGGTGCACGCACGGCCCGAGGTCCTTCTCCTCGTTGAAGACGGGGACCACGACGTCCAGCACGGGCGCGCCGGGCGCACGCTGCGCGGCCGGGGATCTGACGTCGACCGGGGTGCGCGCCGGGAGGGCGCCCGGGGAGGTGTCGGTTGCCATGGACCGACCCTCGCCGGGCGGCCTGTCACGGCTGTGTGGCCAGGCTGTGGCGTGCCTGTGGGTCCGGGTCCCCCGGCGCGGCGTGGGAGGGCCGGACGGGGAGTTCCACGTCGAAGCGGGTGCGCCCCGGCTCGCTGTGGACGCCGACCCGCCCGCCGTGCGCGGCGACGACGGCCTGCACGATGGCCAGGCCCAGCCCGGTGGATCCGGCGTGCCGGGAGCGGGAGGCGTCGCCGCGGGCGAAGCGCTCGAAGACGTGGGGGAGCAGCTCGGCCGGGATACCGGGCCCGTCGTCCTCGATCTCGACGCGGACGGTGCCGGGCCCTGGTGCGGATGGCGAGGTCCGCACCCGTGCCGTGACGGTGGTGCCCGGCGGGGTGTGCGTGCGGGCGTTGGCGAGCAGGTTGATCAGTACCTGCTGGATCCGGGCCGGATCGGCGTGCACCGGGGCGGGACCGTCGGGCAGTTCCAGGCGCCAGTGGTGCTCCGGGCCCGCCGCACGCGCATCGCTGACGGTGTCCACGACCAGCGGCGCCAGATCGGTGTCCTGCCAGGACAGCGGCCGGCCGGCGTCCAGCCGGGCCAGCAGCAGCAGGTCCTCCACCAGGCCCGTCATCCGGGCCGCCTCGGACTCGATCCGGCCGAGCGCGTGCCGGATGTCGGGACCGGGCTCCTCCCGGCCGCGGCGGGTCAGCTCGGCGTACCCGCGGATCGAGGCCAGGGGGGTGCGCAGCTCGTGGCTGGCGTCCGCGACGAACTGGCGCACCCGCATCTCGCTCTGCTGGCGCGCGGTCAGCGCGGAGGAGACGTGTCCCAGCATCCGGTTGAGGGCCGCGCCGACCTGGCCGACCTCGGTCCGCGGATCGGCCTCGGCCTGCGGGACCCGCTCGTGCAGGGCCGGCTCGCCGCTGTGCAGGGGGAGTTCGGAGACCCGGGTGGCGGTCGCGGCGACCCGGCGCAGCGGGCGCAGGGCCACCCCGACCAGCGCCTGTCCGGCGAGGGAGGCGGCGATCAGCCCGGCCAGGGTGACGCAGACCTCGACGGCGATCAGGGTGGTGACGGTGGAATGCACGCCGTCGAGCGGGAAGCCCAGCACGATGCGGCCCCCGGGCAGGGATCCGGTGCGCACCAGGTAGGAGCCACGGCCGGGCAGGTCGACGGTCACCGGCCCGCCACCGCCGCGGCGGGCGGCGGCCGCGAGGGTGCGGGCCTCGGCGTCGGTGAGCCGCTTGAGGCAGACATAGTCCGGCGGGTCCGCCCGCTCGCTGGAGACGCTCTCGCTGACCGTCCCGTCGGCGTCGAGCAGCGCCGAGACCGCGCCCACGGGGGTGCCGGGCGCGCGGACGAAGCCGAAGGGCTGGGGCGAGCGCCGGCAGGTGGCCCGGTCGCCGGGCTTACCGTCGGCGGACCTGTCGCCGAGCCGGACCCCGCCCTTTCCGGGCGGCCCGGAGGCGAGCTCGACCGTGCTGCGCAGCTGGTTGTCGAGCTGCCCCACCAGGTACGAGCGCAGGGCCAGGGTGGTGACGGTGCCGATGACCGCGCCGACGACGGCGATCAGCGCGACCGCGGTGACCACGAGCCGGGTGCGCAGGGACCACCGCCGTGCGGGGCGCGATGTTTCACGTGAAACGCCGTCGCCGGGACGGCGTGGACGTGCCGGACGGGGTGGGTGTGCCGGACGGGGGGAGCGTACCGAGAGTCTGGGAAGCAGCCGTACGACGAGTCTGGGAAGCAGCCGCACTACTCGCCCGGCTTGATCAGATAGCCGGCCCCGCGCCGGGTGTGGATCATCGGGCTGCGACCGGGCCCGCTCTCCAGCTTGCGCCGGAGGTAGGAGATGTAGAGCTCGACGACATTGGCCTGGCCGCCGAAGTCGTAACTCCACACCCGGTCCAGGATCTGCGCCTTGCTGAGCACCCGGCGCGGGTTGCGCATCAGGTAGCGCAGCAGCTCGAACTCGGTCGCCGTCAGGTGGATCTCCTCACCGCCCCGGCTGACCTCGTGGCTGTCCTCGTCCAGTCGCAGGTCGCCGACCACCAGGACGGACTCGCTGCGCGCGGCCCGGGCCGCGCCGGAGCGCCGGATCAGGCCGCGCAGCCGGGCCACGACCTCCTCCAGGCTGAAGGGCTTGGTGACGTAGTCGTCGCCGCCGGCCGTCAGGCCGGCGATGCGGTCCTCGACGGAGTCCTTGGCGGTCAGGAACAGCACGGGCACGTGCGGCAGTTCGCGGCGCAGCCGGCCCAGGACGGCCAGGCCGTCCATGTCCGGGAGCATGACGTCGAGGACCACGGCGTCCGGCCGGAACGCGCACGCCGTCCTGATCGCGGCCGCCCCGTCCCCCGCGGTGCGGACCTCGCAGCCCTCGTAGCGCAGGGCCATGGACAGCAGCTCGGAGAGGGAGGCCTCGTCGTCGACGACGAGGATGCGGCAGGGCCCGCCGTCGGGCCGCAGCAGCGCCGCGGGGGAGGCGGCGGACGTGGACGCGGGGTGTGTGGTCGTCGCTGTCATGGCGCTCAGGCTGACCGCCGCCTCTGAGAGCCCCCTTGCGCCTTTCTGTGAATCTCCTGAGAAACCGCCCCGGCCGGCAGCCGTCGAGCACGCACCCGCACTCGACGACGGCGATCACGCTGAAAGACCCCCGAAGAACTCCTGAAGAACTCCTGAAGGGCTACTGAGCGTCCGGGCGCCGCGCCGTGTCCAGGTCGAACAGCCGGGCGGCGTTGTCGTGGCACACGGCGCGCAGCCAGTCGTCACCCAGGCCGAGCCGGTCCAGGGCCTGGAGCTGGTGCTCGTACGGATAGGGGATGTTGGGGAAATCGGTGCCGAGCAGGATCCGGTCCCCGAGGGCCGCCAGCCGGCCCCGCTCGGCTGCCGGGAAGCCGGCCAGCCGCTCGGCGAAGTCGGTGAAGGCCATGGTCGTGTCCAGGAACACCGCCGGGTACCGGTCGGCGAGGTCGAGGAAGTCGGCGTACTCGGGCATCCCCAGGTGCGCGACCACCAGCGGCAGCCGCGGGTGCCTGGCGAGCAGCCGGGCCACCGGGCCCGGCCCGGTGTGCTTGCCGGGCACCGGACCGGAAGCGCAGTGAACCACGACGGGGATCCCCGCCTCGGCCAGCAGGCCCCACACCGGCTCCAGGCGGTCGTCGGTCGGGTCGTACGCCCCGACCTGCACGTGCGCCTTGAAGACGCGCGCCCCGTCCTCGACGGCCTGCCGTACGTACCGTTCGACGCCCTCCTCCGGGTAGAAGGTGGCGGTGTGCAGGCAGTCCGGTGTCCGGGCGGCGAAGCCGGCGGCCCAGGAGTTGAGCCAGGCCGCCATCGCGGGCTTGTGCGGGTAGAGCATCGAGGTGAAGGCGACCACCCCGAACTCCCGCAGCAGGGCGACCCGTTCCTCTTCCTCGTGCCGGTAGGCGATGGGCCACTCCACACCGGTCAGGGGGCCGACGGCGTCGAAGTAGTCCCACACCTTGGCCATGACCCGCTCGGGCATGAAGTGGGTGTGGACGTCGACCAGTCCCGGCACCCCGAGCCGGTCCCGGAAGGCCCGGACCGCCTCAGCCGTTGCGGACAAATCCGTGGCTCCGCTCCACCGTCGCCACGTGCAGGGTGTAGCTCTCGTACCAGGTGGCTCGGCCTTCCTTCTGGGCCGCCTGGTGCTCCAACTCCTGCCGCCACTCGGCCAGGGACTCGTGGTCGCGGAAGTAGGCGACGGTGATGCCGAGGCCGCCGGGGGTGCGGGCGGACTCGTAGCCGAGGAATCCGGGGTTCTCCCGCACGATCTCGATCATGCGGGCCAGGGTCTCCGGATAGCCGGTGTCGTCCGCCGTGCGGACGGAGGTGAACACGGACATGACGTAAGGCGGTTCGAACGCCGGAAGGGGCTGGATGCTCATGCCCTCACCCTCCGCGGCCGGGTCCCCGCATGTCCACCGCAGAACGGCCCGGCGGGCCAAAGGGATCCAAGATTTGACCTTGCCCCGTCCGCCGGCCCGCCTACCCCGACCCGCTGACCCCGGCCCCGCCCCCGGCCCCGCCCCCGGCCCCGCCCTCAGAAGAGGCCGTCCTGCGACGCCGTCGCCCCCACCGCCCGCACCGGCACGGAGGTGACCGCCGGACCCGACAGGCCCGCCGGATCCACCGGGACCAGCTCCCAGCCGGCCAGCAGCCGGGCGTCCACCACCAGCCCGTCGGCGAAGTGCAGGTCCGGGCCCGCCGCCCCCACCAGCCGCCCGGCCACGACCCCACCGGGCACCATCGCGTCGAGCACCCGCTCCGGTCGCGGCAGCCCGTCGAGCCCGAACTCCCGGGCGTGGTCGACGACCTCGCAGGGCAGCCGGTCCAGCGAGTCCGGCCAGTCGGGCAGCGCGGCGGCCCGCTCGTGCAGCCCGGCCACCTCGGCCGCCCGCTGCGGCACGGGCGGCAGTTGGGCCCGTACCGCGCGCTTGCGCACGTACGCGATCCGGTCCGGCACCCCGAGGGCGGCCCGCAACAGCTCCTCGGTACGCCGGGCCGCCATCAGCGGACCGCGGCCCAGCCAGGTCCACGCGACCGCCCCCTGTTCCAGCAGCCGCGCCGAGCCGCGCTCCTCGGCGGTGATCCCGACCTTGACCAGGTCCGGCCCGAACCACGCCAGGTAGACGCGGTACGGGCGCGGATCGGCGGCGTTGGTGTCGGCGGCCACCGAGAAGGAGCGGTCCAGGCGGGCGCACTCGGGGCACTGCGCACTGCCGGCCCGCCCCGGGACCCCGGCCCCGGTCGGGCACGGGGTGCGCCGGCCGCCCCGCCGGACACCGAGGCAGTGCCGTGCGCCGCGGCCGGCGAAGGCGAGCGGGCGCCCGAAGTCCAGCACGCTCTCGCGCTCGGCGCGCTCGCCGGGCCCCTCCGCCCGGTACCAGCCGATCGCGGGGCGCCCTCCGCTCCAGCGCAGCCCGGTGCACCACCAGGTCACAGCGGGAGCGGCCGCTCGTGCGCAGCACCCGCGGAGAGCCCGACGGCCGCGCCCAGGGTGGCGTAGGACTGCCCGGCATCCTGCTGCAGACAACGCACGAGCGCCCGGCCGATCTCGTCCACGCGATCTACCTCCCACCCTGACCCCAAGCCCTGGCGGAGACCGTACCGCATCCTGCAATGCCACCATCGGCCCAGATGACGTTCAGACCACTCAAACCAAACAAGAATCACATCTGCCAGAACCAACCTCAGCCTGCACGAAACCCGGGACGACCACGTCCGAACCGGCAACCCGAACGACAACACCCCGGCCCACGAGAACCACCACACGCCCGGCGAGATCAGCGCGGGCCGCCCACACCGGGCCGCCCCGACAACGCGAAAGGCCCCCGGCGAACCGGGGGCCTTTCAGGCTGTGCACTCGGCAGGATTCGAACCTGCAACCTTCTGATCCGTAGCTCTAGCGAGACCGGTCAACGACGTTCATACCGGCCGCTTTGAGGCCTCGCCAGGGTGCTGGGGCTCAGGTGCGGTTGCGGTGGTTGCGGTACGCGGCTGCTGTACCCGCGCCACCAAGCGCAACAAGACAGCTGACGGCGTCCGTGAAGGTGCTCAGCGCCTGAGCCGAGGCAGGGAACAACACCAGGACGACGATGACCGCGATAACCCACGACTTACGCATCGGGTTTGACAGATCCCGGTAGGGAAGGGCCACACTCATAGACGAGCCTCCTACGGCTTAGCCCATCCCGCTGCCACCGCCTGGAAGCCTGTCAGCGGGATGGGCTCTTGTTTGCTTGAGTTCATAGTGGAGCGCAGCCACATCCACACGCAAAGAGCCAACCGACTTGACATTGTTTGCAGGTCAGAGCGCCTAACCCTTGAACATCAAGCGTCCATAGCGGATTTACGTAATACAGCAACCCGCCACGAGCAGCGACTCCCGGTTTCCCACTTTGCAAAGTAAAGCCGGTTTGACTTTGCTTTGCGTAACCGCAAAAAACGACTAATCGGGATAATGCCGACCAATGTTTTGGCTGAAAATAGCCAGTCTTGGCTGAAAGGTCTTCCAGGGGAACGGGTGAGTGGGCCCTGGCCACAGCGCGCCCCTGCTGTCATCCCGTCTGCCGTCGACCCACACGGAGTGATAGCGGGGCAGGCTCCTGGGGCCCAGGTGGAGCGCCCTGCTGGACGAACGACCTGGGCCCCAGGAGCCTGGTCTGCTATGGCTTGCCTGGGTCGACGGCAGGCGGGATGACAGCCCACACCTGCACCACAATCCCAGCCGCACTCGCACGACGGCCCCATGCATCCCGGAGTCGGAGCGCCCCCGCCGGAGGCATCGTTCTGACCTGGTGGCGTCGCCAGGCATTGGCGCCCGGGTTTGGTGTCGGGATGCCGCAGCTGCTCTGACAGGCCTGGCTGGCCGTGGCGCCGACCGGAGTGGTTCAGGTGGAGGGCCAGGCTCGCTCGACACTGGAAGCCTGGTCGGGCCGTGGGGCGTTGTGGAGCTGACGGCGCTGGCCTCGGAGGGGTTGTCCCGCCCATCAACCCTTCGCCGGACTTACGGCGTGCGGCCGGCGGCGGGGCCGGAGCGGGCGGCGGAGACAGGAGCGCAGGCCCGGGCGACGGGCCGCGCGCGCCGCGCCGTGCGCGGCGGGTGCCTTGATGGAGTAGGGAAACTTTCACCGCACGGGGAACAGCTGGCGCCCGTCATGGCTCCGCACGTGTGGCCCGTGCCCGTCCAGGGCGTCCAGGAGTCGGATCGCGTAGACCTCAGACATCCGCTCGGAGACCTCTTCGGGCGTGAGCCACTGGACAGCCGTGGTCTCGTCGGAGGTGCGCTCGGCACCCCCGGTCGCCTTGCACCGGAAGACCAGGGCGACGACCCCGAGCGTGACGTTCTTGTAGACCCCCGTCAGCTCCGCCACGTCCACGTCGAGCCCGGTCTCCTCCAGGACCTCGCGCCGAACACCTTCCTCCGGTGTCTCCGCGATCTCCAGCACCCCGCCCGGCAACTCCCACGTCCCATTGTCCGCCCGCCGGATCGCCAACAGCCGGCCGTCATCGCGGACCACCACACCGGCTACGGACACGGAGTGGCGAGGCGTTGACCGGGTCGTCGGGGCACTGTTACTCATGTACAGGAGCATAGGAGGAAGAGAAGGACCATGGGAACAGCTGTAGGAGGTGGCAAGGCCGTACCTCGGTACTTGCAGATCGCCGAGGACATCGTTCAGCAGATCCGCGCCGGCGCGTTGAAGCCAGGCGACCAGGTGCCGAGCGAAGCAGAGATGGTCGACCGCTACGGCGTGTCCGGCGGGACCATCCGTAAGGCCATGACCGAGATCCGCGCCAGTGGGCTCGTGGACACCCTGCACGGGAAGGGCTCGTACGTGAAGGCCCGGCCGCCCGTACGGCACCGATCGTCGGATCGCTTCCGGCGCTCGCTGCGCCGCGGGGGCAAGGCCGCGTACCTCGCGGAGTCGGAGCAGTCGGGCGCCACCGCCAAGGTCAGCGTCATCTACATCGGACCCATGGAGGCCCCCGAGGGCATCGCCGGTCGGCTGGGGGTCGCCCCCGGCACGAAGGTCCTCGCGCGCCGGCGCCTGTACTTCCGGAACGGGACACCGGTCGAGACGGCTACGTCGTACCTCCCGTGGGACGTCGTGAAGGACATCCCTGAGCTGTTCGAGGAGAACCCCGGTGGCGGCGGCATCTACGCCCGATTGGAGGAGCACGGCCACGAGTTCGCGGAGTTCGTGGAGACGCTCCAGGCCCGGCCGGCGGCCAAGGCTGAGGCCTCGGAGCTGGCGCTGAGCCCTGGGGCACCGGTCGTGCACCTGCTGCGCAACGCGGTCACGGAGGAGGGGCGGGTCGTGGAGGTCTGCGACACCCTGATGGCTGCTGACCAGTTCGTCTTCGAGTATCGGATCCCTGCTGCCGACTGACGGGCGCTCAACTCACTACAGCCCGCCGCGAGTTTTCTTTCGCGGCGGGTTGACTCATGTATAGGAGTCAGGCACTCTTCTTCATGTCACTCCTATACAGGAGTGACGAAGTCCAGCCTCTATAGAGGAGTGATCTGTCATGCGTCAGATTCCCGTCGACACCTCCGCCGCCATGCTGATGGTGGCCCAGCCGCCGCAGCCGAAGATCAAGGACAGGCGGACGGGTGAGATCGCGACCGACCTGGAGACCGGTGCGCCGCTGGCCACCGTGGACGTGGTGTTCCTGATGGCCGGGGTCTCCGATGTCCTGTCCGTCACCGTTCCGCAGCCCGGCGTCTCGAACGAGCTGGTGATGGGGACGCCGGTCGCGATCACCGGCCTGATCGCCCGGCCGTGGGAGAACGAGTTCAACGGCCAGAAGCGGCACGGGATCAGCTACCGCGCCGCCGCCGTCACCTCCCTCGCCGCTCCGGTCAAGGCCTGATTCCGGTGACCGGGGGACAGGTCGCCGCCCTGGGGGGCTTAGCGCTGGTCGCTGGTGGGCTGGGGTGGCTGAGGTGGAAGCGGCCCAGCTGGTACTGGCTCGGGTTCGGCTGGGTGGTCGTCGTGGTCCGGCTGCTGTGGTCGTACCGGTCGGTGATGGAGGCCTGCGGGCTGAGCGAACAGCCCTCTCGGTCCCGGGTGTTCGTCGCGGGCGTGCTGGACCGGGTTCCGGCTCGGGCCGTGCCGAAGCTGCGGCGGATCCGCGTAACGCGGTTCGGGCTGGTGCTGCGGATCAAGATCCTGCCCGGGCAGGACTTCCTCGACTACGACGCGGCCACCGAGCGGCTGCGGCACGCCTGGCGGACGCACGATGTGTACGTCCGGGCCCTGAAGCCGGGGTTCCTGGAGGTACGGCTGGTCGGGTACGACGTATTGAGGTACGTGGTCATGCCGCGCAAGCTCCCCGCCGCTGAGCTGCTGAAGGTGCCGGTGGCGCTGCGGTCGGACGGGGCGCTACATCTGCGGGACTTCCGGGCCAGTCCTCATGAGTTGGTGATCGGCGCGACGGAGTCGGGGAAGTCGGTCTACCTGCGCGGTCTGATCAAGGGGTTGGCGACGCAGCCGGTCGCCCTGGTGGGGATCGACTGCAAGTGGGGTGTGGAGCTGGCGCCGTTCGCCCGGCGGCTGTCCGCCCTCGCCTACACCCCGGAAGACGCTGCCGAACTGCTGGACGTGCTCGTTGAAGAGATGGTCCAGCGGTACGAGCTGATCCGAGCCTCACAAGGCCTGGGCGCCGGTGTCGCGGTGGAGGAGATCACCTCGGACGTGTGGGGGCTGCCCGAGGACGTCCGGCCGGCGCCGATCGTGCTGATCGTGGACGAGGTGGCAGAACTGTTCCTGATCGCCAACAAGGCCGACGAGAAGCGCCGCGACCACATGGTCACCCAGCTGATCCGCTTGGCCCAGCTCGGCCGCGCCGCCGCCATCTACCTGGAGGTCTGCGGGCAGCGGTTCGGCTCCGACCTCGGGTCTGGCGCGACCGCCCTGCGGGCCCAGCTCACCGGCCGCGTCGCGCACCGCGTCAATGACGAGGCCTCCGCAAAGATGGCCCTCGGCGACATCAGCGTCCGTGCAGTGGGTGCTGCTACCCAAATCGCCGTCGAACGGCCCGGGACCGCCGTGGTCGGCCTGCTCTCCGGCGGCTGGGCCCGCATCCGGTCGGCGTTCGTCTCCCTCGATGAGGTCGCGGCCGTCTGCGCCGATACCGCGCACCGCACGCCGTACATCCCGGCCTTGGCGGACTTCCGCATGCAGCCTGCGGTGCTGCCCACTCAGCCGTCCAAGCAGACCGTCTGAGCCTCCCTCCCCGAACCGGTCGGCGCGACCGCATCGCGCCAGGTCCCCTACCCCTCCCATGCCTGGAGACAGGAGTGATCACCATGGCCGCTCCACGAACGTCCCGCGCCCGCCGGGCCCCGGCCCCCGCGCCTACCTGTGGCGACTGCAACGGCTCGGGCGAGACCACCGAGACCGTACGCGTCGGCACTCGCAAGCTCCGCGAAACCGACGACCGGCAAGCCGCCCTCTGCCTGACATGCATGGGCACCGGCGAAGCCCCCGCCGGCTGACGCCGGGCCCCGCCCTCTGCTGCACGTCCCGAAGGAGGTGAAATCACGATGCACAGCAAGATCCGGCCGGACGCCGTCCTCGTGCAAGCCGTCATGGCCGGGGCACTGTCCTTCGCCCACCTGCACGACCTTGCCGCCGCTGCCGGTCAGGACGGGTGGAAGGCCTGGGCCTACCCGATCAGCGTGGACCTGCTCCTCGTCGCCGCCTGGCATCGGCTCCGGCTCCTGCGCAACGCCGGCCAGCCGACCCGGTCCGCGTGGACCTGGTTCGCCGTCGCGCTCGCTGCCTCGCTCGGCGCGAACGTCGCCACCGCCGGCCTGCTCGACCTGAACGACGTCCCGGCCTGGCTGCGGATCCTCGTCGCCGGATGGCCCGCACTGGCCTTCCTCGGCGGAACGCTCCTGGTCCACAAGCACCACCCCGAGCCGATGCCGATGCCGGCGCCGGACGTCGAGCACGACCAGGACGAGGGCCAGGTCCTCGACGTCGTACCGCTCCCCGAGGCGGAGCCTGAGCCGGTCGCCGCCGAGATCCCGGCGCCCGAGCCTGCTCCGGCCCTGCCCGCGCCGGCCCCTGCGGTTGCCGTCCCGGACGCGCTCCTCGCCTACGGCCGGAAGGTCGCCGACGAACACCGCGCCCGCACCGGCACCCCGATCGATACCGATGCCCTGCGCGCTCGCCTGGGTGTCCCTGCCCCGATGGCCGACGCCATCGCCGCACAGCTCGCCTGAGAGGACTCACGCACATGGCAGGAAACGAACCCTCCGCCGCCGACTACGTAGACGCCGCCCAGGAGATGGCCGACACCGGACACCCCCTGCTCGCCAAGCTGCTGGCGGAGGAAGCGGCGAACCGCACCCCCGACCCGACCGCAGCGGCCGACATCCTCCGCCAGTTCGGTGGCCGCGTCCTCCCCGCGAACGGAGACCGGTGATGGCCCGCTACCGCTTCCGCGACGTCCGCCGCTTCGGCCCGGTCCAGGTCGCCACCTACACCGACCGCCACGGCCGCGAGGCCCACACCGCCGCCTGCACCGCGCCCGGCTGCGGCTGGTCCGGCGACTACCTCGACCGCGCCGCTGCCGAACTCGCCGCCACCGCCCACCGATGCTCGCCCCGCTGACGACCAAGGGAGACCCGTCGTGAACACCGTCCCGCTCTGGCTCGCCGTCGCCGTCATCGGCTTCCTCGGGATCAAGCTCATCCGCCCGCCCTGGTGGCTGGTCGCCCTGCTGCTCCTGGGCGGCTTCCTCCTCGCCGACAGCATCCTCGCTCCCGCCATCGGCACCGCGATCAAGTAACCGGGCCGGAAGGGAGAACTGCCGTGAACCAGCCCGACGCTCAGCTCCGCAGCGGACACATCCCG
This sequence comes from Streptomyces bambusae, assembly GCF_019400985.1. GTDB lineage: Bacteria > Actinomycetota > Actinomycetes > Streptomycetales > Streptomycetaceae > Streptomyces > Streptomyces bambusae_A. Next base: position 14,311 of record NZ_WTFF01000120.1, read on the forward strand.
GCCGACCTGATCCCGCCGGGTACCGACCCGCGATCGGTAGTCATCGTCCACACCACCCAGCGCTCATGGGTCGGCCCGGTGGCCCTGGTCCTCGTCGCCACCGTCGGCGTCTGCGGTCTGGTCTACGTGACCACCGTGGCGATCCTGTCCCTGGTCAAGGTCGCCGCCACGACCGCGGCCGCGCTCAAGGCCGCCATTCCGACCCTCGTCGGCGGCGGAAGCCTCGTCACCCTCGCCCTGAAGACCCCCAAGAGGCCCAGCAAGTAACCGGCCCCGGGACGGTCGTCAACCGCCAAGAAGTCGCCGTCCCGGCGCCGTGCTCCTGCCCGAACCAAACGATCCGGAAGGAAGCACCATCATGACCCAGCCCACCCCTGCCCCGCGGCAGATCTGCCCGAACTGCGACGGCCACGCCTCCGCCGCCATCACCCTCGGCGGCCGCAACAGCGCCGGCCACCTCCGCACCATCACCGCCCACTGTCCGGCCTGCCACGGCACCGGCACCCGCCCCGCCCGCACCGCCCCGACGGAGGTGCACGTCTGATGGGCATCTTCAGCGGACGCAAGCTGGACAAGGCCGTGCGTGAGGCCAACAACGCGGCTGTCATGGCGCACAACGACACCCTCGACAAGGCCTACGCCACCAACTTCGACGCCAGCCCGGAAGCGCGCCGAGACCTGGAGCAGGCCGCACAGCGTCGCAACGAGCTGATCGCCAAGGCAGACCAGATCGAGGCCACCCGCGACGCCTACAAGCGGCGGCGCCGATGACCGACGCCGCCACCACGGCGGACCTGGACCCGGCCACCCTGGGCGACCTGCTCAGGGTGGCCGGGGCTCCCGGTTTCGACCGCTGGAAAGACCAGGTCCACCGCACCGGAGGATGCGCCGACCCGATCCACGTCACCGGCTGGTCCCTCACCCAGGACAAGGCCTCCGGCACCACCCTGCACCGGTACTCCACCGCCGACGAACCCGGCGCACGGCTCCGCATCGCCTGCGGCAACCGCCGCGCCTCCCGCTGCCCGTCCTGCGCCTGGACCTACGCGGGCGACACCTTCCACCTCATCCGCGCCGGCCTCGCCGGGGACGACCGCCGCGACATCCCCGCCACCGTCCGCGAACACCCCCGCGTCTTCGCCACCCTCACCGCCCCCTCCTTCGGCCCGGTCCACAACCGCCCCGACTCCGGCAGCTGCCGCTGCGGAACCCAGCACACGCCCGGCGAGGGCGTCCTCGGCACCGCCCTCGACCCGACCACCTACGACTACGCAGGCGCGGTCCTCTTCAACAACCATGCCGGACAGCTCTGGTCCCGCTTCACCACCCGCCTGCGCCGCGAGATCGCCGCCCGCGCCGGCCTCACCCAACGCGAGCTGAAGGAGGTCTGCCGGGTCTCCTTCGGCAAGGTCGCCGAGTTCCAGAAGCGCGGCGCCATCCACTTCCACGCCGTCATCCGCCTCGACGGACCCGAAGGCGCCCACACCCCGCCGCCCCACTGGGCCAGCACCCGACTCCTCACCGAAGCCATCCGTGCCGCCGCCCACCACACGTACACGTCCATCACCGTCCCGGCCGCCGCCGACCAACCCGCCCGCGTCCTGCGCTGGGGCGCCCAGCTCGACATCCGCCCCATCAAGGCCTTCGGCGACGGCTCCGACGTCACCGAACAGGCCGTCGCCTCCTACGTCGCCAAGTACGCCACCAAAGCCGCCGAGAACACCGGCACCCTCGACCGCCGCGTAGGCAACCGCGAAGCCCTGGTCCTCCTCGACGTCCCCAACCACGCCGCCCGCCTCATCGAGGCCTGCCTCGACCTCGACCCGCTCTACCCAGACCGCCGCCTCGCCGCCTGGGCCCACATGCTCGGCTTCCGCGGCCACTTCTCCACCAAGTCCCGCCAGTACTCCACCACCCTCGGCGCCCTCCGCCAGACCCGCGCCGACTACCGCGCCGCCCAGGAACGCCACGCCCGCGGCCTCGCCGACGTCGAGCCGGACACCGTGCTCGTACTCGCCTCCTGGCAGTACGCCGGCCACGGCCACACCCCCGGCGAGTCCCTCCTCGCCGCCTCCATCGCCCGAGACATCCAGCTCAACCGCGAAACCGCCCGCGAAGCCCTGCACGACCAACTGCACCTGGAAGGAGCCCTGTCATGACGACAGCCACCGTCATCCAACCCAAGTGGCACACCACCGCCGAGGTCGCCGCCATGCTCGGCTTCGGCCTCTCCAAGACCAAGATGCTGGTACTCACCGGAGAGATCCGGTCCGTGAAGGTCGGGCGCAACCGCAAAATCCTGCCGTCCTGGGTAGACGAGTACGTCGAGCGGATCGCCTCCGAGGCGGAGCGGTGGTCGGCATGAGCGGCAAGCGGGCCAACGGCGAGGGGTCCATCTACCCCTACAAGAACGGGTTCGCGGCGTACGTCTGGGTCGACACCCCGGACGGGAAGCGCAAGCGGAAGTACGTCTACGGCAAGACCCGCGAGGAGGTCCACGACAAGTGGATCAAGCTGCACACCGAGGCTAAGAAGGGGCCTGTGGCGACTCGGCACCGCACGGTCGCGGCCTTCCTGGCGTACTGGCTCAAGGAGATCGTCAAGCCCCACCTCGCGCCGCTGTCGTACGTCTCCTACGAGGGGTACACCCGGCTGTACATCGCTCCCCACCTCGGCTCGAAGCGGCTCGACAAGCTCACGGTGCGGGACGTTCGGGAGTGGCTGAACAAGCTGGCCACGATCTGCCAGTGCTGCGCCCAGGGCAAGGACGCGAAGCGATCACCCAACCGGCGGAAGTGCTGCGCGGTCGGCGAGTGCTGCGAGGCCTACCCGTCCCGCCGCGTCGTCCAGGGCGCCCGGGACGCCCTCCGCGCCGCCCTGACCCATGCCGTGACCGAGGAGGAGATCGGAAAGAACGTCGCCTCCCTCGTGAAGGTGCCCAAGCCCCGCCGCAAGCGGATCAAGCCCTGGTCCGTCGCGGAAGCCGGGCGCTTCCTGGCCGACGGTGCGGCCCGGGACGATCACCTGTTCGCCGCCTGGGTGCTCGTGCTCTGCCTCGGGCTCCGCCGGGGTGAGGTGCTGGGGCTGACCTGGAAGTCGGTCGACTTCGAGGCCGGACAGCTCTACGTCGACCACCAGATCCAGCGGGCCGGGCGGCAGATCCTGCACCGGGAGACCAAGACGGAGGACTCGGACGACTTCCTGCCCCTGCCGGCGCTCTGCCTGAAGGCGCTCCGGATGCGGCGTGCACAGCAGACCGGTGATCGCAAGGCGGCCGGTGAGCTGTGGCAGGGCAGCAATGATCTGGTCTTCACCACGAAGTACGGGACCCCGATCGAGCCGGGGAACCTGACCCGGATGTTCGCCCTGCGGGCCCGGCGCGCCGGCCTCCGCGCGATCCCGCTGCGGAACACCCGGCACACCTGCGGCTCGCTCTTGGTGGCGCTGAAGGTCCACCCCAAGGTCGCTCAGCGCATCCTGCGGCACTCGCAGATCGCCATGACCATGGAGGTGTACGCCGAGGCGAGCGAAGAGGACGTACGCGAGGCGCTCGGCAAGCTGTCCGAAGCAATGGGTGGCAGCGGCTGACGCGGTTGCTGTACTTCGCTGCTGTACGAGCGGAAAACGCCAGAGGCCCCGGATCTCTCCGGGGCCTCTGGCCTGCTGTGCACTCGGCAGGATTCGAACCTGCAACCTTCTGATCCGTAGTCAGATGCTCTATCCGTTAAGCTACGAGTGCTTGGGCTTCCCGGGGTTTTTCGCCCCGTTGGCCTTGCGAGAACAACAATACATGGACCTCGCCGGGACGCGAAATCCATTAGGCAAACCCTCCCTGACCTGGACGAATCGCCCCACACGAGGCGTCCGGCCGAGGTTTGGGGCGTCGTAGGGGTTGACGGGAGCACGACGAAGCCCCGGTCCATGAGGACCGGGGCTTCGGTGGTGCGGAGGCGGAGGGATTTGAACCCTCGATGGACGGTAAAGCCCAAACCGCATTAGCAGTGCGGCGCCATAGACCGGACTAGGCGACGCCTCCAGCGCGCCCTCGCGGAGGAGGGTGCGTGCAGATGATGACACAGGCGTGGGCTCGGTCACCAATCCGGTCTCACGGTACTAGGAGCGGCCCCCCGAGAGCAAAGGCTTAAGGCGAGGAACGTCCAGGCGGGCGCGTCGTTGGGCAGGGGGTACGACGTACGGACGACCTGGAGTGATCTTGATGCGTCTCGCCGCCCTCGCCGTCACCTCTGCGCTGGCCGCCGCGGCCGCCGGTCCGCTGCCCCCGCTGCCGCTCGCCAAGCTGCTGGCCTCACCCGACCGGCTCACGGTCACCGTCGCGGACACCGGCAACCCACGGGCCGACGGGGAGTACCGGCTGGAGTGCGACCCGCCCGGCGGCACCCACCCGGAGGCGGAGAGGGCGTGCGCGCGACTCGCCCGGCTCGCCCGGCAGGGAAAGGACCCGTTCGCCCCGGTCGGCAAGGACGCGGTGTGCTCCTTCCAGGACGGCGGGCCGGCCACCGCGCACGTCGAGGGAACATGGCAGGGCCGCCCGGTGGACGCCAGGTTCCGGCGCCGCAACGGCTGCGAGATCAAGCGGTGGAAGGACTTGGAACCTCTCCTTCCGGGTCGGCCTTCCTGACCGGCGGCGTTCCTGGAAGGATGGGCGGCGTGCTGTGGGAGAGCCCCGCCGTCCGACCTCCCGGGCCGGGCCGGTGGCCTTAGACTCCTCCCGTGACATGCCGGTAGTCGTGGTCAGGGGAGGAAGCTCGTCGTGAGCAGCAGGCCATCCCGAGGCGCTGCTCGCCTCGCAGCAATACTCGACGCGCTGCCCGATGCGCTGCTCCTCGTCAACGCCAACGGCACGGTGGTCAACGCCAATTCGATCGCCCTCGACGTCATGGAGAGCCCCGGCACGGGCCTCGTCGGGCGCGGCGTCCTCGACCTGCTGCCCCAGTTCGACTTCAAGCTGATCCCCGGCTCCATGCGCCGCCCCGGTGACGACGACGGCGGGCGGCGCGAACCGACCCGGATGATCGCGCGGCGGACCGACGGCAGCGAGTTCCCCGTCGAGGTGACCAGCGCCAACCTCGACGGCCGCGACGCCTACCGCGAGCCGCACCCTGGCTACACCGGCGACGAGCTGCTGATGCTCGTCGTACGCGACCTGTCCGGGACCGTGGACACCGAGGCGGAGCTCGCCCGTTCGCAGCGGCAGACCGAGATGATCCTGCGGGCCGCGGCGGAGGGCGTCGTGGGCACCGACACCGAGGGCCGGGTCGTCCTCGTCAACCCGGCCGCCGCGCAGATCCTCGGCTACCGGGCCACCGATCTGGGCAACCGCGAACTGCACGGCCTGATCCAGCACTCCCGCGCCGACGGCTCCCCCTTCCCCTTCGAGGAGTCCCCGCTCGCCGACACCCTGCGCAGCGGCCGCAAGCACCGGGTGCGCGGGCAGGTGCTGTGGAACAAGGCCGGGCAGCCGGTCTCCGTGGACCTGACCACCTCCCCCGTCCGGGACGGGGACCAGCTGGTCGGGGCCGTCATGACCTTCACCGACCGGCGCCCGTACGACGCGCTGGCCGCGCGCCACGCCCAGCTGGTGGCCGTGCTCGGCGACGCCCTGCGCGGACCGCTGGACGAGCTGCGCGGCGAGCTGGCGACCCTGGCGGCCGACGACGGCGGACAGCTGTGGCCCGAGGCCAACCAGCTCCTGCACCACCTGGCCGCCGGCTACTCGCGGATGACGACGCTGGTCGACAACGTGCTCGGCTTCCAGCGGCTCGACGCCGGCGCCGAGAAGCTGAAGAAGAAGAACGTGCTGATCGACGGGGTCGTGGCGGCCGGTGTCGACGGAGCCGTCGAGCTGATCGGGCCCGGCCGGGCGCAGTTCGCCGTGCACGCGCCGACGATCGAGGCCGAGGTGGACGCGGACCGCATCGCGACCGCGCTCGCCCACCTGATCGCGGACGTCGCCGGGGTGGACGCCACCGGCAAGACGCCGCAGGGCAGCGGGTACATGGACTCCACGGTCGTGGTGGCGGCGGCGCAGCGCGGCGATGTCGTACGGATCGAGGTGCGCGGCCCGTACGACGGCGGGAACCCGGTGCACGAGCCGATCGTGCGGGGCATCGTCACCGCCCACGGCGGCGTGCTCCAGACCGTCGAGGTGCCGGGAGCTCCCGGCGGGGCGTACGTCCTGGAGCTGCCGCTCGGGGCCGGGGCGGGGACCGTGACCCTGCCGGAGCCGCCCCCGGAGGCGCCGAAGGCTCCCGAGACAGAGAACACGGAGAACACGGAGGCCGTCACCGGCGCCGGTGACGGCGCGGAGCGGGGCTCCGGGCGACGGCGGGCCCGGCGCGGCGTGGACGCGTTCCTGGAGGACGAGGCCGCTGCCGCGGGCAACGGCGCTGACGGCGGGGACGCGCTGGCGC
>NZ_WTFF01000121.1 GCF_019400985.1 Streptomyces bambusae
GGGGCCGGGGAGCAGCGGGCGGGGCGGAAGCCTGGGGTGGGGGAACGCGCGGCCTGACTGCCCCGTCCGGCAGGCAGGGCAGGGGGCGCGCGGCGGGAGGCCCGGATGCGGGCGCTTGGGGGGCAGTGTGCGGCTGCCCGGCCGCCGTGGGGTCCGGCCCGGTCCAGCCCTGGGCGCGGGCCCAGCGGGCGATGGCCGTGCCCGAGGCGATGGCCTCCACGCAGCCCCTGCCGCCGCACGCGCACGCGTCCCCGGCCATGTCGACACTGATGTGCCCGATGTGACCCGCGTTGCCGGTGGGGCCGGGGTGCAGGCGGCCGCCGAGGACCAGTCCGCCGCCGACGCCGGTGGAGACCACCAGGCACAGGGCGTCGTCGTGGCCGCGCGCCGCGCCCAGCCAGTGCTCGGCGGCGGTCATCGCGACCCCGTCGCCGACCAGCACGCTCGGTACGGCCGCGCCGTGCCGTGCCAGCTCGGCCTCGATCCGGGCCTGTACCGGGAAGTCCCGCCAGGCGCCGATGTTGACCGGGCTCACCGTGCCGCGCGAGGCGTCGACGGGCCCGGCGCTCCCGATGCCGCACCGGGCGACGGACGGCCACAGCGGGGAGGCCGCCAGTTCGGCGACCACCTCCGCGACCGCGGCCATCACCCCGTCCCCGTCGACGCCGCGCGGGGTCGGCCGGCGGGCCGTGACCGGCATCGTGCCGTCCGGGTGCACCAGGGCCCCGGCGATCTTCGTGCCGCCGATGTCGATGGCCGCCGTCAGGCCGTCGGACGCGTCGCCGGCCCGCGGTACGGGGAGGGCGGAGGTGGGAGTGATCACGGTGTGGCTCCTGGAAGGGGACGGTTTCAGTATGCGGGCGGGGGCGGAGCGGTGCTCTCGCGGGGTTCGAGGCGGGGCTGCTCCGCCAGCCGTACCCGCGGCTGCCCGCCGCCGAGCACGGCGAGCAGTTCCTCCGCGGCGAGCCGGCCGAAGGCGGCGGTGTCCCGGACCAGGGCCGTCAGCCGGGGATGGGTGACGCGGCACAGTGCCGAGTCGTCCCAGGCCACGAGCGAGAGCCGGCCGGGCACCGGGATGCCGAGCTCGGCGGCCACCCCGGCGCCGGCCACGGCCATGACGTCGTTGTCGTAGACGAGCGCGGTCGGCGGTGCGGGCTCGTTCAGCACCCGCCGGGTGGCCGCGGCGCCCTCGGTGTCGGAGTAGTCGGTCGGCACCGAGCGGACCTCCTGCGGCCGCAGCCCGCGCCGCTGCGCCTCCGCCCGCAGCGAGGCGATCCGGCGTGCGGTGTGGGCGAGCTCGGGCAGCCCGGCGACGTGGACGATCCGGCGGTGGCCGAGGCCGTGGAGGTGGTCCAGGATCTGCGCCATGGCGCGGGCGTCGTCCGCCCGGACCGAGGAGAGGGCGGGTGCGGGCCGGGCCTCGCCGACGGTCACGGCCGGCAGGCCGAGCCCGGCGAGCAGCCCGGGGCGCGGGTCCCGGGTCCTGGGGTCCACGACGAGGACGCCGTCCACCCGGCGCTCCGCCCACCAGCGCCGGTAGAGGGCGCATTCGGCGTCGAGGTCCTCGACGACCTGGAAGAGCAGGGCCGTGCGGGCGGCGCCGAGCACCTCCTGGACACCGGAGACGAGTTGCAGGAAGAAGGATTCGACGCCGAGCGTGTGCGCGGGGCGGGCCAGCACCAGTCCGACCACGCCGGCGCGTTCGCCGGACAGGGCCCTGGCCGCACTGTTCGGCTGCCAGCCGAGCTCCTCCGCGACCCGGCGGATCCGGGCGCGGGTCTCCTCGGACACTCCGGGCCGGCCGTTGAGCGCGAAGGAGACGGCGCTCTCGGACACCCCGGCACGGCGGGCGATGTCCTTGATGGTGGGTCTACGGGCCATGGCCTGGCTCATCCCTCCCGGGTGGACGGCAATGGCCGGACCGTACGCGATCCCCGCCCGCTGCCGAAGCCGAAGTCCGCGATGCAGCAGGTGTGATGACGGACATTCAGAGAATGACGGCAATCCAGGTCCGCCCTTCCCCGCCCTTCCCTGCCCCGAACTAAACCGCATTAGTTCCGGCCAGTCCCGGCGAGGCGGCTGCCCGGGCCCGGACTACGGACAGGTCCCTGACCAGCAGGTCCGACACGCCCGCGGCTCCGATCGCGCCACGCCGGTCCCCCGGGCGCGCAGGGCCTGTTGACGTCCCCCGGGCGCGCCCGGCACGTTATGGACCGGCGAATTCCCGTGCGGCATTCACACCCTCAGGACGTGTTCATGCGCGACGCCTTGCGCTTCGGCGCGAACTACACGCCGACCCGCGGATGGTTCCACCACTGGCTGGACTTCGACCTCGCCGAGGTGCGGGCCGACCTCGACTCGATCGCGGGGCTCGGGCTGGACCACGTACGGGTGTTCCCGCTGTGGCCGCTGTTCCAGCCGAACCGGGCGCTCGTCCGCCCGCGGGCTGTCGAGCAGTTGGTGGCGCTGGCGGACGCGGCCGGCGAGCGGGGGCTGGACGTGGCCGTGGACGGCCTGCAGAGGCATCTGTCGAGCTTCGACTTCCTCCCGGCGTGGACCCGGACCTGGCACCGGCGCAGCCTCTTCGCCGATCCGGCGGTCCTCGCCGGGCAGGAGGAGTACCTGCGCACGCTGGCCGGGGCGCTCGCGGACCGGCCGAACTTCCTGGGCATGACGGTCGGGAACGAGGTCAACCAGTTCTCGGACGGGCCCCATCCGGACCCCGACCGGGTCACGCCGGAGCAGGCGGCGGCGTGGCTGGAGCGGATGCTGGCGGCGTGCGAGGCGGGGGCGCCGGGGCGATTCCACGTGCACGCCGAGGACGACGCGGTCTGGTACCGGGACGGGCACCCGTTCACCGGCGCGCAGGCGGCCCGGCTGGGCGCGGCGACGGCGGTCGACGCGTGGGTGTTCAACGGCACGGCCCAGCGGTACGGGCCGACGGGCGCAGCGACCGAGCACCACGCCGCGTACCTGGTCGAGCTGGCGAAGGCGTACGCGGACGGGCCCGGCCGGCCGGTGTGGCTCCAGGAGGTGGGGGCGCCGGCGCCGCTGATCGCGCCGGACGGGGCGGCGCGGTTCACGGAGGCGACGCTGGTGAACGTGCTGGACTGCCCGGACGTATGGGGCGTGACGTGGTGGTGCTCGCACGACGTGTCGCGGGAGCTGGCGGACTTCCCCGAGCTGGAGTACGGGCTCGGGCTGCTGACGAACGAGCGCCGGGTGAAGCCGGCCGGTCAGGTGGTGGCGCGGATCGCGGCCGCCTGCCGGGACCGGGAGCGCGCTGCCGGGCGCCGGCCGCCGGAGGTACGGGCCACGGCGCTCGTCGCCGATGTCGGCGGCGCGCGGACCGCGCCGCGGCGCTCGGTGTGCGCGCCGGGCGGGGCCGTGTTCGAGGCATGGGCCCGGCTGACCGCCGAGGGGGTGCGTCCGGCGGTGGTCCTCTCGGACCGCGCGGCGGACCGTGGGCACCTGACGGCGCGCGGCATCACGGAACTGGTCCGCACGACCGACGTCCTCTGAACGACGGGCACCGACCCGAGTCCGCCCGTCCGCCACCACCACCGCCGCCGCCACCACCACCGCCGCCGCCGACAGAGAGTCAGCCGGACTCCGAGGAGAGTGCATGGCCGAGACCGATGCTCATGCGTGGCCGTCCCCCAGCCGGCGCGGGCTGCTGCTCGGAGCCGGGGGCGGGGTGGCCGGGCTCGTGTGCGGGGCGGCCGCCGGGCCCGCACGAGCCGCCGGAACCGCCGGGGCGGGCGAGGCACACGGTACGCCCGGTACGCCCGGGAACGGCGGCGAGGACGGGAACGCCCACGGGGGAAGCGCGCGGAGTGGCGGCCCGACCGGTGCCGGGTTCGCGCCCTGCGCCTCCTACTGGTACCCCGACTCCCTGCCCGCCGGCACCCCCGCCCCCGGCGTCGTATGGCGGTCCCTGAAGGACTGGGCGCCCGAGGCCGATCCGGACCTGGCCCACAACACCGCCTCCGTGCCGCTGGCCGAGCGCTTCGCGCCCGTCCCGGCCAACACCACCGCCCGCTCCGGCCGGGCGCGGATCGCCTCGCTCGTCTCCTTCGCCGGCACCGCCGGCAACCCGGCCCAGGGTTCCCCCACGGCCGACTACTACGCGCTCACGCACTGGGCGTACCTGGACGAGCTCGTCTTCTGGGGCGGCTCGGCCGGCGAGGGCCTGGTCCTCGCGCCCAACGCGCCCGTCACCGACGCCGCCCACCGCAACGGCGTACCGGTCCTGGGAACGGTCTTCCTCCCGCCCGTCGCCTACGGCGGCGACCTGCGCTGGACCCGGGACCTGGTCCAGCAGGACCCCTCCGGCCGGTTCCCGATCGCCGAGAAGCTCGCCCAGGTGGCCGCCGCGTACGGCTTCGACGGCTGGTTCGTGAACGCCGAGACCGACGGCGGCGACAGCGAGCTCGCCGGCCGGATGCGCTCCTTCCTGCGCGCCCTGCGCGCGGCCGGTGCGGCCCGCCGGCTGCGGATCACCTGGTACGACTCCCTCACCAGCGCCGGCCGGGTGGCGTGGCAGGGCGCCCTGAACGACCTCAACCAGGAGTTCTACGAGGACCGCTCGGGCCGGGTCAGCGATGGCTTCTTCGTCGACTTCCGCTGGACGCCCGACACGCTCGCGCAGTCCGCCCGGCGCGCCGACCGGATCGGGCGCGGGCGGTACGAACTGTGGGCCGGGGTGGACGTCGAGGCCAAGGGCTGGGACACCGAGGTGCGCTGGGACGCGATCGTCCCGCGCGACCGCGAGCACGTCGTCGGCTACGGCCTCTACCGGCCCGAGTGGACCCGCAATCACCTCACCGACCGCTCCCCCGGGGCCTTCCAGGCCGCCGACGACCTCTTCTGGACCGGCGCGTCCCTCGATCCGGCCAGGCCCGACCCCGACCCGGGCACCGCTGCCGATCCGGGCGCCGCTGCCGACCCGGGAGCCGGACCCGGGGCCGGCTGGCGGGCGCCGGCCACCGTGGTCGCCGACCGCTCGACCGTCACCGCCCTGCCCTTCGCCTGCGCGTTCAACACCGGCCACGGGCTGCGCTGGTACGAGGCCGGCCGGGTGCGCGCGGAGCGCCCGTGGAACCATCTCGGCCTCCAGGACCGGCTGCCCGGCCGCCGGTGGGTCGTGAACACCGCCGGCACCCGCCCCGCCGTGAGCCTCGACTTCGCCGACGCCTGGCGGGGCGGGGCGGGTCGAGCCTGCTCGTCCAGGGGGCGCTGACCGCGCCCGCGGCCGTCGGTCTGCACGCCACCCGGCTTCCGCTGTCCCGTTCCACGGTGGTGGAGCTGGTGCACCGTACGGAGGCGGGGCCCGTCGGGGTCGAGGTCGGCGTGGCCGTGCGGGAGCCGGCCGTACCGGGCGAACGCGTCCCCTACACCTGGCTGCCGGTGCGGGGTGGCAGCGGCCCCGGCAACGCGTCCGGCTGGCGGACCGCGCGGGTCCCGCTGGGCGCCCTGGCGGGCGGGACGGCGTACGGGCTGGCGGTACGGCTGACCGTCCCGGGCGGCGGCGCGGCCCGCTGGCGGCTGGGCGCCCTGGCGGTGCACGACGGGCGGGACCGGCCGCCGCGGGCACCGTCCGCGCTGACCGTGGACGCCTGGGCCTACGACAGGGACGGGGATGGGGTCGGCGACAGCGGCAGCGGCAGCGACATCAGCAACGGCAGTGACGGCGGCGGCTCGGTCTCCCTCCGGCTGTCGTGGCGGCGGGCGCCGGGCCCGGTGCGCCACTACGAGCTGTACCGGCTGCTGGCCGGGGGCGCGCGGTGCTTCCTCGGCGGGACCTGCGGTACGGCGCTGTACGTGCCGGGGCTGGTCCGGGCGGGGCGGGAGCGGGCGGCCGTACTGGAGGTCCGCGCCGTGGACGAGCTGTACGCGGCCGGCCCGGCCTCCCGCACCGTCCACCGGTGGCGGGCGCGCGGGTGAGCCCGCCCGCGCGAGCCCGCCCGGGTACGCCCGACCGCGTGCGCCCGGCTACGAGAATCCGACCGCGCGAACCCGACCGCCTAAGCCCGACCGCGCGAGCACCGCCCCGGCTACCCGTGCGGGGCCGTGCGCGGGACGCTCACCGTCACGCGCAGCCCGTGCGGTTCGTTCGTCGCGTACGACAGGGATCCGCCGCCCGCGGCCAGCAGTGCGCGGGAGATCGACAGGCCGAGCCCGGAGCCCTTGATGTTCTGGTGCCGGCCGCTGCGCCAGAACCGGTCGCCGATCCGGGCCAGCTCCTCCTCGGTCAGTCCCGGCCCGCGGTCGGCGACCACCACGACCGCGGAGCGGCCCTCGGCCGTCACGGACACCTCGACGGACTCGCCGGCCGGGGTGAACTTCAGCGCGTTGTCGATGACCGCGTCCAGCGCGCTGGACAGCGCGATCGGGTCGGCCCAGCCGGTCACGGCGGACCGCCCGGTCAGGGTGAGCCGCACGCCCTTGTCGTCCGCGAGCGGGCGCCACGCGGCGACCCGCTCGGCCGCCAGCCCGCCGACGTCGGTGATGCTGAGCTCGGCGGAGGCGTGTTCGGCGAGGGCAAGGTCGAGCAGGTCGTCCAGGACCTGGGCCAGCCGCTTGCCCTCGGCGCGTACGGAGGCGATCTCCTCGTTGCCCTCGGGTAGTTCGAGGGCGAGCAGCTCGATCCGCAGCAGCAGTGCGGCCAGCGGGTTGCGCAGTTGGTGGGAGGCGTCGGCGACGAAGGCCCGCTGCTGCTCCAGCACCTCTTCGACGTTGTCGGCCATCTCGTTGAAGGAGCGGGCCAGCCGGCGCAGTTCCGGCGGGCCGCCGGCCGCCGCGACCCGGGAGTTCATCCGCCCGGTGGCGATGCCGTGGGCGGCCGCGTCCAGGGTGCGTACCGGCTTGAGCACCCAACTGGTCAGGCGCAGGGCCGCGCCGAAGGCGAGCAGCATCGCGGCGGCCAGTCCGGCGCCGGTCAGCAGCCAGCCCCGCAGGATGCGCCCGCGCATCTGGTCGGTGGGCGACTCGGTGACGACGACGGCCACCACGTCGCCGTCCAGCACGACGGGCGAGGCCACCAGCAGCCTGCGGTGGGTCTGCCAGGGCCAGACCTGGGCGGGGTCGTGGCTGCGCCGGCCGGCCAGTGCCTCCTCGAAGGCGCGCCGGCCCTCGCCGTCCTCCGGCAGCCGCCACCAGCCCGGGGCCCGGGCCATCGCGTTGTCGTCGCGGTAGAAGATGCCGACCCGGATGCCGTACAGCTCCTGGTAGCGGGCGAGTTCCTGCTGGAGGGTCTCGCGGCGGTCGTCGGCGCCCGCCTCCCCCGAGCCCTCCGCGTCGATGACGAACTGGGCGAGGGCGGCGAAGCGGGCGCTGTCGTCGATGCGGTCGACGACCACGCCCTGCTGCTGCCCGGCGGCCAGGCTGACGGCCAGCGGGAAGCCGAGGGCGAGCAGCACGCCCGCCATGAGGACGACGAGCAGGGGGAGCAGCCGGGCGCGCACGGCCGGTCCGGCCTCAGGCGGCGGGCGGGGGCACCAGCCGGTAGCCCACACCGCGGACGGTCTCGATGAGCGCCGGCATGCCCAGCTTGGAGCGCAGCGAGGCCACGTGCACTTCGAGGGTCCGGCCGGTCCCCTCCCAACTGGTGCGCCACACCTCGCTGATGATCTGCTCGCGGCGGAAGACCACGCCCGGGCGCTGGGCCAGGAGCGCGAGCAGGTCGAACTCCTTGCGCGTCAGCGGTACGTCGGCCCCGTCGATGCTGACGCGGCGGGTGGGCAGCTCGATGCTGACCGCGCCGAGCCGGACCACGGCGGGTGCGCCGCCGGCGGCCGCGGGGGCGGCCTCGTCGGGGGAGCCGGTGCGGCGGGCGACGGCGTGGATGCGGGCGAGCAGCTCGCCGGTGTCGTAGGGCTTGACGACGTAGTCGTCGGCGCCGAGGTTCAGGCCGTGGATGCGCGAGCGTACGTCGGCCCGCGCGGTGACCATGATCACCGGGGTGGAGGTGCGCTTGCGGATCTTGCCGCAGACCTCGTAACCGTCCTGGTCGGGCAGGCCGAGGTCGAGCAGGATCACCCCGTAGGGCGCGGCGCCGGCCGTGGCGTCGGCGGGCAGCAGCGCCTGCAGCGCCTCCTCGCCGTTGCGGGCGTGGGTGACGCTGAAGCCGTGCCGGGCCAGGATCGCGGACAGGGCGGCGGCGACGTGGTCGTCGTCCTCGACGAGCAGCAGTCTCATGCGTCCCCCTTCCGGATCAATCCGGCCGATCAGGTCAATCAGGTCAATCAGGTCGATGTGGCCGACGTGTCGGATGCGTGAAGCGCGTGCGACACGTTCGTGGCCACCATGCATCCACGCCGAAGAAGAGTCCCACGTCAAGGGCCTGCGGGCGCGGCGAGCCTTCCGTTATGCACCCGGTACGCGTACGCATGCGTCGTACACGGACCGTGTGCGGGTGAAGCCGTATCGTTATGCTCAATTCTCGCTCAGATGTGATGACGGTGTGCGCAAGCGCTCACTACTGTCCTCCCAACCGAGGAGGACGGAGCAAGAAGCCCGATGAGCGGAGATTCAGTGACCAAGGGCACGGAGGACGCGGCCGCGGCTGCGGACAGCCTGGTCGTACTGAGCAACGTGAACAAGCACTTCGGCGCGCTGCACGTGCTTCAGGACATCGATCTGAGCATTGCCCGCGGTGAGGTCGTCGTCGTGATCGGTCCTTCGGGATCGGGCAAGTCGACGTTGTGCCGGACGATCAACCGGCTGGAGACCATCGACTCGGGGACCATCACCATCGACGGCAGCGAGCTGCCGTCGGAGGGCAAGGAGCTGGCGCGGCTGCGCGCCGACGTCGGCATGGTCTTCCAGTCGTTCAATCTCTTCGCGCACAAGACGGTGCTGGAGAACGTGGTGCTCGGCCAGGTCAAGGTCCGCAAGACGGACAAGGCCGCCGCCGAGAAGAAGGCCCGCACCCTCCTGGACCGGGTGGGCGTCGGCACGCAGGCCGACAAGTACCCGGCACAGCTGTCGGGCGGCCAGCAGCAGCGTGTGGCGATCGCCCGCGCGCTGGCCATGGACCCGAAGGTGATGCTCTTCGACGAGCCGACCTCGGCACTCGACCCGGAGATGATCAACGAGGTGCTGGAGGTCATGCAGCAGCTCGCCGGGGAGGGCATGACGATGGTCGTCGTCACCCACGAGATGGGCTTCGCCCGCTCGGCGGCCAACCGGGTCGTGTTCATGGCGGACGGCAAGATCGTCGAAGAGGCCACGCCCGAGCAGTTCTTCAGCAACCCGCGCAGTGACCGCGCCAAGGACTTCCTTTCGAAGATCCTGCACCACTGACGGTTCCGTCTGGTAGTGATCCGGTCGGCGGAGCATACGCGGGGCACCCGCGCACGCCGCTCGTCGTACAACAACGTCTCATCCGAGGGAAGTTCACCATGAAGGTTTTCAAGGCCGGTGCGGCCGCGGCCGCGGCTGTCGCCCTTGCCCTGACCGCGACCGCGTGCGGTGTCAGCAACGACAAGAGCGGCGGCAGCGGTGACAGCACCGCCACCGGCGGCGGCAAGGACAAGGTCGTCGTCGGCATCAAGTTCGACCAGCCCGGTCTCGGCCTGAAGACGCCGGACGGCAAGTACACCGGCTTCGACATCGACGTGGCGACCTACGTGGCCAAGGAGCTCGGCTACCAGCCCGACCAGATCGAGTTCAAGCAGGCCATCAGCTCCGAGCGCGAGAACCTGATCTCCAACGGTGACGTGAAGTTCGTCGTCGCGACGTACTCGATCAACGACAAGCGCAAGGAGCGGGTCGACTTCGCGGGCCCGTACTTCCTCGCCCACCAGGACCTGCTGGTCCGCGCGAACGACGACTCGATCACCAAGGCCGAGGACCTCAACTCCAAGAAGCTCTGCTCGGTCACCGGCTCCACCTCGGCGCAGAACGTCAAGACCAAGCTGGCCCCGAAGGCCGACCTGCTGGAGCAGGGCGGCTACTCCGAGTGCCTGACGGCCCTGGAGAACGGCGCCGTCGACGCCCTGACCACGGACAACTCGATCCTGGCGGGCTACGCCTCGCAGGAGAAGAACCAGGGCAAGTTCAAGCTGGTCGGCCTGAGCCTGAGCAACGAGAACTACGGCATCGGTCTGAAGAAGGGCGACAAGGAGCTCCAGACCAAGATCAACGCCGCGCTCAAGAAGATGGTCGAGGACGGCTCCTGGGACGCGGCCGTGAAGAAGAACTTCGGTCCGGCCAACTACAAGAACGAGCCGGCCCCGCAGATCACCGAAGGCAGCTGATTTCCGCGGTGGGGCGCGCCGCCGCCCGCCCGTGACGGGCGGCGGCGCGCCCCACCGGACTTCCTGGGGAGAGCGCAGGGCAACGTGTTCGACTTTCTTGAATCCGGGCAGTACGACGTGCTCGGAGCCTTCTGGGTGAACGTTCAGCTCACCTTCTACTCCGCCATCGGGTCCCTGGTCTGGGGAACCGTCCTGGCCGGGATGCGGGTCAGCCCGGTCCCGCTGATGCGGGCCTTCGGCACCGCGTACGTCAACGTGGTGCGCAACACCCCGCTGACGCTGCTGATCATCGGCTGCTCCGCGGGTCTGTACCAGACCCTCGGCATCTCGCTCGGCGGCGACAACTTCAAGGACATCGGCTTCCGGCTGGCCGTCCTGGGCCTGATCGCCTACACCGGCACCTTCGTCTGCGAGGCGCTGCGCTCGGGCATCAACACCGTGCCGGTGGGACAGGCCGAGGCCGCCCGCGCGCTGGGCCTGAGCTTCTTCCAGGTGCTCACCCTGATCGTGCTCCCCCAGGCCTTCCGTACGGTCATCGCGCCGCTCACGAACGTGCTGATCGCCCTCACCAAGAACACCACGGTGGCGGCGACCATCGGCGTGGCCGAAGCGGCCCTGCTGATGAAGGAAATGATCGAGAACGAGGCGCAGGCGCTCTTCGCGGTCTTCGCGGTCTTCGCCCTCGGCTTCGTCGTCCTGACCCTGCCCACCGGCCTGGTGCTGGGCTGGGTCGCCAAGCGAGTGGCGGTGAAGCGATGAGCTCCGTGCTGTACGACACCCCGGGACCCCGGGCGAAGGCCCGCAACTGGATCTACACCGGCGCCTTCGTGGTGCTGAGTGCCGCCGCCCTGTGGTGGGTCCTGGCCAAGATGGCCGAGAAGAACCAGCTCGACGCGGCCAAGTGGACCCCGTTCGTCGAGGACAGCCAGATCTGGTCGACGTTCCTGATCCCGGGCCTCATGGTCACCCTGCAGGCCGGCGTGGTCGCCATGGTGATCGCGCTGCCGCTGGGCGCCCTGCTGGGCATCGCCCGGCTCTCCGACCACGCCTGGGTGCGCAAGCCGGTCGGCGCGGTGGTCGAGTTCTTCCGGGCCATCCCGGTCCTGATGCTGATGATCTTCGCTTCGGCGTTCTTCGTTCAGTTCACCCCGGTCACCTCCGACATGCGGCCGTTCTACGCCACGGTCACCGGCCTGGTCCTCTACAACGCCTCGGTCATCGCCGAGATCGTCCGCGCCGGCATCCTGTCCCTGCCGCGGGGCCAGACCGATGCGGCCAAGGCGATCGGCATGCGCAAGAGCCAGGTCATGACGTACGTCCTGCTCCCGCAGGCCGTCACGGCGATGCTGCCGGCGCTGGTCAGCCAGCTCGTGGTGATCCTCAAGGACACCGCCCTCGGCGGTGCGGTGTTGGGCCTGCCGGACCTGATGTCGATGTACCGGCAGATCTCCGCCAACTACGCCAACACCATCGCGACCCTGGTCGTCATCGCCGCCCTCTACATCGCCTTCAACTTCCTCCTGACCTCCTTCGCCTCCTGGCTGGAGCGGAAGCTGCGGCGGTCGAAGAAGGGCACCGGCACCGTCCTCGGTGTCGAGGAGGTGGACGACCTCGCGGCCGGCCCGCACCCCGACGGCCCGGTGACCCCGGGTGCCGCGGGTACCGTCCCGGAGCCCGAGGGCCCGGGCGAGAAGGCCTGATCCGGCCTTAAGTTCCCTGACGGAGCCCGTGTGCTGCGGCGGAGCGATCCCGCCCCGACACACGGGCTCCGGCGTGTCCCGGGCCGCCTCCGGCGGGGGCCCCGGCGGGTCACCGTTACTTGACGCAGGCACCTCCAATCGGTTGCATACGTTCTGTGATCACATACCGGACATCGGGAGCCGCGCCATGGACCCGGTGATCGTCGTCGGCGCGGGGCCCGTCGGACTCTCGCTGTCCCTGGCCCTGGCCGGGCAGGGCGTGCCCTGCGTCGTCCTGGACGAAGGGCCCGGCAAGGAGGAGCCCCGCCCCGCCCGGACCGTCGTGCTGCACGCCGACACCGCGGCGATGGCGCACCGCCTGGGCGCTACGACGCTGCGCGACGAGGGCGCGTACTACGCCGCGTGGCGCACGGTCCGGCGGCGCCAGGAGGGCTCCCGGATCACCTTCGACGACCGTCCGGCACCGCTGCACGTGCCTCAGCACGCCCTCACCCGCCGGCTGCGCGAGGCCGCGGCGGCGCACCCGCTGGTCCAGCTGGTCACCGACAGCAGGCTGGACTCGCTGGAGCAGGAGGAGCGCGGGGTCACCGCACACACCCGGGGCGCCGGGACCACCTGGTGGCGCGGCAGCTACCTGGTCGGCTGCGACGGCGCCCGGTCCACCGTGCGCAAGCTGCTCGGCATCCGCTTCCCCGGCCGCACCGCCGTGGAACGGCACGCCGTGGCGGCGCTGCGCACCGATCTGCCGTGGCCCGGCGAGGCCCTGCTGCACCGCAGCGGACCGGCCCGGGAGGTCACCGCGCGGCCGCTGGCGGACGGGGTGTGGCGGCTGGACTGGCTGCTGGAGCCGCGCGGTGAGCTGGTCACCCCGGACGCGCTGATCACCCTGGTCCGGGACACGCTCGCCGGGTGGTGCGGGGGCGGGACCCCGCCGTACGACCTGATCGACACCGGCGTGCACACCCTGCACCACCGGCTCGCCCGGCGCTGGCGCGAGCGCCGGGTCTTCCTCGCCGGGGACGCCGCGCACCTGTTGGGGGCGCTGGGCACCCAGGGGGTCGAGGAGGGCCTGCGCGACGCCGAGAACCTGGCCTGGAAGCTGGCCCTGGCCTGGCACCACGGGGCCTCCGAGGCGCTGCTGGACAGTTACGAGGACGAGCGGCGCACCGCCGTCGCCGCCCGGCTGCGCGCCGCGGACCAGGCGGTGCCGGCGCTGCGCGGCGGGGGCGGGCTGCGGACGCTGCTGGGGTCCGCGCGCACCGCGGAACAGCTGCTAGCCGACGGCCACTTGGGGCGCGGGCCGCTGGGTGCGCCCCCGGCGTACGCCCCTCCGGTCGCGGTCCGCGAGGTGCCGACGGCCACGGAGCCGGGCGGTCCGGTGGAGAACGTGCCGGTGACCGCGCCGGACGGCGCGACGGTACCGCTGCGCGACCTGCTGGGCCGGGGCCGGCTGCTGGTGGTGCTGGTGGCTCCGGGCACCGGTGTCTGGGACCGGCGGCACTGGGTCAAGGCCGGGCTGATGCCGCGGCTGGCGGCCGCGGTGAGCGCCCTGCCGATGCGCGCCGAACTGCTGGTCGCCGACGGCTATCCGGGGGCCGCGGCGCACACCGTCCTGCTGGTGCGGCCCGACGGGCACCTCGCCGCGACCTTCGCCGGGGTCCGGCCGGCGGAGCTGTACGCGGCGGCGGACACGGTACGGGCGGGCGCCCCCGGCCGCGAACCGGCCCCCGCCTCCGTGGGTGAGGCCTCCGCCACACCCCCCGCGGTGATCGATTGACCGGCGGTGCCGGCCATGGTTCACTCGCGGACATGACCGGCACCGACGTACTCCTGTGGCGGAGGGTTCACATGGACCTCCTGCGCTACGCGGGCTGCGTCTGTCGCCCCTCCTGCTGATTCGCCTTCTTCCCGCACGCCGTCGGCGTGCTCCCACGCGAACCCACAGGACGGTCGACCCACCATGCCCCAGTCTGCGTCCGCATCCCCGCACGCCCCTGCCCCGGAACGCCCGCACACCGGCGGGCCCACCGCCGCCGAACTCCTCGCCTTCGCCCTGCGCACCGCCGCCGATCCCGGAATCGTCGACTCCCTGCCGCTCGACCCCGAGGGCCGCACCTGGATCAGGCTCGACGGCCCGGGCGGCAGCGAAGCCTGGCTGATCGGCTGGCCGCCGGGCACCGGCACCGGCTGGCACGACCACGCCGAGTCGCGCGGTGCGTTCGCCACCGCCCGTGGCCGGCTCACGGAACACGCGCTCGCGGTACGGCTGCCGTCGCAGGGCTGGCGGAGCCTGGAGCTCGCCCCCGGGCACGACCGGACCCGCACGCTGGCCGAGGGCGCCGGACGGGCCTTCGGCGAGCACCACGTCCACGAGGTGCTGAACGCCTCCACCGAGGAGCACGCGGTCTCGGTCCACGCCTATTACCCGCCGCTGCCGCTGATCCGCCGCTACAGCCGCAGCGGCCCCGTGCTCACCCTGGAGCACGTCGAGCGCCCGGTGGACTGGCAGTGAGCGCGCCGGAGCCGGTCGGCATCGACGAGCTGCTGGAGCGGGTGCGCTCCGGCTACGGGCGGATCGAGGCGCGGGAGGCGTACGACGCCTGGCACGCGGGCGACGCCCTGCTGGTGGACATCCGCTACCAGGCCCTGCGCGAGCGGGACGGGGTGATCCCGGGCGCGCTGGTGGTCGAGCGCAACGAACTGGAGTGGCGGCTGGACCCGCGGGGCAGCCACCGCACCGCCGCGGCCACCGGCCACGATCTGCGGTGGGTGGTCGTGTGCAACGAGGGCTACGCCTCCAGCCTCGCCGTGGCCGCCCTGCACCAGCTGGGCCTGCACCGGGCGACCGACCTGGTCGGCGGCTTCCAGGCCTGGAAGGCGGCCGGCCTTCCGGTCCGGCCGACGGAGCGCCCGGCCGGGGCGTAGCACCCGGGGGCCTCCCGGCCTGGTGGCGACCGGAGAGGCGGGGCGCCGGACGGCCGAAGCGCCGGAGAGGCGTCCCGGCCGGTTCGCGGCCGGACGGCCCGGGTGCGCCCCGCCCGCGGAAGGAGCGGGCGGGGTCAGTCGGATGCGAAGCCCAGGTCGTCCGTGTCCTCGCCCTCGGCCTCCAGGGCTTGGCGGACCACGCGCAGGGCCATCCCCTCGGGGTAGCCCTTGCGGGCCAGCATCCCGGCCAGGCGGCGGATCCGCTTGTCACGCTCCAACCCCCGTGTGGAGCGCAGCTTGCGGGCCACCAGCTCGCGGGCGGTCTCCTCCTCCTGCTCGGAGTCGAGGCGGCCGAGCGCCTCGTCGACCAGCGCGGAGTCCACTCCCTTGGTGCGCAGCTCGCGGGCGAGCGCCCGGCGGGCCAGGCCACGGCCGTGGTGGCGTGACTCGACCCAGGCGCCGGCGAACGCGGCGTCGTCGATCAGGCCCACCTCCTCGAAGCGGGAGAGGACCTCGTCCGACACCTCCTCGGGGATGCCCCGCTTGTGCAGGGCGTCCGCCAGCTGACGCCGGGTACGCGGGGTCCCGGTGAGCAGGCGCAGGCAGATCGCCCGCGCCTGCTCCTCGGGACTCCGGGGCGCCGGCTCCGGCTCGGCCCTCGACGAGCCGGAGCCGCCGCCCCCGTCGTACTCCCGCACCGGCTAGCTCTTGGCCGTGGCGGACTTGGCCGTCCTGGCCTTCGACGCGGGAGCGGGCACGGCCTTGGCCGCGTCCTCGGTACCGGCCGCGTCCGCGCCGGCCTCGGCGCCCGCCGCGTCCTTGGCCTGGGCGTCCTTGCGGACCCCGACGCCCAGCTTCTCCTTGATCTTCCGCTCGATCTCGTTGGCGAGGTCGGGGTTGTCCTTGAGGAAGTTGCGGGCGTTCTCCTTGCCCTGGCCGAGCTGGTCGCCCTCGTACGTGTACCAGGCGCCGGCCTTGCGCACGAAGCCGTGCTCCACGCCCATGTCGATCAGGCCGCCCTCGCGGCTGATGCCCTGGCCGTAGAGGATGTCGAACTCGGCCTGCTTGAACGGCGGCGCGACCTTGTTCTTGACGACCTTGCAGCGGGTGCGGTTGCCGACCGCCTCGGTGCCGTCCTTGAGGGTCTCGATCCGGCGGATGTCGATGCGGACCGAGGCATAGAACTTCAGCGCCCGGCCACCGGTCGTGGTCTCCGGCGAGCCGAACATCACACCGATCTTCTCGCGCAGCTGATTGATGAAGATCGCGGTGGTCTTGGACTGGTTCAGCGCGCTGGTGATCTTCCGGAGCGCCTGGCTCATCAGGCGGGCCTGGAGACCCACGTGCGAGTCGCCCATCTCACCCTCGATCTCGGCGCGGGGCACGAGGGCCGCGACGGAGTCGATGACGATGAGGTCGAGGGCACCGGAGCGGACGAGCATGTCCACGATCTCCAGCGCCTGCTCACCGGTGTCGGGCTGGGACAGGATGAGGTTGTCCGTGTCGACGCCGAGGGCCCGGGCGTACTCGGGGTCGAGCGCGTGCTCGGCGTCCACGAAGGCGACGGTGCCGCCGGCGCGCTGGGCGTTGGCCACGGCGTGCAGGGTCAGGGTCGTCTTACCGGAGGACTCCGGTCCGTAGATCTCGACGACGCGGCCGCGCGGCAGTCCGCCGACGCCGAGGGCGATGTCCAGAGCGGTCGACCCGGTGGGGATGACCTCGATGGGTTCGTTCGGCCGGTCGCCGAGGCGCATCACGGCGCCCTTGCCGAATTGTCGTTCAATCTGCGCGAGCGCGGCGTCGAGCGCCTTCTCGCGGTCGGTGCCTGCCATGGGTTCCACCCGGTTTGCTTGAGTCGATCGCTTCACGCCAAAGACGCTAACGCCTGCCACTGACAATGCGCCTCCACGCCCGTTTCGGCTGTGGACAAGCAATGAGAATAGATGTTCGATTTCCCTGTCAAGCGCGCCGCGCGGGACCCCGCGGCGGGACCCCCGCGACCCGCGTCCTGTGCCAGTGGATCTTGAGCGCGTGTCACCGAACTTCGATGGATGCGAGTTCGTGTCAGCGAAGTGTGAGTGCCTGGCCAGAGGGTGCGCGAGGACCGCCGGCGGTGGGTCGGCTGCCCGAACCGGCCGTGACCGGCGCCCAGACCAGGCGTTCTCCTTGCGATGACTTGGGAGCTTGCCTCTCTCGTGGGTCGCTCGGCGTGTGAGCGTCGGCGTGGCCCTTCTCGGGGCGGTCGGCTTGCCCATGCGCAGTGGAGAATGGAGATCAGCGAGATGACTGAACGTGGGATTGTCAGTGCTGAGGGCGACCGTCGCTCGTTCTTGAGGGGGGTCGCGTCGGCAGTCGCGGCGGTCGGTACCGGCGTGCTGCTCTCAGGCAGCGCCTATGCGGCTGTGCCGCGCTCGCGGGCGGGCAAGGCCATGGCGGATCCTCTGCCGCCGGCGGGAACAGAGATCGCTTGCAGCATGTACGCCGCGAACGTGCCGCTGAGGCTGAGCGACCTGGGAGCCCTCACGCTGGACTTCAAGGGCGGCATCAGCCTCGTCGTGCGGAGGAGCACGGCGGACGGACAGGTCCTGGAGGTCCAGGGGTTCAGGGTGGAGGCAGACCTGAGCCCGACCACCCCCAACAGCGGCACCGTCATCGCGCTGTCGATGTCGAACGTGACGTTGACGCCGCTCAGCGTCCTGACGTCGGCCAGGCTGCTGCTCGTCAAGCTGTCCCTCACCGTCTCGACCACCGACAAGGCCACTGGGGTGGAGACCGTCGTTGCGTCCACGGATCCGTCGAAGTACGCCACCCTGGTGTCCGCGGACACGTTCCGCAACCAGGCACCCGTCACGGCGTTTCCCCTGGTCAACCAGAACCTCGCACTGAGCGAGCCGGTCCAGCTCTTCAAGCCTGGCACCACCGCCGCCGAGGGCGATCCGATCGGTGTACTCGAGGGTTTCGACGCGATCGCCAACCAGACGGAGGCGAGGTAGCGGTCCGCCAGGCCGCGGAACACGGCCGTTCGTACGGCGAGGTGCTCACGCCGTCGCAACCCGCGGCCCCACCGCTCAAACTTCGACGGCACGCCTCAAGGTTCGATGACACGGGACAACCCGGCACACGGGAAGGCCGTGGCCCCGCTCCGCCAGGAGCAGGGCCACGGCCTTCCGTAAGGGAGGGAGCGGGCGTCAGCAGCCGCTGCCGTCCCGGTCAGCCCCAACCGTTGTGGTCGTCGTGCCCGTCACCGCCGTGGCCCCAGCCGTCACCGCCGTGGCCCCAGTCACCATGACCGTGGCCCCAGCCGTTGCCGCCGCGGCCCCAGCCGTCGTGGTCGTCGTGGTCCCAGCCGTCACCGCCGCGCCAGTTGGCGTGGTCCCAGTGATGCCCGTTGCCACCGCGACCCCAGTCGTCATCGTCGTCCCAGCACCCGTGCCGGTCGTCGCGCCAACTGGCGGAGCACCCGTGGCCGTCCCAGCCGTCGCCCGCGACCGTCGCGGACGCGCTGCCCACGGGCGTCAGGCCGAGGACGAGTCCAGCGGCACCCGCGACGACTGCTGCGGCGATTCTGCGGCGCATATCAATGCACCTCCGAAATGAGTCACTTGGGGAACTTCCCGGTCATTTCCACCCTGACCCCTCCCCCGTGATCCGACAACTGGAATGACAACCCAAGGTTGACACCCCTCCACTGTCAACCTAGGGTTGCACCTATGACGAACTCTTCCGCGGAACCGGCCCGCATGACCAACCCGGTGCGTCTCGACGACCTCATCGAGGCGATCAAGAAGTCCCACGCCGACGCGCTGGAGCAGCTCAGCGGCGCCGTCGTCGTGGCCGAGCACCTCGGCGACGTGGCCGACCACCTCATCGGGCACTTCGTCGACCAGGCCCGCCGCTCCGGCGCCTCCTGGACCGACATCGGCCGGAGCATGGGAGTCACCCGCCAGGCCGCCCAGAAGCGCTTCGTCGCCAAGGGCGACGGGGACCTCGACCTGAGCCAGGGCTTCTCCCGCTTCACGCCCCGCGCCCGCAACGTCGTGGTGACCGCCCAGGCCGAGGCCCGCCGCGCCGGCCACACCGAGATCCGCCCCGAGCACCTGGTCCTCGGCCTGCTCGCCGAGCCCGAAGGCCTGTGGGCCGCCGCCCTGCGCAAGGCGGGCGTCGAGCTGGACGCCGTACGCCCCGCCGCCACGGCCCTGCTGCCCGAGCCCTCCGGGGATCCGGTCCCCGACCTGGTCCCGTTCGACGCCGCCGCCAAGAAGGCGCTCGAACTCACCTTCCGCGCGGCCCTGCGCCTGGGCCACAACTTCGTCGGCACCGAGCACATCCTGCTCGGCATCCTCGAACTGGAGGACGGCGACGGGGTGCTCAGCCGCGACCTCGGCGTCGACAAGGGCCTCGTCGAGGGCGAGATCACCGCCCTCCTGGACGCCGTACTCGCCAGGCACGGCGCCACGCAGGGCGGCGAGCAGCCGCAGCCGTAGTGTCCTCCGCCACCTCGTAGCGCTTGACGTACGCGCCGAGGAAGGCCTGCAGCGTCGCGACGGCCGGGATCGCGATCAGCGCCCCGACCGCACCCAGCAGGGCGGTGCCCGCGATGACCGACCCGAACGCCACCGCCGGATGGATGTCCACGGTCCGCGCGGTCAGCTTCGGCTGGAGCACGTAGTTCTCGAACTGCTGGTAGACGACCACGAACCCGAGTACGTACAGCGCGTACCAGGGATTGGAGGTGAAGGCGATCAGCATCGGCAGCGCGCCCGCCAGGTACGTGCCGATGGTGGGGATGAACTGCGAGACGAGCCCCACCCACACGGCGAGGGCGGGCGCGTACGCCACGTCCAGCACCGCGAACAGGATGTAGTGCGCGACGCCGGAGATCAGCGCCATCAGACCGCGCGAGTAGATGTACCCGCCGGTCTTGGCGACGGCGATCTCCCAGGCCCGCAGCACCTCGGCCTGCTTCGCCGGCGGCAGTACGGAGCACAGCGCGCGGCGCAGCCGCGGCCCGTCCGCCGCGAAGTAGAAGGCGAACAGCGCGATGGTCAGCAGCTTGAACAGTCCGCCGAGGACGGTGGCGGAGACGTCGAGCACCCCCGAGGCACTGTTCTGCACGTACTTCTGGAGCCAGTCCGAGTGCAGCAGGCTGTCCTGGATGGCCAGCCGCGACAGCTCGGTGTGGAAGGTCGAGTTGATCGAGCCGATCACGTCGTCCAGGTAGCGCGGGAAGTCCTCGATCATGTCGATGATCTGCCCGGCGAGCATGGAGCCGAGCAGGACGACGAATCCCACGGCGCCGATGAGCACCGCGAGGAACACCAGGAAGGTGGCGAACCCGCGGCGCATGCCGCGGGCCGCCATCCGGGCCACCGCCGGCTCGATCGCCAGCGCCAGGAAGAAGGCGATGAGGATGTTGACGAGCAGGCCGATGAGCTGGTGGAAGGCCCAGCTGCCGAGCTGGAAGCAGGCGTAGAGGGCCAGCGCCATCAGCACCGCCCGGGGCAGCCAGCGCGGCATCCGCTCGCCCGCCGGCGCGGCGGGGGCGCCGCCCGGCCCGGCGGCCGCGCGGGCCTGCGCCGGTCGGCGGCGGGCCGAACGCGCCCTGGAGGGGCCCGACCGTCAGGGCCGGCAGCCAGACGGTGGGGTACATCGCCAGGAAGGCGAGGACCAGCCGTATCTCCAGCCACAGCACGGTGCGCCACCGGTCGCCCCATCTGGCGGAAACTGTCGTCGAGACGATCGGCTCGTCC
>NZ_WTFF01000122.1 GCF_019400985.1 Streptomyces bambusae
GGTGGGCGGTCCGGCGACCGTGGAGCCCGTGCCGAGCGCGCTGCCCGTCACGTTCCCGTCGATGACGGTCGCGCCGCGCCCGGCTCTGATCCGGCGCGCCTGGCCGGCCGGGGCCAGGAAGGTGTACGCGGCGAGTCCGAGGGTCACCAGCGCGCCGATCACGCTCGCGACCCGGTCCCCGGTGTCGAGGTCGACCAGGACCACGACCCCGACGAGCCCCAGACCGACGGCTCCCGCCCCGCCCGCCACGATCCGGCCGACCGTCATGACGCCTCCCCGCGAACGCCCCGCACCCTTGCGGCACCAGGCTAGGGCTGTCTGACGATTCGCGTCGGCGGTTCAGCCGGGCTCGTACGCGGCGTGCGGGGTCGCCCTCGCGGCATCAGGTGGCGGGAGTGAGTCCGGTCGGGACCTGCCAGCGGTAGCGGCGGCCCTTGTTCGTCAGCAGCAGTCCCTGCTTGAAGACGGCCAGGCCGAGCTCGTTCGAGGCCTTGGCGAGCAGGGGGACGGTGTCTCCCGTCCTGCCGTAGCCGAAGCTGAGCGGGTTGGTGGCCTGGAGGGCGAGCTTGGTGAGGTCGGCCGGAGGCACCGAGACGATGTCCGCGGCGTGGTCGCCTGCCAGGTGCCGGATCAGGCTGGGGCCGACCCCGGCGAACATCGGCCCGGGCAGGCACTCGCGGATGAAGTCCAGCACGCCCTTCGTCAGCCGGGTGCCGGCCTCGGAAGGCTGCTGCTGGCGCTCCAGGATCGCGTCCATCAGGGCGGCTCCGTCGTCGAACCGCTCGGGGTTGAGACGTTCCTCGATGCCCAGGACGTGTCCGACGACCCGCCAGGTGTGGAAGAAGGCGTCGCGGTCCGCCGTCGGCAGTTCCACGCCCAGCTTGGCGAGGCCCTTGGGGATGACCACGGAGAAGCTCAGCAGCGTACCGGCCATGTCCTCCTGGTTGACCGGGACGCCCCAAGCCGTGTCCCACGACTCGTGGCGCGACAGGTGGTAGCGCATCGTGGCGTGCAGCAGCCGGATCGTCTGTGCCGACCGGATCCCGCGCCCGGCCGGGTCCAGGCCTCCGGTGTCGAGGACGTCGACGACGAACTGCGCGGTCTCCATCAGCCTGCGGAAGACCCCCTCGGTCAGCCGGGTGGAGAGGTTCAGCGCCTGGGCGCCGTTCCCGCAGGCGTAGCACAGGGGGAGGGAGGCGCACAGCAGGTTGGTGGTGATGTGCCCCTGGTAGCGGCCGAGGAGCCCCTGCCCGCGCCGGACCAGTGCCGGGTCCGTCCACGGGGGAAGGACCTCGCTCGCCGCGAAGTACTCGCGCAGCCGGTCCGGCAGCCCGTCCGGGACCGGTCCGGCGTTGCGGCCGAGCGTGCCCAGGGCTTCGCGGACCTCCTCCTCCCGTCCCTGGACGTAGATCTCCTCGATGGCGCGGTCCGCCAAGGGGTCGCCGGTCTTGCGCTTCGGGTCCAGGAGTTCGTCGGTCCACGGGCTGGATGGCATGGCTGTACCTCCGAGGGGGAAGGGGGCGTGGCCGGGCCGCGGACGCCGCGGCGAGCGCCGCGCTCCGGACGACAGCCACCGTTGTAGTGGCCCGGGCAGATCCGGGCAGCCGGGCCCGCAGGGGTGTCGCCCGGACGGCCCAAGCCGAATCGATCCGGCCGGCACTCCGGTGACCGACCCGGTGAGCGCGCCCCGGTGAGCGCCCTACAGGAACTTCGGCGGGGCCTCCGGTGCCTCCGGAGGTGGCGGGGGTGGGGCCAGTTCGCCCTGGGGTGGGACGACCTGTTTCTCCGCTGCGAAGTGGCATGCCGACGGGTGGGAGAGCGGGGTGATCGGGAGGCGGAACTCCGGGGGGACGTGGAGGGGTGGGACCACGTCCGTGCAGAGTTGTTGCGCCTTCCAGCAGCGGGTGCGGAAGCGGCAGCCCGACGGGGGGTGGGCCGGGGAGGGGACGTCGCCGGTGAGGATGATGCGTTCGCGGTGGAGGCGGGCCTCCGGGTCGGGGACCGGGACGGCCGAGAGCAGGGCCTGGGTGTAGGGGTGTGTGGGGTGGTCGTAGATCTGCGTGTCCGTGCCGATCTCGACGATCTTGCCGAGGTACATCACGCCCACCCGGTCCGAGATGTGCCGGACGATCGACAGGTCGTGGGCGATGAAGACGTAGGAGAGGGAGAACTCCGCCTGGAGGCGGTCCAGGAGGTTGACGACCTGGGCCTGGACCGAGACGTCCAGGGCCGAGACGGGCTCGTCCGCGACGATGATCTCGGGCCGGAGGGCCAGGCCCCGGGCGATGCCGATGCGCTGGCGCTGGCCGCCGGAGAACTGGTGCGGGTAGCGGTTGATGTACTCGGGGTTCAGGCCGACCACGTCCAGCAGCTCCTGGACCTTGCGGCGCCGGTCGCCCTTCGGGGCCACCTCGGGGTGGATCTCGTACGGCTCGCCGATGATGTCGCCGACCGTCATCCGCGGGTTCAGGGACGTGTACGGGTCCTGGAAGACCATCTGGATGTTCCGGCGGACGGATTTCAGAGCCCGCCCCGACAGCTTGGTGATGTCCTCGCCCTTGTAGCGGATCGCTCCGGCGGTCGGGCGTTCCAGGTTGACCAGCATCCTGGCTACGGTGGACTTGCCGCAGCCCGACTCCCCCACGATGCCCAGCGTCTCGCCCGCGCCGAGCGCGAAGGAGACCCCGTCGACGGCCTGCACCGCGCCGATCTGCCGTTTGAAGAGGATGCCCCGGGTGAGCGGGTAGTGCTTGACCAGGTCGGTGACCTCCAGGACGGCCTCAGGCATGGGCATGGAGGCACTCCTTCCAGAAGTGGCAGGCGCTGGTGCGCGGCACCGGCGACTCGGTGACCTGGTAGAGCGGGGGGACGGTGCCGCGGCAGACGGGCTGGGCCATCGGGCAG
This sequence comes from Streptomyces bambusae, assembly GCF_019400985.1. Taxonomy (GTDB): domain Bacteria; phylum Actinomycetota; class Actinomycetes; order Streptomycetales; family Streptomycetaceae; genus Streptomyces; species Streptomyces bambusae_A. Next base: position 2,905 of record NZ_WTFF01000122.1, read on the forward strand.
CGCGGGTTGAAGGCGCAGCCGGAGGGGATGGCCAGGAGGCTGGGCGGCAGGCCCTTGATGGCGTAGAGCTCCTGGCCCTTCTGGTCCAGGCGGGGGATGGAGTCCAGGAGGCCGCGGGTGTACGGGTGCGCGGGCGCCTTGTAGATCTCGTGGACGGGGGCCGCCTCGACGATCCGGCCCGCGTACATCACGGCGATCTTGTCGGCGACGTCGGCGACCACGCCGAGGTCGTGGGTGATCAGGATCAGGCCCATGTTCAGCTCGCGCTGGAGTTCCGCGAGCAGGTCCATCACCTGGGCCTGGACGGTCACGTCGAGGGCGGTGGTGGGCTCGTCGGCGATGATCAGCGAGGGCTCCAGGGCCAGCGCCATGGCGATCATGATGCGCTGGCGCATGCCGCCGGAGAACTGGTGCGGGTAGTCCCCGACCCGCTGCCGGGCTGCGGGGATCTTCACCCGGTCCATCAGCTCGACGGCCTTGGCCCGGGCGTCCTTGCGCGACATCCCGCGGTGGACCGTGAACATCTCGCCGAGCTGGGCGCCCACCGTCAGGACGGGGTTGAGGGCGGACAGCGCGTCCTGGAAGATCATGGCCATCCCGGCCCCGCGGATGCGCCGGCGCTCCTCCTCCTTCATGCGCAGCAGGTCCTTGCCCTGGAAGAGGATCTCGCCGCCGGTGATCCGGCCGGGCGGGACGTCGAGGATGCCCATGACCGCCTGCGCGGTCACGGACTTGCCGGAGCCGGACTCGCCGAGCACGGCGAGCGTCTGGCCCTCGTCCACGGCGTAGGTGACCCCGTTGACCGCTTTGGCGACCCCGTCGCGGGTGGTGAACTCCACGTGCAGGTCGCGGACTTCGAGCAGCATCTACGGGGCTCCTCAGCGCAGCTTGGGATCGAGGGCGTCGCGCACCGCGTCGCCGAGCATGATGAACGCGAGCACGGTCAGGCTCAGGGCGCCCGCCGGCCAGAGCAGCATGTGCGGGGCGTTGCGGATCTGCGGGGCGGCGTTGGAGATGTCGATGCCCCAGGAGACGGTCGGCGGGCGCAGGCCCACGCCGAGGAACGACAGCGTGGCCTCCAGCGCGATGTAGGTGCCCAGGGCGATCGTGGCGACGACGATGACGGGCGCGACCGCGTTGGGGGCCACGTGCCGCAGCAGCATCCGGGCGTTGCTCGCGCCCAGGGCCCGGGCCGCCTGGACGTAGTCGTTCTGCTTGGCGGTGATGACCGAGCCGCGGCCGATGCGGGCGATCTGCGGCCAGCCGAGCAGCACGATGAAGCCGACCACCGGCCAGACGGTGTCGCTGGTGACCACGGACAGGAAGACCAGGCCGCCGAGGACCACGGGGATGCCGAAGAAGATGTCGGCGACCCGGGAGAGCAGTGCGTCGCCCCAGCTGCCGAAGAAGCCGGCCAGTCCGCCGAGGAAGGCGCCGAGCAGGGCGGCCCCGAGGGTGGCGCAGACGCCGACGGTGATGGAGGCGCGGGCGCCGTACACGGTGCGGGTGTAGACGTCGCAGCCCTGGGTGTCGTAGCCGAAGGGGTGGCCGGGGGCGGAGCCTTCCTGGGAGTGGGCCAGGTCGCACTGGAGGGGGTCGCCGCTCGCGATCAGCGACGGCCAGATCGCGATGAGCACCAGGAAGACGATGAGCAGGGAGGAGAGGACGAAGACGGGGTTGCGGCGCAGCTGGTGCCAGGCGTCGGACCACAGGGAGCGGGCCTTCTCCCGGGGGTTGCCCGGGCCCGGCGGGATGACCCGTTCGAGGCTCTCGGCCTCGTCGAGTGCGAGGTCCATCTGGCCTCCCTGCCCGGTGGGGGCGATCGCTTCGCCGTCGCCGGGCTCCAAGGGGTCGTAGCGCGGGGGCTGGGGGTGGGGCTGGGGCTCGGGCTCAGGCATAGCGGATCCTCGGGTCCAGGACCGCGTAGAGCAGGTCGACGAGGAGGTTCGCCACCAGGAAGACGATGACGAGGATGGTCACGAAGCCGACGACCGTGGGGGAGTTGTTGCGCAGGATGCCCTGGTAGAGCTGGTAGCCGACGCCGTGGATGTTGAAGATCCGCTCGGTGACGATGGCGCCGCCCATCAGGGCGCCGATGTCGGTGCCGATGAAGGTGACCACGGGGATGAGGGAGTTGCGCAGCAGGTGCCGGGAGACGACCCGGCGGCGGGGCAGGCCCTTGGCGACGGCCGTACGGACGTAGTCGGCCTTGGCGTTCTCGGCGATGGAGGTGCGCGAGAGCCGGGTGACGTAGGCGAGGGAGACCAGCGCGAGGACGAGGCCGGGCAGGAGCAGCTCGTTCCAGGGCGCGTCCGGGGAGACGCTGGGCCGGATCCAGCCCCACTTCACGCCGAGGACGTACTGGAGCACGTAGCCGGTGACGAAGGTCGGTACGGAGATGACGACGAGGGTGAGCACCAGCAGTGTGGTGTCGATGGCCTTGCCCCGGCGCAGGCCGCTGACCACGCCGAGGGTGATGCCGACGACGACCTCGATGGCGATGGCGACGACGGTCAGGCGCAGGGTCACCGGGAAGGCCGAGGCCATCAGGTCCAGGACGGGCTGGCCGTTGAAGGCGGTGCCGAAGTCGCCCTGGAAGATCTGCCCCATGTAGTGCAGGTACTGCTCCCACAGGGGCCGGTCGAGGTAGAGGTCCTTGCGGATGCGCGCCGCGGTGGCGGGGTCGGGGGCCTTGTCCCCGAACAGCGCCGCCACCGGGTCGCCCAGCGCGTAGACCATGAAGAAGATCAGGAACGTGCTGCCGATGAACACCGGGATCATCTGGAGCAGCCGCCGGATCACGTAACGTCCCATGGATCGCTCCGGGGTGTTCGCTGAAGCTCGCTGGAGCTCGCTGGAGTTCGCTGACGGCGGGGATCAGCCGACCTTGATCCGGTCGTAGACGGGGACGCTGAACTGGTTGAGCTCCACGTCGGTGAGCCGCTCGGAGTAGCCGGCGCTGCCGTTCTGGTACCAGAGCGGGATGGAGGGCATCTGGGCGGCGAGGATCTTCTCGGCGTCCTGGAACGTCGCGACGGCCTTGGCGGTGTCGGTCTCGCTGTTCGCCTCGTCGATGAGCTTGTCGAACTCGGGGTCGGAGAACTTCCCGTAGTTGGAGGAGGCGCCGGTGAAGTACAGGGGCTGGAGGAAGTTCTGGATGAGCGGGTAGTCGCCCTGCCAGCCGGAGCGGAACGGGCCGGTCAGCTTGTAGGAGCTCTGCTGGTTGCGGAAGTCGGCGAAGGTGCCGACGGGGTTGACGGTGCAGACCGGGCCCTGGCCGAGGGCGTTGTTGATGCTGTTGCAGACGGCGTCCATCCAGACGCGGTGCGAGCCGGTGTCCACGTTGGAGGTGATGGTCATCTTCCCGCCGGGCAGGCCGCCGCCCTCCTCGATCAGCGCCTTGGCGGCGGCCGGGTCGTAGGTGCACAGCTCGCCGCACATGTCCGCGTAGCCGCCCTTGGCGCCGAGGGCTGAGGAGGTCCAGTCCTTGGCGGGGCTGCGGGTGCCCTGGAAGATCTGCCGGGTGATCTCGTCGCGGTTGATGGCGCGGGAGATGCCCTGGCGGACCTTCTCCATGCCGGGCTTGCCCCACCGGGGGTCGTACAGCGGGAAGGTGAGGGTCTGGATGATCAGTGCCGGCTGGTTGATGTAGCGGCTGCCGAGGTCGTTCTTGACGTTCTTCAGCTGCGCGGCCGGCACGTCGTCGACGAGGTCGAGGTTGCCCGAGATCAGGTCGGTGTAGGCGGTGTTGTTGTCGGTGTAGACCTTGAGGTCGACGCCGCCGTTCTGCGCCTTGTCGGGGCCGGTGTAGCCCTCCCACGCGCGCAGCTGCATCGCGGTGCCCTTGGTGTACGAGCCGACGGTGTACGGGCCGTTGCCGACCGGCTTGTCCAGCCAGCCGGCGTGGTCGGTGAAGAAGGCCTTGGGCAGCGGGGAGAAGGCCTGGTAGCCGAGGGTGTCGGGCCAGGTGGAGAACTTCTTGTCGAGCGCCACGGTGAAGGTCTTGGCGTCCTTGACCACCAGGCCGGACATCGTCTTGGCCTTGGGCTCGCCGGAGGCCGGGTGGACGTCGGCGTATCCGACGATGTCGGCGAAGAACGGGGCGTTGTTCTGCTTGTTGCGCACGTCCGCCGCGTAGTTCCAGGCGTCCACGAACGACTGGGCGGTGACCGGCTCGTCGTTGCTGAACTTCCAGCCGTCCTTGAGGGTGATGGTGAAGTTCTGCTGGTCGGTGGTCTCGATCTTCTCGGCGACCATGTTCAGGGCCTCGCCGGTCTTCGGGTCGTAGCGCTTCAGGCCGCGGAAGAGCATGTCGAGCACCTTGCCGCCCTGCACCTCGTTGGTGTTGGCGGGCTCCAGCGGGTTCTGCGGGTCACCCCAGGAGGAGCTGACGATCCCGGCGCCCTCCCCGCCGGTGTCGCTTCCACCGCCGCAGGCCGTCGCCGCGAGGGCGACGGCCACCGCACATGCGGCCCACTGGGCGTGGGTGGCTCCGCGCATCGAGTGCCTCCTTGGCTCCCAAGAGTCGACTGGGGCCCAATGTCACCCTATGTACGGGCACGCGCACGGCCGGTTCGCCCGATTGCACCCTCGCGGCGCGTGGGATCACCCCTGCGGGTGGACCTCCTTCTCCCAGGTGACGACCGCGTACTCCATGGCCATGCCGTTGGCCTCGTAGAGGGCGAGCGCGTTGCTGGCGTTGTCCGTGTCCACGCCCAGGCCGATGACGTCCCGGCCGCGGGCGGCGTAGCCGGCGAAGCAGTGGCGCAGCAGGTGGCCGCCGATGCCGCGGCCGCGCGCCTCCTTGCGTACGCCGATGGTGCTCACCCAGCCCATGGCGGCCCGGTTGTCGCGGGTCACCGCGACGCCGACGTCGCCGTGGCCCTCCAGGGAGGCGATCCACACCAGGGACCAGTCGATGGTCTGCGCGCCCAGGAGGTTCAGCCACTGGTCGTAGGTGCGGGGGCGGTGGTCGAAGTGCTCGGCCATGCTCTCCTGCACCAGCGCGTGCGCGCGTCGGCGGTCGGCCTCGTCCCGGCAGTCGCGCAGGGTGAGCCCGGGCAGGGCGGCGGGCGGCAGGTCGGCATCGGGCGAGAGCTGCCGGGTCATGACGTGGTAGCGGCGGACCTGGCGCCAACCGCGGGCGTGGAGCCGGTCCGTGTCGAAGGTGGGGGCGCTGTGGAGGCCGAGGTGGAGGACGGCGTGCCCGCCGCCGACGGCACGGGCCCGGTCCAGGGCCCGCGCCTCCAGCAGTTCCAGCAGCCGCTCCCCCGCGTCCTGGGCCTCGGGCAGGACGTAGTGGTCGGCGTCGATCCGTACGCCGCCGTCCTGCGCGGGCTCGGAGGCGGGTGCGCCGTCGCCGCCGTCCCACAGGACGGCGTAGGCGATGAGCCGGTCCTCGTCGAGGACGAACCAGGAGTCGCGGGCGAGGTCGGTGGCGGGGTCCGTCAGGTCGGCGGCCACCTCGGCGAGTTCGGTCTCGGACCGGCCGGTCTCGATGACCTCAACGGCGTTCATCAGGGCGCAGATCGCGGGCGCGTCGTCCGGTGTGGCGGGGCGTATCAGCATCCGCCCACTGTCCGGGGGCGCGAATCGTGGGCGCAATCGAATTAACCCGGAATGCCGACGAGGGCACAGCCGTGGCGGCTGTGCCCTCGCGGGTCACGCGGTGCGCGCAGCGGTGCCGCGCGGGTGGATCAGACCGCCAGGACGGTCTTCTCCTCGGCGAAGTGGCACGCCGAGACGTGCGCGGCCGGGGTGTCCTGACCCTTGAAGCGGGTCGGGATCGCCAGCAGCGGCTCCTCGGTGGCGCACCGGTCCTCGGCCTTCCAGCAGCGGGTGCGGAAGCGGCAGCCCGACGGCGGGTTGGCCGGGGACGGGACGTCGCCGGTGAGGATGATCCGCTCGCGGTTCTCGCGGACCTCGGGGTCCGGGACCGGGACGGCCGACAGCAGCGCCTGGGTGTAGGGGTGCGTCGGGTGGTCGTAGATCTGCGCGTCCGTGCCGATCTCGGCCATCTTGCCGAGGTACATCACGCCCACGCGGTCCGAGATGTGCCGGACGATCGACAGGTCGTGCGCGATGAAGATGTAGGACAGGTTGAACTCGTCCTGGAGCTTCTCCATCAGGTTGATGACCTGCGCCTGGACGGACACGTCCAGGGCCGAGACCGGCTCGTCGCAGATGATGATCTCCGGGTTGAGCGCGAGGCCGCGGGCGATGCCGATGCGCTGGCGCTGGCCGCCGGAGAACTGGTGCGGGTAGCGGTTGATGTACTCGGGGTTCAGGCCCACGACGTCCAGGAGCTCCTGGACCTTGCGGCGCCGGTCGCCCTTCGGGGCCACCTCGGGGTGGATCTCGAAGGGCTCGCCGATGATGTCGCCGACCGTCATCCGCGGGTTCAGCGAGGTGTACGGGTCCTGGAACACCATCTGGATGTTGCGGCGTACGGCCTTGAGGGCCCGCCCCGACAGCTTGGTGATGTCCTGGCCCTTGTAGAGGACCTCGCCCGCGGTGGCCGTCTCCAGCAGCATCAGCAGCTTGGCGACGGTGGACTTGCCACAGCCGGACTCGCCGACGATGCCCAGGGTCTCGCCCTGGTAGAGGTCGAAGGAGACCCCGTCGACGGCCTTGACCGCACCGACCTGACGCTTGAAGAGCACGCCCTTGGTCAGCGGGAAGTGCTTGACCAGGTTGCGCACCTGGAGGATGGGCTCACCGCGCTCGACCGGCGCCTCGAAGGCCGCGATGGCCTTCTCCTCGGTCGCCTCGGCGGGGGCGTCCACGGCCTCGTCCGTCTTGCTCAGCTCAGCCATGGATCTGCTCCTTCCAGAAGTGGCAGGCGCTGGCGCGGCCGACCAGTTCGGCGCCGTCCCGCTCGGTGACCGGCACGAGCGCCGGCACGTCGGTACGGCAGATGTCCTGCGCCTTGGGGCAGCGCGGGTTGAAGGCGCAGCCGGCCGGCGGCTTCAGCAGGTTGGGCGGCAGGCCCTTGATCGCGTAGAGCTCCTGGCCCTTCTGGTCCAGGCGCGGGATGGAGTCCAGCAGACCACGGGTGTACGGGTGCGCGGGGCGCTTGTACAGCTCGTGGATCGGGGCCTGCTCGACGATCCGGCCCGCGTACATCACGGCGATCTTGTCGGCGACGTCGGCGACCACGCCGAGGTCGTGGGTGATCAGGATCAGACCCATCGCGTACTCCTTCTGGAGTTCCGCGAGCAGGTCCATGACCTGGGCCTGGACGGTCACGTCGAGCGCCGTGGTGGGCTCGTCCGCGATGATCAGGTCCGGCTCCAGGGCGAGCGCCATGGCGATCATGATGCGCTGGCGCATACCGCCGGAGAACTGGTGCGGGTAGTCGTTGACCCGGGCCTTGGCGGCGGGGATCTTCACCCGGTCCATCAGCTCGATGGCCTTGAGCTTGGCGTCCTTCTTGGACATGCCCTGGTGGACGCGGAACATCTCGCCCAGCTGGTTGCCCACGGAGAACACGGGGTTCAGCGCGGACAGCGCGTCCTGGAAGATCATCGCCATCTTGGGGCCGCGCAGCTTGCGCCGCTCTTCCTCGTCCAGCTTGAGGATGTCCTGGCCGCGGAAGAGGATCTCGCCCTTGGCGACGCGCCCGGGGGGCGAGTCGAGGATGCCCATGATCGCCTGCGCGGTCACGGACTTGCCGGAGCCGGACTCGCCGAGCACGGCGAGGGTCTCGCCGGACTTGACGCTGTAGTTCACGCCGTTGACGGCGCGGACGATGCCCTCGCGGGTCTTGAACTCGACGTGCAGGTCGCGGACTTCGAGGACCGGGGTCTCGTCGTCGCCCTTGCGCTGCGCGGGCAGCTCTTCGGTGAGGTTCGAAGTGGTCATGTGAGTGCCGCCCTCCTAGCGCAGCTTCGGGTCAAGGGCGTCACGCAGCCCGTCACCGACGAAAACGAAGCCCAGGACGGTCAGGACGATCGCGATGGACGGGTAGACCCAGAGGTAGTCCTTCACGCCGAGGAAGTCCTTGGCGCCGGCGAGCATGTTGCCCCACTCGGGAACCTCGGGGCTGACGCCCACGCCCAGGAAGGACAGCGAGGCCTCCGCCACGATGGCACCGCCGACGCTGAATGCGGCGTAGGCCATCACCGCGGCGATGGAGTTGGGGATGATGTGCCGGATGATGATCCGCGAGGTGCCGGCGCCCAGGGCGCGCGCGGCGTGGACGTAGTCCGCCTCACGCACCGACAGGATCGAGCTGCGCAGCAGTCGGGCGACCGTCGGCCAGGAGAAGACGGCCAGCGAGATGATCACCGGCATGACGCCGCGGCCCATGGCCATGATGATCACGATGGCGCCGATGATCAGCGGGAAGGCGAAGAAGACGTCGGCGATGCGCATCAGGACCGAGTCGGTCGCCTTGCCGAAGTAGCCGGACAGGGCGCCGATGACGATGCCGATGGTGCAGGCCAGGAAGATCGAGGCGAGGCCGACCTCCACGGCGATGCGGGTGCCGAAGATGATGCGCGAGAACTGGTCGCGGCCCAGGGCGTCGGTGCCCAGCCAGTGCGCGGAGCTCGGGTCCGCGAGGGTGTTGGTGAGGTCCTGGTGGTACGGGTCCTGCGGCGCGAGCAGCGGCGCGAAGATCGCCGTCAGGAACAGTACGGCGACCAGGACCAGGCCGACGACGGCCAGCTTGTTGGCGACGAAGCGGTGGCGGATCTCGCCCCACTGCGTGATGCGGGCGACTGCCGGCTCCGCGTTCGCGGTGGCGGTTGCGGCTCCGGCGGCCGGTTCTGCGGTCCCCGAATCCGCTGTGCTCTTGGTGAGCTCGGTCATGGGTGTGACTCCTTGGAACTGCCTGGGCTCAGGCGAGACGGATGCGAGGGTCGAGGACCGCGTACAAGAGGTCGACGAGCAGGTTCAGCACCACGAACACGAGAACGCCGAAGGAGACGACGCCGATGATGATCGGGTTGTTCTGCTGCTGGATCGCCATGACCAGGGCCAGGCCGATGCCGTCCCAGTTGAAGATGGCCTCGGTGATCAGGGCGCCGCCGAGCAGGGAGCCGAAGGAGATACCCAGGTAGGTGACGACGGGGATGATCGAGTTGCGCATGACGTGCTTGAAGAGCACGGTCCGCCGCGGCAGGCCCTTGGCCACGGCCGTCTTGACGTAGTCGGCCTTGAGCACTTCGAGCATGGTGCCGCGCATGAGGCGGGCCACCAGGGCGGCGTCGAGGATCGCCAGTGTGAAGGCCGGCAGGATCATGGAGTTGAACGAGCCGTCGGCGATGACCGGGAACATCTGGAGCTTCACCGAGAACGTCGACAGCAGGACCATGCCGATGACGAAGGACGGGAATCCGACGGCCATGGTCGTGAGCAGCGTGATCAGCACGTCCCAGAAGGAGTATCTGAACAGGGCCGCAATCATGCCCGCGAGCAGGCCGATGGCGATGTCGATGACGATCGCCAGGACCGCGAGCTTGGCGGTGTTGGTCAGCTTCGGCGCCAGGATCTCCGTCACGGGACGGCGCTGGGTGTAGTCCTCACCCAGGTCGCCCTTGGCCAGGTTCTTGACGAAGTTGCCGTACTGGACCGGGAGCGGGTCGTTGAGCCCGTAGCGCTCGCGGAGCTCGGCGACCACCGCCGGATCACGGGCCTTGTCTCCGCCGAGCGAACCCACGGGGTCGCCGGGGAGGACGAAGAGAGCGGCGAAGAGCACGACCGTCGCACCGAAGAGGACGACGACCATCTGTCCGAGTCGCCTGATCACATAACTGCCCACGATGCCTCCTTCACATACTTGAGCATGGGAGTTGGCGGCATCGTCCGATCGGGACGAGAGGCCGCGACCGGGCGCCGGATTACAGGGGGGGTGCGCCCGGAGGTGGACAAAGGTCGTGGAGGGCGGAAGAGTGCTCCGTCCTCCACGACCTTTGCTATGCCAACTGAAGAGGCATTACTTGGCGGAGATCTCCGCGAGGTTCGGGTCCTCGAAGAAGTCCATCTGGACGTTGTTGAACTTCGCGGTGTTGGCGAGACGGTACTGCGTGCGCTTCCACAGCGGGATCAGAGCCTGGTCGGTGTCGACGGCCAGCTTCTCGGCCTGCTTGTACAGGGCGGCGCGGGCGGCGGCGTCCTTGGTGGCGCGGGCCTGGTCCAGGAGCTTGTCGTACTCCGGGTTGCTGTAGCGACCGCGGTTGTCACCCTGGGCCTTGCCGGTGGCCGGGTCCTCGTTGATGGAACCGGTGGCCAGCAGCGGGAAGAGGAAGTTGTCGGCCGTCGGGTAGTCGGCACCCCAGGCGGAGCGCCAGATACCGGCGGTCTTCTTGTCCTGCTGCTCGGACAGGGCCTCCTTGAACGGCTTGCCGTTCAGCTTGACCTCGAGGCCGAGGACGTCCTTCAGCTGCTGCGCGACGGCCTGGACCCACTCCTCGTGACCGGAGCCGGTGTTGTAGCCGAAGTCCAGGACGGTGCCCGGCTTCAGGCCCGACTTCTCGGCGAGCTCCTTGGCCTTGGCGGTGTCCTGCTTGACGCAGGTGGTGCAGACACCCTCCTGGTAGACGTCCGCGAAGGACGGCGGCAGGACGGAGGAGGCCGGCTTCTGCATGCCCTGGAAGACACCCTTGGCGATGGCCTCGCGGTCGATCGCGTACGAGATCGCCTTGCGGGCGTCCGGGGTGTTCAGCGGCGCGTTGGTGTTGAACGCGACCAGGTAGTTGATGCCGGAGGTGTCGGCGGAGATCCACTGACCCTTGGGCTCGAACTTCTGCTTGGCCACGGACAGCTGCGGCGTGGGCATACGGGCCCAGTCGAACGTACCCGCCTGGAAGCCCTGGTACTCGAGGGTGGCGGTGTTGTTCGGGTTCAGGATGGTCAGCTCGACCTTGGCGAGCTTGGCCTTCTCGAAGCCGTAGTCGTCGTTACGGACGAGGGTGATCTTCTTGTTGTGCTCCCACGAACCCTCGATCTTGAAGGGGCCGTTGCCGATGGGGGCGTCGTTGAACGCCTTGTTGTCGGCGGCGCCGGCCGCCTTCGGCACGGGGGCGAAGGCCGTGTGGACGGTCTTCTTGTCGAACTCGAAGTCGCCCGTGGCGAGCTTGACCTCGAGGGTGCCCGCGTCAACGGCCTTCACACCGGCGAACTTGTCGGTCTTGCCGCTGTTGAGGTCCTCGTAGCCCTCGATGCCGGCCATGTGGTAGGCGACGTCGGAGGCGGACTTCTTGTCGGCGACACGGGTCCAGGCGCGGACGAACGACTCGGCGTCGACGGGCTCACCGTTGGTGAACTTGGTGCCGGCCTTGATCTTGAAGGTCCAGGTCTTGCCGTCGTCACTGGTGGTGGCCGACTCGGCGAGCTTCGGGATGAGCTTGCCGTCCGGCGTCACCTTGTACAGGCCGGTGAAGAGGTTGTGCGTGACGAGCGTGCCCTCGGACTCCTGCGTGTTGAAGGGGTCGATGGCGGTCGGCTCGGTGATACCGAGGCGGAAGACACCGCCGTCGGCCGAATTGCCCTTGTCATCTCCGCCACCACAGGCGGTCGCCGAAAGGGCGACGACGATCGCGCCCGCGACCCACTTGGCGCTCTTGGCACCACGCATGGGTTTCCTCCTCATGAGTCCACTGATCGACTTGAGGGACACAGGTACGTCTCGCCGACACCCCTGACGGCGATTGGAACAGTGCCCCGAGTGTGCTCGTGAGTCGGCGCTCCCCACAGCGCGTGACCCATTGACCCGAGCTCAATGGAGCCATCCTCGGGGACACGTAGTCCGTAAACCACACTTAAGTGGTCTCGTTTTCACAACATCACCCCCTCCCAGAAACCCGAAATCCGGACAAAGGGATCAGAGACAGACACACGCGAAACGGACGGTTAGCGCACCTTCCGGAGTGTGACGCTCGCTATCCGGACACCTCGGCTTCGTAATGCTGTTGACAAAAGCGAACAGCCCGGCCCCGCACGCAGGGCGTGCGGGGCCGGGCTGTCGGGCCGTTGAACCGAGCCGAACTACCTCGGCGGGCGCCTTACTTGGCGGCCTTGGCGCGCGAGGCCGTGCGGGAGCGCTCCTTCTGGTCCAGCACCACCTTGCGGATGCGGACGGCCTCCGGGGTCACCTCGACGCACTCGTCGTCGCGGCAGAACTCCAGGGACTGCTCCAGGGAGAGCTTGCGCGGCGGGACGATCGCCTCGAAGGAGTCGGCGGAGGAGGAGCGCATGTTGGTGAGCTTCTTCTCCTTGGTGATGTTCACGTCCATGTCGTCGGAGCGGGAGTTCTCGCCGACGATCATGCCCTCGTACACCTCGGTGCCGGGGTCGGTGAACAGCACGCCGCGCTCCTGGAGGTTGGTCATCGCGAACGCGGTGACCGCGCCGGCGCGGTCGGCGACCAGGGAGCCGTTGTTACGGGTCTGCAGCGGGCCGAACCACGGCTCGTGGCCCTCGTGGATCGAGTGCGCGATGCCGGTGCCGCGGGTCTGGGTCAGGAACTCCGTACGGAAGCCGATCAGGCCTCGGGACGGGACGACGAACTCCATGCGGACCCAGCCGGAGCCGTGGTTGGACATGTTGTCCATGCGGCCCTTGCGGACACCCATGAGCTGGGTGACGGCGCCCATGTGCTCCTCGGGCACGTCGATCGTCATGCGCTCGACGGGCTCGTGGACCTTGCCGTCGACCTCGCGGGTGACGACCTGCGGCTTGCCGATGGTCAGCTCGAAGCCCTCGCGGCGCATCTGCTCGACCAGGATCGCCAGGGCGAGCTCACCGCGGCCCTGGACCTCCCAGGCGTCCGGGCGGTCGGTGTCCAGGACGCGCAGCGAGACGTTACCGATCAGCTCGCGGTCCAGCCGGTCCTTGACCTGGCGGGCGGTGACCTTGCGGTCCTTGACCGCGGCCTTGGCGTCCGCGCCCTTGCCGGTGCCGCCGCGGCCGACCAGCGGGGAGGTGTTGGTGCCGATGACCATGGAGATGGCCGGCTCGTCCACCGTGATCAGCGGGAGGGCGACCGGGTTCTCCGGGTCGGCCAGGGTCTCGCCGATCATGATGTCCGGGATACCGGCGACGGCGCAGATGTCACCGGGGCCGGCGACCTCGGCCGGCTTGCGGGTGAGCGCCTCGGTCATCATCAGCTCGGTGATGCGGACGTTGGAGACCGTGCCGTCACGCTTGATCCACGCGACCGTCTGGCCCTTGCGCAGCTCGCCCTGCTCGACGCGCAGCAGCGCGATACGGCCGAGGAAGTTGTCGGCGTCGAGGTTGGTGACGTGGGCCTGCAGCGGCGCGTCCTCCTCGTACGTCGGGGCCGGGACGTGCTCCAGGATCGTGGAGAAGAACGGCTCCAGGTTGTCGCTGTCGGCCGGGACGGTGCCGTCCTGCGGCTTGGTCAGCGAGGCGATGCCGTCGCGGCCGCAGGCGTAGACGATCGGGAACTCGATCTGGTCCTCGTCGGCGTCCAGGTCCAGGAAGAGGTCGTAGGTCTCGTTGACGACCTCGTCGATCCGGGAGTCCGGGCGGTCCGTCTTGTTGATGCAGAGGATGACGGGCATCCGGGCCTGGAGGGCCTTGCGGAGCACGAAGCGGGTCTGGGGCAGCGGACCCTCGGAGGCGTCCACCAGCAGGACGACGGCGTCGACCATCGACAGACCGCGCTCGACCTCGCCACCGAAGTCGGCGTGGCCGGGGGTGTCGATGATGTTGATCGTGATCGGGGCCCCGCCGTCCTTGGGGTGGTACTTCACCGCCGTGTTCTTGGCGAGGATCGTGATGCCCTTCTCACGCTCCAGATCGTTCGAGTCCATCATGCGGTCGTCGAGCTGCTGGTGGGCGGCGAAGGCACCGGCCTGCTTCAGCATGGCGTCGACGATGGTCGTCTTGCCGTGGTCGACGTGGGCGACGATGGCGACGTTGCGGATGTCATGACGCGTGGGCACTGCGGCGCTTCTCCCGGGATCGTGGATGGCGTCGCGTACGGTCCGGCACGCGAGCCTGCCGGGCGGAAAACCTGCCACGGCCTTACCCCATGGTACGTCGAATGGCGGGAAGTGCCTGCCGGGGGGTCTGTCAAGAGGCCGTACGGCTGAGGGTGGGGGAAGCCGTACGACCGGGCTGCCTCGGGTCAACGGGCAGGAACGACCTTGCCCGCCGTGTGCGACGGCGGGCAAGGGAATTGAGTCACATCTGAGCTTGCTACGGGCGGTTCACGCGCCGTTCTCCTTCGTCACGCGCGGCCCTTCCCCGATCGTCGCCGTTCCCCACGTGTCGCCTTGCTCACTTGCCGCCTCGGCTCACGTGTCGTCCTGCTCACTTGTTCTTCTTCGGCGCGGCGGGCTTCTTCCAGCCGATGTCCTGGTAGCGCGGGGCGCCGAGGCCGAAGGCGCCCGCGTTGACCAGGCCGGGCCGCACCGCCACCAGCTGGGGGCGCTGGTAGAGGGGTACGGAGCCGGCCGCGGCCCAGATCCGGGCGTCGGCCTTGGTCATCAGCTCGCGGGCCTTCTTCTCGTCGAGCTCGCCGGCCGCCTGGTCGAAGAGCTGGTCGATGTGGTCGGTGCCGACCCGGGTGTAGTTCTGCTCCACCAGCAGCGAGCCGTCCGCCGCGGGCTCCGGCTTGGCGAAGATCGGCCGGGCGTCGGTGGCCGGGAAGGCGGTCGCGGGCCAGGAGTACAGGGCCAGGTCGTACTGGCCCGAGGCGATGTGGTCCTTGAAGAAGCTGTCGTCGGCGACCTTGGTCAGCTCGGTGGCGATGCCGATCTTCTGGAGCATCCGCGCGATCCGCTCCCCGACCGCCCGCAGGGGCTCCGAGCCGGGGCCCGAGGGGAGCACGAAGCGCAGGCTGAGCGGCTTGCCGTCCTTGGCCAGCAGGGTGCCCGTCGTGCTCGCCTGCTTCGCGGGACCGGCCGAGGGCGTGCCGGCCTTGGCCGCCACGGCCTTGTCCGCGGCCCCGTCCTCGGCCGGGTTGCGCTTGCCGTCGTCCGCGGCGGCGGCGCCGGCCTCCACGGACTCCGCCTGGGCCAGCAGGGCGGCCTCCTGCTGCTCGGCGAAGGGCGCGGGGGCGAGGGCGGTCGGCGGGCGGGAGCCCTGCTGCTCCTGGGCGTGATCCTGGGCGTGCTCCCGCGCGGCGAAGGCGTCCGCGGCCCGCTCCGCCCCGTCGAGGTCCCCGGCCCAGAACTCGGCGGCGAACTCCGCCAGGCGCAGCGGCAGCACCTCCGCCGGCTCCGCCCCGAGCAGACCGCGGGCCCGCCCCGCCTCCTGCCGGGCCTGCTCGGGGCGGCCGGTGTAGGCGCGGGCCACCGCCGTCGTGGTCAGCAGCGCTCCGGTCCGCCGGGCCTCGACCGGCCGGGCGAGGAGACCGGCGGCCAGTTCGAGCGCGCCGTGGTAGTCACCCCGCGCGCCGACGAGCGCCACCCGCCGGGCTCCGGCCTCCCACCGCAGACCGGGGTCGGAGACGGTCAACTCGACCTCCCGCAGCACCCGTTCGGCCTCGCTGAAGTCGCGCAGGCCCCAACTGAGGCCGTGCGCGCGCAGGAGGGCGTGCCGGGTGCGCTGCGCGTCGCCCATCGGCCGCCCCGCGCAGTCGGCGAGCACCCGCTCGGCCTCCTCGTAGCGCTCGGCCCAGCTGAGTGCCTCCGCAAGCAGCAGCGCCGCCTCCGTCCCGCCGCCGGCGTCCCGGGCGGCGGCGGCCAGCCGTACGGTGGCGGTGGTGTCGTACGCCGCCCAGGCATCCCGAGCTCCGGTCAGCAGCGGCCCCGGGTCATCGGTCAGCCCGCCGGCCAGCCGCCACTCGGCGAGCCGCAGCGCGTCCCCGGCCCGCCGGGCCCCGGTCGCCTCCAACACCCGTACGAGCTCCCGGTGGTGGCGCCGGGCGCGCAGCCGTGGGCAGCGGGCGACGGCCACCTCGGCGAGCAGCGGGTGCACCAGCCGCACCGCGCAGCGCCGCCCGTCGTCCTCGACGCGCAGCAGCCCGCGCGCCTCGGCCTCCTCCACCAGCCGTACGTCGGCCAGCTCCAGCAGCAGCGCGAACTCCAACGGCTGGGACAGGGCGAGGAGTTCGACGAGCTCACGCAGCTCCGGGCGGGAACGGGCCGCCGCATCACCGCAGCCGCAGCCGGGGCTGGGGCCGGGGCCTGTGTCGTGGCCGTAGCCGCCGATCCGGGCCTCCACCAGGTCCGCCAGCCGGGGCGCGGGCGCGGCCGGCGGGAGTCCGGGCGGGCGGTCCCAGACGCCGTCGACGGGCCGCAGGGCGCCGTCGTCCACGGCGGTGAGCACCAACTCGCGTAACAACAGCGGGTTTCCCTGCGAGCGCCGGTGCAGCCGGCGGGCCTCGGGCCCGGCCACCGGGCCGAGCACGGCGGTGAGCAGCTCCCCCGTCTCGTCCTCGGTGAACGGAGCCAGCTCCAGCCGGTCCAGCAGGCGGTCCTCCGCCAGCCGCCGCAGCTCTTCGGGCACGCCGGCCCCGGAGCGTACGGCGGCCAGCAGCCGCACCCGGCCGCCTAGGACGAGGTGCTGGAGCAGCGCGGCGGAGACCGGGTCGAGCAGGTGCGCGTCGTCCACGCAGACCACCGCGCCGGCCAGGGCCTCCGCGGCCTGCCGCCACCGGTTCCCGCCCGGCGCGGTGCGCTCCGGCAGCAGCGGGGCGAGCGCACCGAGGGCGGCGGTCCGCGTCCCCTCGGCGCCCTGGACCGCCACCGTCCCGGGCAGGGTGCGGCGCAGTTCGTCGAGGAGCCAGGACTTCCCGGATCCGGCCGCGCCGACGAGGAGGGCGCCGTGCGGCCGGTCCGTCCCCGTCAGGGCGCGGCGCAGCGCGGCCAGCTCGGCGGAACGCCCGTGGAAGGCCCAGGAGACCGTCATGGGGGCGATGGTAGGACCGACCGGCGCGGCCGTGGATAGACCCGGCGTACCGATACGGCGTCGGGTGCCGCCCGTTCGAGGAGTCCTGGGTCAGGAGTCCGCCCGGGCCTCCTCGGGCGGGCGGGTCAGAAGTCCGCCCGGGTCAGGACGTCGGCGCGGCCGACGGACTCCAGGCCGTACATGGTGCAGTACAGGCGGCGGATGTGCTCGATGTCGGCGTCCCGGGCGCGCGCCTCGGTCACCGGATAGAGGACGGTCAGCTCGTAGGACTTCTCCCGGTTGATGTCACCGTCCTTGTCACGCCATTGACCGCGCGCCTCCTGGAGGGTGAGGCCTTCCGGGAAGCGGGGCGTGACGACGTCGGCGACGAACTTCATGAACTCGTCGTCGGTGATGGGCGGGTGGCCGTCGTGGCGGCCCGTGCCGAAGTAGAGGTGCGTGGACACGTACGGCCGGCCCCGCTCGGCGAGGACGGCCGCCTCCTGTCCCTGGGGGGCGTCCTGGCCGCCCTGGCCGGTGGTCTGTACCTGCGCCGAGGAGGCGGGGGCGCCGAGGACGACGTCGGCAGCGGGTCTGCCGAAGGTGAGGAGCAGCGCGGTCACCGCGAGGACGGCGGCCGCGGGGGTGGTGATCCGGATCTGGCGCATGGCGTTCCTGTCTGTCGCATTCGGTCGGTGGCATATCGACAGCTGTCAACAGCTGTCGACGGCCGAGGTCGTGAACGGTCACGGGTGATCGGTGACGATCAGGGTCGATCGGCAGCGGCACCAACGGTCGCCCGGCGGGGCGCCGGTCGTCCGTCGTGGGGCGGCGGTCGCCCGCCGCGTGGCGGCGGGTCGTCGGGCGGCGGGTCGTCGGGCGGCGGGTCATCCGGCGGCGGGTCATCCGGCGG
>NZ_WTFF01000123.1 GCF_019400985.1 Streptomyces bambusae
TTTTTAAAAGCGAGAGCCGGATTACGAGTCCACCCCCGGCTCGGGGGGCCGGGAGAGGGGTAAAAGAGACGGCCCGTGCCCCCCGTACCCGCCTCGCCCGCGGCCGCCGACGCCGCCTTGGCGACCGGGAGCATGTCCTCGTCGCGGGTGACGTCGATCCGGTCGGAGTCGGGCCACAGGCCCAGCGCCGCGCACACCGTCGGCAGGACGGCCATCGCCGCGGTCGCGTACCCCTCGGCGGAGGGGTGGTAGGAGTCGGGCCCGAACATCTCGCGCGGATTCGCCGCGAACTCCGGGCCCAGCAGGTCGCCCATGGAGATCGTCCGGCCGCCCTGGGACACCACCCCTATGGTCTGCGCGGCGGCGAGCTGCCGGGAGACCCGGCGCGCCAGCCAGCGCAGCGGCTGGTAGACGGGCTCGATCGTGCCCAGGTCGGGGCAGGTGCCGACGACGACCTCGGCGCCAGCCAGCCGCAGCCGGCGTACCGCGGCGGTCAGCAGCCGGACGGACTGGGTCGGCGGCATCCGGCGGGTCACGTCGTTCGCGCCGATCATGATCACGCACACGTCGGGGGCGGGCCGGTCGTGGTCCAGCAGCAGGGAGACCTGCCGGTCCAGGTCGTCGGACATGGCTCCGGACAGCGCTACGTTGCGCAGCTCCACGGGCCGCTCGGCCACCGACGCCAGACCCGAGGCCACCAGCGCGGCCGGGGTCTGTCTGGCCCTGTGCACGCCCAGCCCGGCGGCCGTGGAGTCGCCCAGCATGGCCAGGCGCAGCGGTCCCGGGCTCTGCTCCGGTCCGCCGAACTCGCTCCCGTACAGCCCGTCCGCCCGGGGCGGCTCGCCCAACCCCGACCCGACGGTCCGCTTGGCCAGCTGCACCTCGGCCAGCACCAGGCCGACCGTCGCGACGCCGAGCAGGCTCAGCCCGCCGCCGCCGTACGCCGCGCCCGCCGCGATCCGGCGGGCCGTCCTCGCCCTCGACACCTTCCGCGCCACCTCCTCGTCTTTGGACGTACCTGCCCCGTACTCCCGCTCGGTCAATCACTTTCGGCTTACTCTGGCGGTGCCTCCCGGAGAACCCGTGGAGTCCTGTCCTTGGAGAACATGGTGCAATTCCACGACTCGATGATCAGCCTCGTCGGCAACACCCCGCTGGTGAAGCTCAACCGTGTGACCGAAGGGATCCAGGCCACCGTCCTGGCCAAGGTCGAGTACTTCAATCCGGGCGGTTCGGTGAAGGACCGCATCGCCGTGCGCATGATCGAGGCGGCCGAGGAGAGCGGTGCGCTCAAGCCCGGTGGCACCATCGTGGAGCCCACGAGCGGCAATACCGGTGTAGGACTCGCCATCGTGGCCCAGCAGAAGGGCTACAAGTGCATCTTCGTGTGCCCGGACAAGGTGTCGCTGGACAAGATCAATGTTCTGCGTGCCTACGGCGCCGAGGTCGTGGTCTGCCCGACCGCCGTCGACCCCGAGCACCCGGACTCGTACTACAACGTGTCCGACCGCCTGGTCCGTGAGACCCCCGGCGCCTGGAAGCCCGACCAGTACAGCAACCCGAACAACCCCCGTTCGCACTACGAGACCACCGGCCCGGAGCTGTGGGAGCAGACGGACGGGAAGATCACCCACTTCGTCGCGGGCGTCGGCACGGGCGGCACGATCTCCGGCACCGGCAACTACCTCAAGGAGGTGTCCGGCGGCAAGGTCAAGGTCATCGGCGCCGACCCCGAGGGCTCGGTCTACTCCGGCGGCTCCGGCCGCCCGTACCTCGTCGAGGGTGTCGGTGAGGACTTCTGGCCCACCGCCTACGACCAGAACGTCGCCGACGAGATCATCGCCGTGTCCGACAAGGACTCGTTCCAGATGACCCGCCGGCTGGCCAAGGAGGAGGGCCTGCTCGTCGGCGGCTCCTGCGGCATGGCGGTCGTCGCCGCCCTGCGCGCGGCGGAGGGCCTCGGGCCGGACGACGTCGTCGTGGTCCTGCTCCCGGACAGCGGCCGCGGCTACATGAGCAAGATCTTCAGCGACGAGTGGATGGCCGGCCACGGCTTCCTGGAGGAGCCCGGCACCGCCGCCCGCATCGGCGACGTGCTGAGCGACAAGCAGGGCACGATGCCCTCGCTCGTGCACATGCACCCCGAGGAGACCGTCGGCCAGGCCATCGAGGTCCTGCGCGAGTACGGCGTCTCGCAGATGCCCATCGTCAAGCCGGGTGCCGGGCACCCGGACGTGATGGCCGCCGAGGTCGTCGGCTCGGTGGTGGAGCGGGAGCTGCTGGACGCCCTGTTCGCACAGCGGGCCTCGCTGACGGACCCGCTGGAGAAGCACATGAGCGCCCCGCTGCCGCAGGTCGGCTCCGGCGAGCCGGTGTCCGAGCTGATGGACGTCCTGGGCAAGGCGGACGCGGCGATCGTCCTCGTCGAGGGCAAGCCGACGGGCGTGGTCAGCCGCCAGGACCTGCTGGCGTTCCTGGCCCGCACGGCGAAGTAGGCGAAGCGGTCGGGGCGGCGGCGCGTCGTAGGGGGCGGGCGGGCCGGGCGGGCCGGCGGGCGGGCCGGGCAGGAGACTCGTACGGCGGCTCGTGCGGCGCGTGCGGCCAAGTAACGCGTGCAGCTCGTGCCGCCAAGTAATCGGCAAGTAATCGGCACGAGCCCGACACGTGACGGCAGCGCCGCCTTAACACGGCTCCGGCACAGTGGTGTTCGTCGGCGGGACCCGCAACCGGTCCGGCCGGCGCCACCAGCGGCGCCCAGCACTTCCGGAGCGGCTCCCGGACCGCGTGGACGCCTGGACGCGGACAAGCCGGCCCTGACCCGGCCCGTGTCCGACGCGGGGACCGCCGTCGTCCCGCCCCCCGGGCCACGGCCCGGGGGTGCGGCGGTCCCCGCGCCCCTCTCCCTCGCCTCCCTCCCCTCCCTCACCCGCCCCGCGTCTCGGTGAGCGGGCTGCGGCTTGCCGTCCTGCATAAGCGCATGCAGAGTGCAGGGTGAGTGAATAAATTTGGGGAGAGGGTGGGACGTCGATGAACGACAGCCCGGCAGCGCGGCTGCAGAAGCTGTTCGAGGGGCACCGGCTGACCCCGACCCAGCGGCGGATCGCGCACTGCATGGTGCGGGGGGCTTCGGAGGTGCCGTTCCTGTCGAGTGTGGAGCTGGCGGAACTGGCCGGCGTCAGCCAGCCCTCGGTCACCCGGTTCGCGGTGGCGCTCGGCTTCGACGGCTACCCCGCGCTGCGCCGCTACCTGCGCGAGGTCGCCCCGGCGGAGCGGGCCGTCCCGGGGAAGGACGACGAGCGCAACTCCTACCAGCAGGCCGTCGAGGCGGAGATCGACAACCTGCGGCACCTGGCCGCCATGCTGGCCGACCCGAGCCCGGTGGAAGAGGCGGGCCGGCTGCTCGCCGGCTCCACCCCGCTGCCCGTCCTGGGGCTGCGGGCCGCGTCCTCGCAGGCGCGCGGCTTCGCCTACTTCGCGGGCAAGGTGCATCCGGACGTACGCCTGCTGGACGAGGGCGGCTCGATGCTCGCCGACCGCATCGACGCGGCGGTACGGGCCGGCGCCACGGCCCTGCTCTGCTTCGCGCTGCCCCGGCACCCGAAGGAGGTGGTGGAGGCCCTGCAGTACGCCCGCGGCTCCGGGCTGACCGTGGTCACCGTGGCGGATTCCGCCTTCGCCCCGGTCGCCCGCCACTCCGACCTGCTGATCCCGGCCGCCGTGGGCACCGGGCTGGCCTTCGACACCGCGTGCGCGCCGATGCTGCTGGGCCGGGTCCTGCTGGAGGCCATGGCGGACGCCCTCCCCGACGCCCAGGCCCGCCTGGAAGCCTTCGACACCAAGGCCGCCGCCCGAGGCCTCTTCGTGGAGTAGGACCCCGCCAGGGGCGCGGGAAACTGCGCGAGCAACCACCCACGGTCCGCACCGGTCGTGCGGCGGGTGTCCCCGGCGCGGGGGCCGGGCCTGGGCTTCGGGTCCGGGCCGCGCGGGTCCTTGCCAGGGGCGCGGGGAACTGCGCGAGCAACCACCCACGGTCCGCACCGGTCGTGCGGCGGGTGTCCCGGGCACGGGGGCCGGGCTTGGGCTTCGGGTCCGGGCCGCGCGGGTCCTTGCCGGGGGCGCGGGGAACTGCGCGAGCAACCACGCACGGTCGGCACCGGTCGTGCGGCGGGTGTCCCCGGCCGGGGGCCGGGCTTGGGCTTCGGGTCCGGGCCGGGCCGGTCCTTGCCGGGGGCGCGGGGAACTGCGCGAGCAACCACGCACGGTCCGCACCGGTCGTGCGGCGGGTGTCCCCGGCGCGGGGGTCGGGCCTGGGCTTCGGGTCCGTGCCGCGTGGGTCCTTGCCGGGGGCGCGGGGAACTGCGCGAGCAACCACGCACGGTCCGCACCGGTCGTGCGGCGGGCGTCCCCGGCCGGGGGCCGGGCTTGGGCTTCGGGTCCGTGCCGCGTGGGTCCTTGCCGGGGGCGCGGGGAACTGCGCGAGCAACCACGCACGGTCCGCGGCGGTCGTGCGGCGGTGTCCCCGCCCGGGGGCCGGGCCTGGGCTTCGGGTCCGGGCCGCGCAGGGCCTTGCCGGGGGCGCGGGGAACTGCGCGAGCAACCACCCACGTCCCCGCCCGGGGGCCGGGCTTGGGCTTCGGGTCCGGGCCGGGCCGGGCCTTGCCGGGGGCGCGGGGAACTGCGCGAGCAACCACCCACGGTCCGCAGCAGCCGTACGCCGGATGCCCGCTGGGGTCGGGCCAGGCCGCCGGGGCAGATTCAGCGGTAGTTCAGTTCGGCCAGCTCCGTCACCAGGCGCGTACGGAACGCCGGGACCCGGCCAAGCAGCGGCAGCACGGTGTTCCGGGCGAGCCGCAGCAGCGGGTTGCGGGTCGTGGCGACCCGGGTCATCCGGTGGGTGAAGGCGACCACCCGCTGGGCCACCTGCCGCCGCCGCGCCTCGTACGCGTCCAGCGTGCCCGTGGCCAGCGCCCGCCCGAGGGCGTAACCGTCCTGGATGCCCGTGTTCATGCCCTGCCCGCCGGCCGGGCTGTGCACGTGCGCCGCGTCCCCGGCGAGCAGCAGCCGCCCCGCGCGGTAGCGGTCCGCGACCCGGTGGTGCACCCGGAACCTCGAGGACCACACCAGCTCCCGCACCCGCGCCTGGCCGGGCACCCGCACGTCGAGGAGCCGCTGGACGAGGGGCAGGTCGGGCGCGGCCGGGGCCTCGTCCACCGTGCAGACGACCCGGAACCGGTCGCTGCCCGGCAGCGGAGCGACGACCGTCAGCCCCGCCGCGCCGAAGGCGAGCGAGACCTCCTCACGGCCCGGGGCCCAGTCCATGACCACGTCGGCCAGCACGAAGGACTCGCCGTACGAGCCGCCGGCGAAGCCGATGCCCGACGCCTCGCGCACCACGCTGTGCATGCCGTCCGCGCCGACGGCGTACCCGGCGCGCAGGGTCCGCCCGCCGGTCAGCGTGAGGGTGACCCCGTCCGCGTCCTGGGCGACGGCGGTGACCTCGTAGGGGCGGTGGACCTCCCCGCCCAGCGCCCGCAACCGGGCGCGCAGCACGTCCTCGGTCTCGTACTGCGGGGCCAGCAGGGCGTAGGGGTAGGCGGTGGGCAGTCCGCCGAAGTCGGCGTGGAGCAGTCGGCGGCTGCCGTCGCGGACCGTGAACCGGCTTACGGGCAGCCCGCGTTCGACCAGCTCGTCGGCGCAGCCCAGCTCCTGGAGCACCTCCAGGGTGCGGGCGTGCACGACGCCGGCCCGGGAGGTGCGGGGGATGTCGGCCTGCCGGTCGAGGAGGACGAAGTCCACGCCCGCCTCGGCGAGGGTGATGGCGAGGGCGAGGCCGGTCGGCCCGGCCCCGACGACGGCGACCTCGGTGCGGGCGGGGAGTTCGGGGAGTTCGGGGAGTGCGGGGAGTTCGGCGGTGCGGTGGTTGTCCATGGCGAGTCCCCTCCTGAGTGGGCCAACGTTTGTTGGCCAACGTCTGTTGACTTGAGGATGCGCCGCGGGGGCGTGTCGTGTCAACACCTGTTGGCCTACGGGTGTTGGCCTACACCTGTTGGGGTGCAGGCATGGGCCAACATCCCTAGGGATGGGCCCACGAGCATTGGCCCACGTTTGTTGGCCTACATCCGTTGGCCTACACTCGTTGGCATGGCGACGACCTCACGCTCCGACCAGACCCGGGCCGCGATCCTGCGTGCCGCACGCGAGCGGTTCGCCGCGCACGGGTACGAGCTCACGACGATCCGCGCGGTGGCCGCGGACGCGAGCATCGACCCGTCGATGGTGATGCGCTACTTCGGCAGCAAGCAGGGGCTCTTCGATGCCGCACTCGCCGCCGCGCAGGACGCCCCCGAGGTCGACCTGTACCTGCCCGACCTCACCGCCGTGCCGGCCGACCAGCTGGCCGAGACCCTCGTACGCCACTTCGTGCAGCGCTGGGAGGGGGACCCGGTCGACGACGCGCTGCTCGTCCTGCTGCGTTCGGCGGTGACCAACGAGCAGGCTGCCACCCGGATGCGGGAGATCTTCGTGACCCAGGTCTTCCCGGCGCTGGCGGCCGTACTCGGCCCGGAACGGGCCGCCGGCGTCGCCGGCCTGATCGCCTCCCAGCTCCTGGGTCTGGCCCTGACTCGCTACCTCCTGCGCCTCCCGCCCGTCACCGCCCTCGACCGCGCCGCCCTGATCGCCGCCTACGCCCCTGCTGTGGCCGCAGTACTGCGGGCCTGAACTGCCGGGCGGGGCAAATGCGTTGCAGGGGTGGTGGGCTCCGGCGATGCTGGGTCGATGCCAGGACAGCGGAAGAGGAAGCGCCAGCGGGAGGCCGAGAGCCGGCGGGCGGCCGAGCGCTTCGCGCCCGAGGCCGGCCGCTGGGAAGTGGTCTTCGTGACCCAGGACGAGGACGAATGGCGTGAGTACCTCCGGGGGCTGCGCACGGCCCGCCCGCCGCAGGACTGGACCGAGCTCCGCGCGGACATCCTGTGCGGCCGCCTCAAGCACCCCACGACCTACCGCCTGAGCCACTTCGTCCCCCTGCCCACCGCCCCCGAAGCTCGACCCGAGCCCGAAGTCGCGGCCGAGCCCGAAGTCGCCGCCGGGCCCGAGGCGGCGTCCGGGCCCGGAGCCCGACTTTGAGCGCAGGACGCGTCCGGTCGATCACGCGTCTCGCGTGGCCGACTCAGCGAAGTCCTGCCGCGACGCTCAACGCTTGAGCGTGCGTGCGCTCGATCGCCCTCTGGACAACAGCGGTTTCCGCCGGGTTGATTTGTCTGCAGATTGTTGCGGCGTCCCGTGCCGTCACCGCGGTGAGGGGGTAGGGGCAGTCGGCGCGACGGTCGGTGAGGTCCTGAATCACCTCCCAGGGCGGGGCTGCTCCACCCCGGCGCCGGCAGACGAGATAGACCGCCTTGACGGGATGGAGCTCAAAGTACTTGCCGTGTTCCTCGTCCATGATCCAGTCGCCGTGGATCGCCAAGGAGTCGCCCGGATAGATCGTGGCGCTGTCACCGTCATAGGCGGGGTCGACGATGCCGGCGTCCTCTTGTCCTGCAATTCCATCGTCGGGATCGTTCACCAGTTGCGAGATCAACCATGCGAGGAAGGCCAGGATTTGTGCACCCACGCCTGCGAGGAGACCGCAGAGCAGGGGCGGGAGCGGCACCGCTGTACATAGCACGCAGATGGTGATGAGTGCGATCAGGCCGGTCCACAGAGCGACCGTGATGTTGTCCATGATCCTTGCGAATCGGTCGCCTTCGAGCTCGCAATGAAGGTAGGGCGCGAGTGTCTCGTGCGGATCGGCCCGGAACATCGGGTTCGGTGAGGGAAAGTCGGCGGGCGTGTCCCCGTCTGAATGGTCGTAGGCTTCCTGGCCCATCGCCACCCGATCGCGCACGAGGTAGTGGTCCTGGAAGTCGCGCCCGCTGGCGCGGTTCGCGGCGCTCAGCATGTCCTGATGTACGACCGTGATGTACAGGCGGTTCTTCTTGTCCTCCGGAAAGTCGGCGACGTAGTTTACGAGGTTCTGGTCGACGCTCGGATCGGCTGGGCCAGGGCCGAACGGGCCGGACGGCGTCGTGATCCTGTCGCGAAAGTAGTCGCGGACCTCATTCTGGCCGAAAGGCGCGACGAGGAGGTCGAACTTCATGTCGCCGTCTCCGAACGCCCCTAGGCTCAGCAGCGGCACATCGACCAGCGTGCCAATTGCACACTGGTCTTCGTGAATGCACATGAGGCGTCGGTTGTAATACCAGTCTTTCAGCTCGGAAATTGCAATCAGAAGAGAGGCGTAGGCGGCCACACCGGCTGCGCAGCCCCACATGATCGACTCCGCGAGGGCCTGGCTCACCACGGCCCCCAAAAAGCCTGCGATGGTTCCCCCGATGGCGCTCTGGATCAGCAACCAGGCAATGTTCCCGCTCGCTGTCATCGCGTACGACTGACCCGGAGGGGCGCATTTGGTGACATCACGGTACGGCATGGTTCGCCACCACCTTCAGGATCACGGTTACGCCGCCGACAACCGTGCCGAAGCGGTCTCGGGCCGTCAGGTTCAAGACTTTCCGGTCTTCGGGAATGCTTCTTTCGGGCACGTCGACGACGACGTCGATCATCTCCGTGTCGCCGGGCGAAACGACGACGCGCCAGCCGTTCTCGCCGCGTTCGTGTCCTGGGAGCGTCACTACCCAGTCCTGCTCCAGCTCGAAGTTGCCATGGCCGTCTTCGGCCGCGAGGCGCGAGCGCCCCGCGTACCCGAAGACCTCATAGCCCTCGCCCAGCCGTGCGCGACGGTGCGCATCGGTGAGCCGGATCCGAGCACCTCGGAGTGCGTCCTGTTCGATCGATCGCGCAGTGTTTTTGTCTCTCTGGGCCCGATTGTGAACACTCCTTCCGCTCATTCGCTCGAGCGTCAGTTCCACGTGGCTCTTCGGGATCTCGTATTCGTCGACATTGAGCCGGAAGTCACGTTCGCGTGCGCGCCGATTGAAAAACGGCACTGTGATGCGCGCACTGGAGCCGGGTCTCGCCTCCACGACGTCTGTGTTCTCCTGTCCCACGTTGTTGGCCGGCTCCCGGTCCGCCGGGTGATGGCACTCCACGGTGACGCAGTAGTGTCCTGCCAGAGCCGGCGTGTGCCACTTGAAGGTTGCAATGGTCTGTCCCCATGCGCCGATGTGGACGATCCGTTCCGCCGGCTCACCGTTTCCGTCCAGCTCCGTGGGCTGGCGATCGGCGAAGTCGATGCCCCAGCTGCGAAAATAGGATCGGGCTACTACGCCGATCGCGGGATCGAACGATGCATTGTGGATCGTCCCTTCGATGACGTAGTCGGTGTCAGGCGCCAGGCTGGTGGACGAAATCGGCGCACCTTCCGGCGTGGTGATCCGGATGTCCGGGTTGTCCCAAGTGATCGCGATTCCTTGTGATGCGAGATAGGACTGGCTGTACAAGCAGGGATCGGGGCGTCTGTTGACCTGTGGTGGCATGTGTGCGCAGTCTTGCTCTTCGTAGCGCTCTGGCACCTTGCCGTGGAGCAGTCGGCACAGGAGCGCCAACAAAAGCCGTAGCAGACGTACAAGATGTGCGAGGAGATCGCGGAGCGATCGCAGCAGGCCAAGCAGAAGTCGGGTAACTATTCCACCGAGGTCCCTCAGGCCGCGGCCGGCCATTGACCATCACTCCCATTCGAAGGCGCAGGAGCCCGCCTACGGGATGACTTCGAACAGTGCCTCGAACCAAGTCGGGTTGAGCGCCGTTGGTGCCTCGGCTATTGCCGCCGGCCCGGCACGGCCTCCCCGCCCGGCTTTACGGTCAAGGTAATCCGGCGGCGTTGCCCATGGACGCTGTGCGGGGATGCGGCCCTCGCCGGCATACCCCATGGGCCCCCGCGTCCACGTCGGGCCGTGCACCGCCTTCTACATACTCACCATAGGTTGCTGCAATGCACCGGGCATCTTTGCGTGTGCCCCCGGTGACTCCAGTCGCTGCAACTCATCGGGAGGAGTCGGGCCCGGTCGGCGCCAAAGCCTGAGCCCGATGACACCTTGTTGCATTCTGTGTGCGGCGAGGGGCGGCCGCAGGTGATGCCCGTGGGCCCGGCCCGGCCCGAGCCACGGGGCGAGGCCGCCCCGGCCCCCGCCCGCCTCACAGCAAGGCGTCGCGGAAGGGGCCGCCGGATTCTGTGATCAGGTCTGTCGGGGTCTGGGCCGGGCGGGCCAAAGCGAAGTGGACCTCGGAGTCGGGCGTGACCGTGAAGCCGTACACCGCCGGGCGCGGCAGGCTGTTGCAGCCGTAGGGGGCCGAGCCGGCGGGCCGGGCTCGGCAGTTGGCCGGTGGTCTGCCCTGTGCAGGGCGGGGCCTTGTGGCACCGCTCGGCAGGTGCCGCCGCGCTCGCAACGTCAACGATCGTGGGCCTTCCGGCCGAGTACCGGTCGGCGCTGATCATCTATCGGGCTCGGGAGGTCGCGGCTAGGGTGCCCGAGGCACAGTCGGTGGCGGAGGTGCGGGTGCTGCGTGAGGTCCTGGCGCTGCCCGCAGGCGAGAGGGGCAAACAGTGCTGATTGAGCAGGCAACCGAAGCGGACGTTGACGTGATCTCCGAGATGCTCGGAGAGATCGAGGCCTACTACGGCGGAGAGCCCGTGCCCGGCGACCCGGCTCAGATTCGGACCGCGCTGTTCAGCGACCGGCCGGCGGCCACCGTGCTGCTGGCCCGAGACGGTGAGCAGGTGGTCGGCCTCGCGAGCTACACGTTTCTGTGGCCGGCCGCCGGCGCGGACACCAGCCTGTACCTGAAGGAGCTGTTCGTACGCGAGACGGCGCGACGTCGAGGCGCGGCAGGCGCGTTGATGCGAGCGCTTCAGGCGGCCGCCGGCAAGGCCGGATGCTCGCGTGTGGAGTGGACGGCGGACCGCGACAACCCGGCCGCGCTCGCGTTCTACGAGGCGCTCGGCGCGGTCCCTCGGGACGGGAAGGTCTTCTACAGGGTGGAGAGCTAGCCGGCTCAAGCTCATGGAGCTCGAGGACGGCCCGCCAACGGCCTCTGCAGAGACGGAGATTCTGGGGATTCTCCTCGACGAGCCGGCCGTGGTGAAGGAATCGCAGCGAGCATACGATCTGCTCAGGGTCGCCCCGCTGTAGCCGAAGACGTCCCTCGAACTGATCGGGTCAGCAGCGGAGGACGTCGGATGCGCGAGTACGACCTGCGCAACGCCCACTGGTTCAAGAACACCTACGGCAACAGTCAGGGTGGCGACTGCCTCGAAGTCCTCGACGGAGTCCCTGAGCCCTGGTGCCGTCCCCGCCCCTGCCCGTCCCCGTCCCCGTCCCCGTCCACGGCAGCAAGGTTCCCGACGGCCCGATCCTCGTCGTCCCGGCCGCCCGGGCCGCGTTCGTCACCGGCCTGAAGACATGACGACGACATCCGTCCTCACCCTGCGCGGCGTCGGCCGGGCACCGGTCACCGCCGTCGCCACCTTCGCCGCCGCCGCGCTCACCGAATACGAATAGAAGGACGACCACAGCCATGACCGCTTCCCCTTCCGCCCCCATCCTGCGTGGCAGCGGCGGCACCGTCCTGCGACACGAGGGCGACGTGCTGACGCTGCGGCGCGGGGACGAGGAGACACGGATACCCCTGCGGGCCGTGCGGGACGTCGTACCCGACAGGCGGGCAGTGATCGTGGAACTGCGGGCTCCGGCCGGAGGCACGCCCGTCACGCACCGGATCGACGGCGTGAACGAGGCCTCGGCCGGCCTGTTCGCGACGACGCTGGGCACGGCCCTGGCCCGGCTGCCGGAGCCGGACCCGTCCTTCGACGGCGCCGCACTGGTGACGACCCGCTCCCTGCGTACTCCCCCTCCCCCCGCACCCCCGATCAGCGCAGGACAGAAGGCGAGAGGCCTGGCCTGGGTCCTGGTCGCCCTCGGGCCCGGACTCGCGTCGCTCATCGTGACCAGCGTGCTGTTCGTCCTGCACGGCGAGGCGGGCATGCTCATCCTGGCGATCCCGATGGGGCTGGTGTCCGTGTTCCTCAACCTCGCGAGTGCGGCTGCAGCGGAACGCTCACTCCAGATGTGGCTCCTCCCCTGGCGCGGCATCACGGTGATGGCCGTTCGCACCAGCCCGTACGGGAAGTCCGGCAAGTACGAGTACACGGACTCCAGCGGCACACTCCACAGCTACTACCGGGACGCGTACGCGAGCCGGATCGAGATCAGCTACCACCCGGAGAACCCTGGTAACCCGGTCGGTGTCTACCCCGTCTTCACACGCGTGGTGGTCGCACTCGGGACCCTGATCCTGTGCGCCGTCACCGCGGGAGTCATCTTCGTGGGGGTGATGGCCGCCACCGTGTGACCGTCGCCGCGCCCCGCCCCCCGCCCGCCTCACAGCAAGGCGTCGCGGAAGGGGCCGCCGGATTCTGTGATCAGGTCTGTCGGGGTCTGGGCCGGGCGGACCAAAGCGAAGTGGACCTCGGAGTCGGTCGTGACCGTGAAGCCGTACACCGCCGGGCGCGGCAGGCTGTTGTAGCCGTAGTGGGCCGTGAAGAAGTACGCGCCCGTGTCCGGTACGGCGATCAGGTCGCCCGGTTCGAGCAGCGGCAGGCGCCGGGCCGTCGCCAGCAGGTCGCCCGCGAAGCACGCCGGGCCGGCCACGTCCTGGGCGACCGGTTCGCCGGTCCGCGGCGCGCCCTTCGCGTCGTACGGCAGGATCCGCACCGGCCAGGCCGCCGGCGCGTACACCGTCCGGGTCGCCAGCTGCACCCCCGCGTGGGTCAGCGCGACCGGCCGGCCGCCCGTCGTCTTCGTGTACTCCACCCGCGCCACCACCAGGCCGTGCTTGGCGAGCAGCGACCGGCCGAACTCCGTCACCAGGCCGTACGAGCCGTCGAAGAGTGCCGGCACGGCGTCGCGCAGCGCGCCGACGTAGTCGGTGTACGTCGGCACCTTTGAGTCCGACCCGAAGTCGACCGGCAGCCCGCCGCCGATGTCGAGCGTGTCGATCTGCCGCCGGCCGGTGCGGCGCAGCGCCGCCGCGTTGATCTCCTCGGCCAGCGCGTGGACCTCCCGTACGCCCTGCGCGATCAGGTCCAGGGGAACGCCCTGGGAGCCGGAGTGGGTGTGCAGGCGGGTCAGCCAGGGGCGTTCGGCGAAGGCCTCCAGCAGGCGCTCACGCGCCCCGGGGTCGCGCAGCCCGATGCCGAACTTCGACGTCGCCGTGGCCGTCGACAGTGCCTCGATGGCGCCCGCGCCGATCTGCGGGTTGACGCGTACGCCGATCGGGGAGCCCCGGCCGACCCCCGCTCCCCGCCCCGCCGCGAGCAGCCCGTCCAGCCTCCGCAGCTCCTGGTGGTTGTCGGCGTTCACGGCGATGCCCAGGTCCAGCGCCTCGCGCAGCTCGGCCGTCGTCTTGGCCGGCGAGTCCAGCACGATCCGCTCCGCCGGCAGCCCCGCCGCCCGGGCCAGCGCCAGCTCCCCGGGGCTGGCCACCTCGCACCCCAGCCCCGCGTCGGCCAGCAGGGCCAGCACCGGCACCAGCGGCGCCGCCTTGACCGCGAAGGCGTGCAGGACGGGCGTGCCGGGCGGCAGCGCGGTGGCGAAGGCCTCGGTCAGCGCGGCCGCCGCGGACCGGATCCCGGCCACGTCCAGCAGGCAGACCAGCGGCCGGTCGCCCTCCGCCGGGCCGACCAGGCCCTGTTCCACGGCGGCCCGGACCGCCAGGTCGCGGCGCGCGACGGCGCCCTCCGTACCCGCGTACGCGTCCACGTCGGATGCCATGCATGCCAGCCAACCATCCGACCGGTCCGCGCGCAGCTGTTGACTGAATCTATTCAGGGGGTCAGGATGTGAATGGATCGACCACATCGACCGCATCGAACACATCACGAAGACCGCCGAGATCGCCGAGATCGCCGACACCCGCCGAGATCACCGCATCGCCAGGAGGCACACCCATGTCAGGACCCCGCCCCGTACGTGCCCCCCGCGGCAGCGAGCTCAGCACGCTCGGATGGCAGCAGGAGGCCGCCCTCCGGATGCTCCAGAACAACCTGGACCCCGAGGTCGCCGAGCACCCCGACAAGCTCGTCGTCTACGGCGGCACCGGCAAGGCCGCCCGCGACTGGCGCTCCTTCGACGCCATGGTCCGCACCCTCCGGACCCTCAAGCAGGACGAGACCATGCTGGTCCAGTCCGGCCGCCCGGTCGGCGTGATGCAGACCCACGAGTGGGCCCCGCGCGTGCTCATCGCCAACTCCAACCTGGTCGGCGACTGGGCGAACTGGGAGGAGTTCCGCCGCCTGGAGCAGCTCGGCCTGACCATGTACGGCCAGATGACCGCCGGCTCCTGGATCTACATCGGCACCCAGGGCATCCTCCAGGGCACCTACGAGACCTTCGCCGCCGTCGCCGCGAAGCTGCATTCAATCGGTAAGGGAGGGGTCGGCGGCACCCTCGCCGGCACGATCACCCTCACCGCCGGCCTCGGCGGCATGGGCGGCGCCCAGCCGCTCGCCGTCACCATGAACGACGGCGTCGCGATCTGCATCGACTGCGACCCGCGCGCCATCGAGCGCCGCATCGAGCACCGCTACTTGGACGTGAAGGCCGACAACCTCGCCCACGCCCTCCAGCTCGCCACCGAGGCCCGCGACGCCCGCAAGCCGCTCTCCATCGGCCTCCTCGGCAACGCCGCCGAGCTGCTCCCGCAGATGCTCGCCGAGGGCGCGCCGATCGACATCGTCACCGACCAGACGTCCGCGCACGACCCGCTGTCCTACCTGCCGGTCGGTGTCGCGTTTGAGGACATGGCCGACGCCGCCGCCAAGGACCCGGCCGGCTTCACCACCCGCGCCCGCGAGTCGATGGCCAAGCATGTCGAGGCCATGGTCGGCTTCATGGACGCCGGCGCCGAGGTCTTCGACTACGGCAACTCCATCCGCGGCGAGGCCCAGCTGGCGGGCTACGACCGCGCCTTCGCCTTCCCCGGCTTCGTCCCGGCGTACATCCGCCCGCTGTTCTGCGAGGGCAAGGGCCCGTTCCGCTGGGCGGCCCTCTCCGGCGAGGCCTCGGACATCGCCAAGACCGACAAGGCGATCCTCGACCTCTTCCCGGAGAACGAGTCCCTGCACCGCTGGATCAAGATGGCCGGCGAGCGCGTCCACTTCCAGGGCCTGCCTGCCCGCATCTGCTGGCTCGGCTACGGCGAGCGCGACAAGGCCGGCGAGCGCTTCAACGACATGGTCGCCTCCGGCGAGCTGGCCGCCCCGCTGGCCATCGGCCGCGACCACCTCGACTGCGGCTCCGTCGCCTCCCCGTACCGCGAGACCGAGGCCATGCTCGACGGCTCCGACGCCATCGCCGACTGGCCGCTGCTCAACGCCATGGTCAACGTGGCCTCCGGCGCCTCCTGGGTCTCCATCCACCACGGTGGCGGCGTCGGCATGGGCCGCTCCATCCACGCGGGCCAGGTCTCGGTCGCCGACGGCACCAAGCTGGCCGGCGAGAAGATCCGCCGGGTGCTGACCAACGACCCCGGCATGGGCGTCATCCGGCACGTCGACGCCGGCTACGACATCGCCGAGTCCGTTGCCGCCGAGCGCGGCGTCCGCGTCCCCATGCGCGAGGGTGACTCCGCGTGAGCATCGACGCAAGCACGGCCGGAGCCTCGTTCCACGAGATGTGGGCGGAGCTCCGGCCCGTCGGCCGCGACGCCGGCTCGGGCGGCTACCGCCGCTACGCGTGGACCGGCGCCGACACCGACTGCCGGGCCTGGTTCCGGGCCCAGGCCGAGGCGCGCGGGCTGACGTACGAGACCGACCGCAACGGCAACCAGTGGGCCTGGCTCGGCGACCCCTCGGCCGAGGACGCCGTCGTCACCGGCTCGCACCTGGACTCCGTCCCCGACGGCGGCGCCTTCGACGGCCCGCTCGGCGTCGTGTCCTCCTTCGCCGCGCTGGACGAACTGCGCCGCCGCGGCGCGCAGTTCACCAAGCCCCTGGCCATCACCAACTTCGGCGACGAGGAGGGCGCCCGCTTCGGGCTCGCCTGCGTCGGCTCCCGCCTCGCCGCCGGCCTGCTGACCAAGGAGCAGGCGTACGCCCTGCGCGACGCGGACGGCATCAGCCTGCCGCAGGCCATGGAGGCGGCCGGCCACGACCCGGACGGCATCGGCGCCGACCCCGAACGGCTCGCCCGCATCGCCGCGTTCGTCGAACTCCACGTCGAGCAGGGCCGGGCCCTGGACCTGTCCGGCGACCGGGTCGGCATCGCCTCCGCCATCTGGCCGCACGGCCGCTGGCGGTACGACTTCCACGGCGAGGCCAACCACGCCGGCACCACCCGCCTGGTCGACCGCCGCGACCCGATGCTGGCCTACGCCGAGACGGTGCTGGCCGCGCGGCGCGAGGCCGAGCTGGCGGGCGCGGTCGCCACCTTCGGCAAGATCTCCGTCGAGCCGAACGGTGTCAACGCGATCCCCTCCCTGGTCCGGGGCTGGCTGGACGCCCGCGCCGCCGACGGGGTGAGCCTGGACCAGGTCGTCGAGGGCATCCGCAAGGCCGCCGGCGAGTACGCCGACCGGCACGGCATCGACCTGGCCGTCACCCGGGAGTCCTTCACCCCGGTGGTCGAGTTCGAGCACGCCCTGCGCGACGAACTGGCCCGCATCCTGGGCAAGCAGACCCCGGTCCTCGGCACCGGCGCCGGACACGACGCCGGAATCCTGGCCGCGTCCGTCCCGACGGCCATGCTGTTCGTACGCAACCCCACCGGCGTCTCGCACTCCCCTGCCGAATCCGTCGAGGAGGACGACTGCGTCGCCGGTGTCCTCGCCCTCGCCGACGTACTGGAAGGCCTGGCATGTCGTTGAAGACGTACTGGCTGGAGCACGCCTGGCTCGGCGGCAGTGTCGAGCCGGGCGTCGCCCTGGACGTGTCCGACGACGGGCGGATCGCCGCCCTGCGGACCGGCACCGACACCCCGCCCCCCGGCGCGGAGGTCCTGCGCGGCCTGACCGTCCCGGGCCTGGCCAACGCCCATAGCCATGCCTTCCACCGGGCCCTGCGCGGCACGGTCCAGGTGGGCTCGGGCACCGGGTCACCCCCGCTGGCGCGGGGAGCAAGCCCGGTGGAAGGCACGGGGCGTGCGCCGGATTCATTCTGGACCTGGCGTGAGGTCATGTACGGCGTTGCTCAGAAGCTCACGCCCGAGAACTACTATTCGCTCGCGCGTGCGACGTACGCCGAGATGGCGCTGGCCGGCATCACCAACGTCGGCGAGTTCCACTACGTCCACCACGCCCCCGGCGGCACCCCGTACGCCGACCCCAACGCGATGGGCGAGGCCCTGATCGAGGCCGCCGCCGCGGCCGGCATCCGGATCACCCTCCTCGACACGGCGTACCTCTCCTCCGGCTTCGGCGAGGCCCCCAACGAGCACCAGCTGCGCTTCTCCGACGGCACCGCCGACGCCTGGGCCGAGCGCGCGGCCGCCCTGAAGCCGCGCGAGCACGCCCTGATCGGCGCGGCCGTGCACTCCGTACGCGCCGTCCCGGCCGAGCAGCTGGCCACCGTCGCGGCCTGGGCCGCGGAGCGCGGGGCCCCGCTGCACGTGCACCTGTCCGAGCAGACCGCCGAGAACGACGCCTGCCAGGCCGCCCACGGCTGCACGCCCACCCAGCTGCTCGCCGACCACGGTGTCCTCGGCCCGCGCACCACCGGCGTCCACAACACGCACCTGACGGACACGGACATCGCCCTGCTCGGCGGCACCACCACGGGCACCTGCATGTGCCCCACCACCGAACGCGACCTCGCCGACGGCATCGGCCCGGCCACCCGCCTCCAGCGGGCGGGCAGCCCGCTGTCCCTGGGCAGTGACAGCCACGCCGTCATCGACCTCCTGGAGGAGGCGCGCGCGATGGAGCTGAACGAGCGGCTGCGCAGCCGGACGCGGGGCCACTGGACGGCCGCCGCGCTGCTTGCCGCGGCCACGGCGGACGGCCATGCGGCCCTCGGCCGCCCCGACGCCGGCCGGCTGGCGGTGGGTGCCCTCGCCGACTTCACCACCGTCGCCCTGGACACGGTCCGCACGGCCGGACCGGAGCCGCGGCTGGGCGCGGAGACCGCCGTGTTCGCGGCCTCGGCCGCGGATGTCCGCCACACGGTGGTGGGCGGCCGGCACATCGTGCGGGACGGCGCCCACACCCTTGTCCCCGACGTCCCGTCCGCCCTCGCCGAATCCATCGCGGCCGTCCGCGACTGACGCCGTTCTTTCCCCACCCCGCCCCTTCCCGAACCTGTGGGCTCCGCCCCCAGCCCCCCGCGCCTCAAACGCCGGCGGGGCTGGGGATGCGGGGCTCCGCCCCGGACCCCGCGCCTCAAACGCCGGCGAGGCTGGATAAATCCAGCCCGCGCGGCGTTTGAGCGCACCGGGCGCGCAGCGCACGGAACGGGGTCCGGGGCGGAGCCCCGGTTTCGGGAAGGGGCGGGGTGGGGGCAGATCCCTCCGAGAGGAACCCATGACCACCACCCTCGTCACCAACATCGGCAGCCTCGTCACCAACGACCCCGCCCAAGGCGATGGCACCCCCCTCGGCCTCATCGAGAACGCCGCCGTCGTCATCGACCAGGACAAGATCGCCTGGGTAGGCGCAGCCGCCGAAGCCCCCGCCGCCGACACCGCCTTCGACGCGCAGGGCCGCGCCGCAATCCCCGGCTTCGTGGACAGCCACAGCCACCTCGTCTTCGCGGGCGACCGCACGCAGGAGTTCAACGCCCGGATGTCCGGCCGCAGCTACTCCGCCGGCGGCATCCGCACCACCGTCGCCGCCACCCGCGCCGCCACCGACGCCGAGCTGGAGGCCAACCTCGTACGCCACCTGCACGAGGCCCGCCGCCAGGGCACCACCACCTTCGAGACCAAGTCCGGCTACGGCCTCACCGTCGCCGACGAGGCCCGCGCCCTGCGTATCGCCGCCGCGCACACCGAGGAGGTCACCTACCTCGGCGCGCACATCGTCTCCCCGGACTACGCCGAGGACCCGGCCGGCTACGTGGACCTCGTCACCGGCGAGATGCTGGACGCCTGCGCCCCGTACGCGCGCTGGGTGGACGTCTTCTGCGAGAAGGGCGCCTTCGACGGCGACCAGGCCCGCGCCGTGCTGACCGCCGGCGCCGCCAAGGGCCTGATCCCCCGGGTCCACGCCAACCAGCTGAGCTTCGGCCCCGGCGTGCAGCTCGCCGTCGAGCTGGAGGCCGCCTCCGCCGACCACTGCACCCACCTCACCGACGCCGACGTCGACGCCCTGGCGAACAGCAGCGGCCGTACGGTGGCCACCCTGCTGCCCGGCGCCGAGTTCTCCACCCGCGCCCAGTGGCCCGACGCGCGCCGGCTGCTGGACGCGGGCGTGACCGTGGCGCTGTCCACGGACTGCAACCCCGGCTCCTCCTACACCAGCTCCATGCCGTTCTGCATCGCACTCGCGGTGCGGGACATGCGGATGACCCCCGACGAAGCCCTGTGGTCGGCGACCACGGGCGGGGCCCGGGCGCTGCGCCGTACGGACATCGGCGTCCTCGCGCCCGGCGCCCGCGCGGACCTGGCGCTGCTGGACGCCCCGAGCCACGTCCACCTGGCGTACCGGCCGGGCGTCCCGCTCGTGTCGGCCGTGTGGCAGCGGGGCGTACGCGTGCACTGAGGCGGCCGCCGATCCGGGTCGGCCCTTTGTCTTCCCTCCGCAAGGTGCCGGGCGTACCTTGAGCCACCATCTGATGTCCCGTCAGTAATGTGTGGCCCGAGGGGAAGACGAAGGTGTCCAACCGCAAACGCTCCGCCGCGCTCGCGCTCGTCACCGCCCCGGCCCTCGCGGCGGCGGCCCTGCTCACCACCGCCCCCGCGGCCCGGGCCGACGTCGTCGACGTCGCGTACGACTGCAAGACCCCGATCGGCGACAAGTCGGCGGTCTCGCCGATCGACATCAAGGCGGTCAAGGAGGGCGACGGCTACAAGCTGACGATGTCCTTCCAGAAGGGCGTCTCGTCCAGTCCGATCGAGCTCGGCAAGGGCGCGATGAACCCCAGCGGGGTCATCGTGGTGGGCGGCGCGGAGCAGGCGAGCGTGCCGGTCTCGGGGCCGCCCAACGCCGAGGCCGCGCCCGCCAACACGCCGATCAAGATCTCCGACCTCTCCGGCACGTACACCCCGAAGAAGAGCGGCAAGGTCACCTTCACGGCCGGTGTCCTCACCATCAAGGCGATGATGACGGAGACCGTCTGCACCCCCGGCAACAGCCCCCGCCCGTCGCTGGAGCTGGACGTGGCCGCCCCCGCCGGGGCCGGACAGGTGCCGGCCGCGGGCCCGGCCGGCACCCTGCCGCAGACCGGCCCCACCGACTCCGCCCTGGCACTCGGCACGCTGGGCGGCACCGTCCTGCTCGCCGGGGCCGCCGGCGTGCTCTGGCTGACCCGGCGCGGCGGCCGGCAGGCCGGGGGCGGACCGCGGGCAGCCGCCACCGGGCCCATGCGCATGGCCGGTGCCCTGTATCTTATAAAACTCGTACGGTGCCGACGACCCGTCGCGGGGGAGAGCTACGGAGGCAGAGCCAGTGTCTCAAGCACGCAGT
>NZ_WTFF01000124.1 GCF_019400985.1 Streptomyces bambusae
GCCCCACAGCGCCCCGCCCGCCAGGACCAGCGCCGTGCCGGCCGCCCACGGCCCGCCCGCGCCGAGCGCGTACGCCTCCACCACCCCGCGCGGGGCCGAGGCGAAGAGCCGGCCGCGCACCGCGTGCCACGCGGCGGCGGCGCTGAGCAGCATCGACAGGGCCAGGCACAGCAGCACGGCGGCCACCACGCACTGCCACACCCACAGCGCGACGACGGGTTCGCGCTCGGGCCAGTCGGCTCGGGCCAGCAGACGGGGGGCGACCACCGCGGTCAGGGCGCCGAGCAGCAGAAGAACGGCGGGGACCATCATGGCGCCAGCCTATGAGCGCGGGACTACCTGCGGGTACGGTCCGGTGCCATTGGTGACGCAGGACACTCCCGCCCCGACGCCGCAGGCCCGCTCCGCCGCACCGGGCCCGACCGCCCGCCCGCCGTCGCCCGGTTCACCACGACAGCAGCATCGCGAACATGCCCATGCCCATGGCGAGCCGGCACGCCCGGGTCAGTTCGTCCGTACCGTCGGCACCGCCGGCACCGCCCATCCCGCCCGGGGGCCGGTGGGCGATCGTGCCCGCCCCCACCAGCCGGACCCCGCCCACCAGCACGTATCCCGCGAAGTACCACAGCAGGGCCCCGGTCAGCAGCGGGACCCCGCCCGCCGCGCCGCCGTGCCCCTGCCCGTGCCCGGCCCCGCTCCCCGCGAGGGCCGGCACCGACATGTAGACCATCGCCGCGGCCCCCACCAGGTGGTGCGCGTGGTGCGCCCCGCCGCGCAGCAGCCACAGCGCGTGCAGCCCGGCCAGGGCGAACACCGCCGCCAGCGCCCAGGACACCGCCCCGCCCATCGGGAGCGGCGCGGCCATCACCGCCATCCCCAGCCCCATCACGGCGTCCCCGGCCGCCACGCCCCGGTCCGCTCTGCTCACCCGCCCCAGGCAGTACGCGCCGCTGGCCGCGCACAGCGACACCAGCAACCAGGCGGAGAGGGACGTCGTGGGACCGTGCACGGGAACGACCTCCCGATCGACCGACGGTGTCACCGAAGACATGCCCGCAGGCCGTCGGGTTACCCTCTGCCCATGGACACGGCCGACATCGCAGCAGCCCCCGCACCGCTGACCTTCCGGCCCGCGGGCGAAGCAGACGTACCCGCCCTCGTGGCGCTCGTGGAGTCGGCGTACCGGGGCGAGGGCAGCCGCGCGGGCTGGACCACGGAGGCGGACTATCTGGACGGGCAGCGCACCGACGAGCAGGGCGTGCGAGAGATCGTCGCCGCGCCCGACAGCCTGCTGCTCGTGGTCGAGCGCGAGGGCGGCATCGTCGCCTGCTGTCATCTCGAACACCGCGGGGAGTACACGTACTTCGGGATGTTCGCGGTCCGTCCGCACCTTCAGGGCGCCGGCCTCGGCCGGGAGATCCTGGCCGAGGCCGAGCGCCGCGCCCGCGAGGTCTGGGGCGCCCGGGAGATGCACATGACCGTGGTCAACGTGCGCGAGGAGCTCATCGCGTACTACGTGCGCCGCGGCTACCGCCGCACCGGCCGGCTGAGCCCCTTCCCGTACGGCGACGAGCGCTTCGGCATCCCGCTGCGCCCCGACCTCGCCTTCGAACTGCTGGTCAAGCCGCTGGTCTGAGGGGGCCGGGGGCTACGCGGTGAACCGGCCCGTCAGCCGGATCTCCGGGTACCCGGTCGCCGCGCCGTCGAGCTCCAGCGCCCGGGCGAGCCGCAGTTGGTCCATGGTGTCCACCGTCCAGCCGGTGACACGCAGGCCGGCCGTGTGCGCGGACTCGACGGTCTCCAGCGTCAGGCGCCGCAGGTTCAGGGCGACCGTCTCCGCACCCGCCGCCAGCGCCCGGTCCACGACGTCCTCGCCGTAGCGGCCCGCCGTCAGGACCGTCCGCACACCCGGCACCAGCCGGGCCGTCTCGTAGAGCACCGCGTCGTGGGCGGAGGCGACCTCCATCCGGGACGTCAGGTCCTGCCGCAGCATCAGACCCGCGAGCGCCTGCGCCGTGGCCCCGTCCTGGACCGAGGCCTGCAGCGGGGCGGCCACCGCGTCCAGCACCTCTTCCAGCACCGGCACCTGCTCGCCCAGCCCCGCGTCGAGCTCGCGCAGCTCGGCCAGCGTCAGGTCCGCCACGGCGCCGGTGCCGTCGGTGGTGCGGTCCACCTCCGCGTCGTGCAGGACGACGAGCGCGCCGTCCTTGCTGAGCCTGAGATCCAGCGCGATGACGTCCATGCCGGAGCGTTCCGCGCGCACGAACGACCGCAGGGTGTTCTCCGGTTCGACACCCATGACCCCGCGGTGACCGATGGTGAGGAAAGTCAAGGTTCTCTCGCTTCCGTCGACGGCGGCTCCCGCGCGGGCCGGGTGTCCCGACCGGCCGCGCGGTGAGGAGGCAGCCTAGTCCTCCGGCGCCGCGTTGAGACCGCCCGTGCACGGCCCTGACGGCGCCGCACGACCGGTTCCCGCCAGGGTCGCGCGGCGCCCCGGCCGCCGCCCGCGGGTCACCCGCCCGTGGGCGCGTCCCCGCCGGCTTGACCACCACCGCCGCGCGGGTGTCCGCGCACTCCAGCACCCCGAGGTCCGCGAGCAACGCCTCGGCCGACTCCGGCCCCGCCAGGTGCCGGCGCCCGCTCCAGCGCAGCGCCGGCCGCGAGAACCCCCACTCCGCGACCACGGCGTGACCCGGCCAGGACGCCTACCGCTGCTGCGGGCTGCCTGCCGCGATCCGGCTCACGCGATCCGGCTCACGCGATCCGGGACCCGTGCGGCGTGTGATCCACGCGATCCGCGTGATCCGCATGCGTACGGCTGTGGCGGTGCAGGATTCCCGTGATCCGCACCCACCGGCCTCCGGCGGCCGGGGGAGAGCCGAAGCGCCTGCGGCCGCCGCCGGCCCTGACCCGTGCCGGCCCGCCGCACCCGGTCCGCCACGAACGAAAGGACTGCCGTGTCCGGAACGACCGACCGGCTCGACCCGCGGGCCCGCCCCTTCGTCCGCGCCTTCTCCGCCGTCTTCCCCGACGTCGGGGGCGCCGTCAGCGATGCCGTGCAGGCCCGCCGCATCATGGCCGCCTCACCACCGCCGCCCGGCGAGCCGCCCGCCGTCGGCGCCGTGGCGGACCGTACCGTTCCCGGGCCGCCGGGCGCGCCGCCCGTACCCGTACGGATCTACCGGCCCGACCCGGCGCGGTGGCCCGGCCCCCGGCCCACCGTGGTCTTCTCGCACGG
Source organism: Streptomyces bambusae (assembly GCF_019400985.1). Classification (GTDB taxonomy): domain Bacteria; phylum Actinomycetota; class Actinomycetes; order Streptomycetales; family Streptomycetaceae; genus Streptomyces; species Streptomyces bambusae_A. The sequence continues at coordinate 3,239 of NZ_WTFF01000124.1, forward strand.
CGGCGGCTTCGTCCTGTGCGACCTCGACACCCACGACCGCATCGCCCGCAACATCTGCCGCGTGGCCGGCGCCGTCGTGGTCTCCGTCGACTACCGGCGCGCCCCCGAGCACCGCTTCCCCGCCGCCGTCGAGGACGCCCACGCGGCCCTGTGCTGGGCCGGCGACCACGTCGCGGGGCTCGGCGGCGACCCCGGCGCCCTGGTGGTGGCCGGGGACAGCGCGGGCGGCAACCTGGCCGCCGCCTCCCTGCTGCTCGCCGCCGAGCGCGGCGGCCCGCGGGTCGCCCTCCAGGTCCTCGTCTGTCCCTCCCTCACCGCGGACCTGGGCGGCGACTCCTACCGCCGCAACGCCACGGGCTACTACCTGACCACCGCCCACGTGCGGTGGTTCTGGGAGCAGTACCTCGGACCCGGCGGGGACGGCGGCCACCCGCTCGCCTCGCCGCTCGCCGCGGGCCCCGAGCGGCTCGCCGGCCTGCCGCCCGCCCATGTCGTGGTCGCCGGCTGCGACCCGGTCGCCGATGACGGGCAGGTGTACGACCGACTGCTTCGAGCCAGCGGAGTGAGGTCCTCCGTGGACCTGTACCCCGGGATGTTCCATGGCTTCCTCGCGCTCCCCGAGTACCTGTCCCCTGCCCGCGAGGCACTCGAAAGATTGGGCGGAGTCATCCATTCCTTGGTGAAGGACGGGAAGACTTTCGGTGGAGTGGGGGGTACTGCCGAATAATTTCCCGCAGCCCCTCTTGAGCGGGGGAGCCTCGCGCGTTTACGCTGTCTTGACGCGAGGTTCTCCTGTGGAGGAAGTGACATGACGGAAATTCTTGTGCCGGGCGTGGGTGGTGGCGTGATAGCTACCGGTGCGCGGGTGGTCGAGCACCCGGCGTGGCCCGAGCTCAAGGCCGCCGTGGAAGAGATCCGCCCCTGGCAGTCCAAGGACGGCTCCATCGACTTCGACGCGGAGGGCGCCCCGGCCCGGGCCGCCGCCGAGGCCGCCGTGGAGCGCGTCGTCGCCGGCGTCGAGGCCCTCTCCCCGCTGCTGCCGTACGACGCCGCGTACCACCGCGCCCTCGCTGCCGACCTGCGCAAGTGGGCCGCGGACGGCTTCCAGGTGCCGGACTTCCTGGACTCGCTGATGGAGTTCCACCCCGCGGCCGAGCGCGTGGACGGTCTGCAGCACCTCGTGCTGTTCCCGATGTACACCCAGAACGGCAACCCGAACCGCAACCTCGAAGCCGTCGTGCTGCGCATGGTGTGGCCGGACTGGCTCGCCGACCTCGAGGCCACCCGCTTCGACAACCCCGGCTACTGCGGCATCACCTTCGAGGACTTCACCGCCGGGTACGACACCCACTCGGCCGTGCTCTTCCCCGAGACCGTCGCCGTCCGCGAGGCGCCCGAGCGCTTTACCTGGGGCGCCATCTTCTGCGACCGCGAGGCCGCCCGCTTCCGCAAGGTCACCGAGGCCACCGTCGGCATCCTGGGCGTCGAGCTGCCCGAGGACATCGCCGCCATGCTCGACGACCAGAAGCGCTGCGAGCAGGCCTTCGCGCTCTGGGACCTGATCCACGACCGCGCGCACAGCCACGGCGACCTCCCGTTCGACCCGTTCATGATCAAGCAGCGCCAGCCGTTCTGGATGTACGGCCTGGAGGAGCTGCGCTGCGACCTCACCGCCTTCAAGCAGGCCGTCAAGCTCGAGGCCGAGGGCAACGAGCACGGTCGCGACGTGCAGTACGCCGTCCTCTTCGACCGGATGTTCCGCTTCCCGGTCTCCGGCGACCGCAACCGCAACTACGACGGCCTCGGCGGCCAGCTGCTCTTCGCGTACCTGCACAAGCACGACGTCGTCCGCTGGACCGACAACACGCTGATGATCGACTGGCAGCGCGCCCCCGAGGTCACCAACCAGCTCTGCGCCGAGATCGAGAAGCTGTACCGCGACGGCATCGACCGCCCCAAGCTCGTCCACTGGTTCAAGGCGTACGAGCTGGTCTCCACCTACCTCGCCCCGCACCCGGGCTCCAAGTGGGCCAAGGGCCCCGACGCCCTCGACCTGACGCAGCCGCCGCGCAAGCTCGTGGACGACGTGCTTTCGGACGAGTTTCCGCTCAGCATGTTCTTTGAGGCCCTCGCCAAGAAGCTCAAGGGCGTGATCGCCTCGACCAAGGGCATCACCGCTGACAGCGGCGAGCGGGTGGCCGCGTGAGCGACCGCGTACAGGAGGCTTCCAGCATGAACGGGTCCGGGAACGGCAACGCGAACGGAATGCTCAGCGGTGCGGTCGTCGCCGTGGCCGGGGCCGGCGGCCCCGCAGGCCACGCTGCCCTGCTCCGGCTGGCCGAGGCGGGTGCCACGGTCGTCGCCGCCGACGCCGACCCGGCCCGCCTGGCCGAGGCTGTGGACGCCGCCCGCTACGCCCACGGCGGTGCCACCGTCACCGGTGACACCGTGGACCTGCTCGACCTGGCCGCCACGAAGGAGTGGGCCGCCCGGACCGAGAAGGAGTTCGGGCGGATCGACGGGCTGGTCCACCTCGTCGGCGGCTGGCGCGGCAGCGCCTCGTTCACCGAGACCGACCTCGCGGACTGGGACTTCCTGCACAACCTGCTGATCCGTACCGTCCAGCACACTTCGCTCGCCTTCCACGACCCGCTGCTGCGCAGCGGGAACGGCCGCTACGTCCTGGTCAGCCAGGTCGGCGCGCACAAGCCGGTCGCCAACAACGCCGCGTACAACGCCGGCAAGGCGGCGGCCGAGGCGTGGACGCTGGCCCTGGCCGACTCCTTCCGCAAGGCGGCGGGCGACGACGGTCCCGGTGCCGCGGCTACGATCTTGGTCATCAAGGCACTGGTGCACGACGCCATGCGCGCCGAGCGCCCCAATGCGAAGTTCGCGGGCTTCACCGACGTCAAGGAACTGGCCGAGGCCATCACCGGCGTCTGGGAGCGGCCCGCCACGGAAGTGAACGGACAGCGTCTGTGGCTCACCCCGCAACCGTAAGGACCGACGCCCGCCGCCACCACGACCCCTCGGTGCGCGGTTTCGCGAGCGACAACTATGCGGGAGCACATCCGGAGATCCTGGAAGCGATAGCCCTCGCCAACGGCGGCCACCAGGTCGCCTACGGCGAGGACGAGTACACCGAGCACCTGCAGAAGGTCATCCGCAGCCACTTCGGTCCCTACGCCGAGGCCTTCCCGGTCTTCAACGGCACCGGCGCCAACGTCACCGCCCTCCAGGCGATGACGGACCGCTGGGGCGCGGTGATCTGCGCGAGGACCGCGCACATCAACGTGGACGAGGGCGGCGCGCCCGAGCGGATGGCGGGCATCAAGCTGCTCGCCGTCCCCACCCCGGACGGCAAGCTCACCCCCGAGCTGATCGACCAGGAGGCGTGGGGCTTCGAGGACGAGCACCGGGCCATGCCGCAGGTCGTGTCGATCACCCAGAACACCGAGCTGGGCACGGTCTACACCCCGGACGAGATCCGGGCGATCTGCGAGCACGCGCACCGGCTCGGCATGAAGGTGCACCTCGACGGCGCCCGGATAGCCAACGCTGCGGCCTCGCTCGACGTGCCGATGCGCACGTTCACCAACACGGTGGGCGTCGACGTGCTCTCGTACGGCGGCACGAAGAACGGCATGCTCTTCGGCGAGGCCGTGGTGGTGCTCAACCCGGACGCGGTCCGGCAGATGAAGCACGTCCGCAAGATGTCGATGCAGCTGGCCTCCAAGATGCGCTTCGTCTCGGTGCAACTCGAAGCGCTCCTGGCCAAGGACCTGTGGCTGCGCAACGCCCGGCACGCCAACGCCATGGCGCAGCGGCTCGCCGAGGGCGTCCGCCAGGTCGACGGGGTGGAGATCCTCTACCCGGTGCAGGCCAACGCGGTGTTCGCGCGACTGCCGCACGAGGTCTCGCGCCGCCTGCAGCAGCGCTACCGCTTCTACTTCTGGGACGAGGCCGCCGGCGACGTGCGCTGGATGTGCGGCTTCGACACCGAGGAGCAGGACGTGGACGGCTTCCTCCAGGCCCTCAAGGAGGAGATGTCCCGCTAGCGCAGCAGGGGCACCTCCCACCAATTCGATAGGCATGCATTCTCGTGCATAGGTATGCTCCTGGATCATGGAACTGATCCAGGAGCACGCCGACCTGTCCGCCTATCTGGTGGCCGACGACGTCGTCGACCACGACCACCCGACGGTGCGCGAGACCGCCGCCGCACTGCGGGCCGCCGCCGGCGCAGGCGCCCACGCCTACGCCGAGGCCGCCTTCGAGTTCGTCCGCGACACCGTCCCGCACTCGGCCGACTCCGGAGACCTGCGTGTCAGCTGGCGCGCCTCCGACGTCCTCGCCACCCGCAACGGCATCTGCTACGCCAAGTCGCACGCCCTGGCCGCCCTGCTGCGGGCCGAGGGCATTCCCACGGCCTTCTGCTACCAGCGCCTCGTGGACGAGCATGAGTGCGGCGACAGCTGCTCCGGTGGAGCCGGAGCCTGCCCCGGGGGTCCGGCCGCCGTCCACGGCCTGGTCGCCGTGCTGCTGCCCGGGCGCGACGCGTGGGCCCGCCTCGACCCCCGCGGCAACAAGCCCGGTGTGGACGCCCGGTTCAGCCTGGACGAGGAGCGGTTGGCCTTCCCGGTCCGCCCGGAGCTCGGCGAGGTCGACTACCCCGTGCTCCACGCCGACCCGCACCCGCCCACCGTCCGGGCCCTGCGGAACTCCGCCGACCGGCTCGCGCTCTGGGCGAACCTCCCGACCGCTCTGCCGGCCTGACGGGTGCGGCGTACGCCCCCTCGGTGCCGGTGGCGATCGCGCTGTTCGCCCTGATCCGGCCCAGGAGCCGTGTCCCCGGTCGGCGTACGCCGTGTCCCCCGACGGGCTTTCCCCGCATGCGCCCGCGGCGGGCGGCGGTGAGGCTGACTGCGACAACCCCGTCGAAGGAGGACCTGGATGAACCACACTGACCGTCGGCGGAGTCACCGGCACGAGCGCGAGCCCGGCAGATCCCGGGGGAGGAGGCAAGGCGGCCGCGACCCGTCTGGCCTTCCATGATCAGATGCGCAAGCTCCGGGAGGACCACATCACATGGACGCGGCTGACGATCGTCAGCTTCGCCGCGGACCTGCCGGACCTGGAGCTGAACCCGAGGTTCTGGCCCCGGGACCAGATCCGCGCCGAGTTCCGCGAGCACCTGGACCTCACGCTCAAGGAGGCCACCGACCGGCTGCAGGGCAACTTCGCGGCCGATATCCGGGACTACGACGAGGTGCACGACCACATCCTGGGCCTGGCCGACTTCCTGTCGTGCGGTGTCATCAAGCGGTTCCCGGACGAGTTCCGCAAGAGCGCACACCCGAGGAGGGACGCGATCTGTCCCTGAGCGGGTCCCTCCCTGAGGACGTACGGGGCCCTGCCCCTGCCCCGGTACCGCCGAGAGGTGCCGACGGCGGGGTGGCGGCCCCTGCCCCGCCGTCGGTCCGGCGTCAGCCCGCCTCGCGCACCTCGGCCGCGGTCGGCGCCGTGCCGCCCAGGTGGGCGGGCAGCCACCAGGAGTCGTGCGTGCCCTTCGGCTTGGCCGGGTAGGCGCGCTGCGCCGCCTCCAGCAGCTCTCCCACGCGCTCGCGCAGCCGCCGCGTGATGGCCCCGGCGTACTGGTCGGTGGGCGCCTCGATCGGCTCGCCGACCCGCATGGTCACCGGGATGTGGCTGCGGCGCAGGTCCTTCGGGCGGCCCTTGGTCCACAGCCGCTGGGTGCCCCACAGCGCCATCGGGATCAGCGGGACGCCGGCCTCCTGCGCCATGCGCGCCGCGCCGGACTTGAAGCTCTTCAGGGTGAACGACTGCGAGATCGTCGCCTCCGGGAAGACCCCGATGATCTCGCCGGACCGCAGCGCGGCCAGGGCCTGCTGGTACGCGGCCTCACCCTGCTTGCGGTCCACCGGGATGTGCTTCATGGCGCGCATCAGCGGCCCGGACACCTTGTGCCGGAAGACGGAGTCCTTGGCCATGAAGCGGACCAGGCGTTTCGACGGCCGCGCGGTCAGGCCGGTGAAGATGAAGTCGAGGTAGCCGATGTGGTTGGAGACCAGCACGGCGCCGCCCTTGTGCGGGATGTTCTCGGTGCCCTTCATGTCGATGCGGATGTCCAGCGCACGGAAGAGCGTGTGGGCTGCACCGATCACAGGGGGGTAGACGAGCTCAGCCATCAGGGGGAGACCCCGCTTTCTGCCTTAGGGAGGTTCTCCCGGCCGGAAGTTACGCCAACGTAGGTAACGTGGCCATGGGGATCGTGCCCCAAACACGGGCCGCTGGCCAGTTCAGACGCCCGTGCCGGAGGAGATTCTCGTCACGCCGGGAATGCCCCGGCTCGTACAGGCGCTCGGATCATCGTACGAGCAGGGTGGGCGTGGCGAACAGGAGTGTCAGGTGCCGGGACGTGCGGGAACGGGTCGGCTCGACGCGGCGGAGCTGGGCGCTCCGCTGGGGGAGCGGGCCACGCTGGTGCAGTTCTCCAGCGCCTTCTGCCAGCCGTGCCGGGGCACCCGGCGGATCCTGGCGGAGGTCAGCGGCATGGTCGACGGCGTCGCGCACGTCGAGGTCGACGCCGAGGAGCGGCTCGCGCTGGTGCGCGCGCTCGGCATCGAGAAGACCCCGACCGTCCTGGTGCTGGACGCATCCGGCACCGTGGTCCGCCGGGCGGCCGGGATGCCGCGGAAGGCGGACGTGATCGCCGCGCTCGGCGCGGCGCTGTGAGCCGCCCCGCGCCGGAGTGCGCGAGCGCACCGGGCGTGACGCGCCTGACATCTGTCCGTAGGCGCTTGACTGCGCGCCGCGCAGATCGCCAGTCTGGCGAACGGATACCGCAGCGGAAGGAAACCAGCTCCTCATGACGGCCCCGTCGGCCCCGTCCGTCCCCTCGGCCCCTGCGGCCGCGCCGGTCCCCGTGCGGGCCGGTTCTCCCGAGCTGCTGCGCTCCGTCTTCCGCCAGCACGCGGCCGGTGTCGCGGTGATCACCGCCGTCGACGGCGTCCGCCCGGTGGGTTTCACCGCCACCTCGCTCAACTCGGTCTCCGCCGATCCTCCGCTGCTGTCGTTCTCCATCGGTACCGGCTCCTCCAGCTGGCCCGCGATCGCCGCCTCCGACCACCTCGGCGTCCACATACTCGCCGAGGAGCAGCACGAGCTGGCCGGGCTGTTCGCCCGCAGCGGGGCCGACCGCTTCGGGGACCGGACCGGCTGGCGGCCCGGACCCGAGGGCGTGCCCGTGCTGGACGGCGTACTGGCGTGGCTGGTGTGCCGCGTGGTGGCCCGGGTGCCCGCGGGCGAGCACCGGGTGGTCATCGCGGAGGCGGTCGCGGGGCACTCCCTGGGGGACGGCCGGACGGAGGGCCGGCCGCTGCTGTACCACCAGGGTCGCTTCAACGCGCTGCGCGACTGAATCGTCCCTGCTGGGGTGGGTTCGGGCGGCGTTGGCAAGGTCACAGTTCACCGGCCTTGCCACTGGGTGGGACGCACGCTGTACTGACGAGTAACATTTCCTTCGGAGCGCGGGCCGCCCCGATCGGGAACCGCCCAAGAAGGCGCCTATGCTGCCCTCATCAAGGCAGCTCGGAAAAGACGATGCAGTAGGAGAGCCGGCGTGAGCTTGAGGATCGTTGTCTGTGTGAAGTACGTGCCCGACGCCACCGGCGACCGGCACTTCGCCGATGACCTGACCGTCGACCGCGACGACGTCGACGGCCTGCTGTCGGAGCTCGACGAGTACGCCGTCGAGCAGGCGCTGCAGATCGCCGAAGAGGCGGACGACGCGGAGATCACCGTCCTGACCGTCGGCCCGGAGGACGCCAAGGACGCGCTGCGCAAGGCGCTGTCCATGGGCGCCGACAAGGCCGTCCACGTCGAGGACGACGACCTGCACGGCAGCGACGTCATCGGCACCTCCCTGGTGCTCGCCAAGGCGATCGAGAAGGCCGGCTACGACCTGGTCGTCACCGGCATGGCCTCGACCGACGGCACGATGGGCGTGCTCCCGGCGCTCCTGGCCGAGCGCCTGGGCGTCCCGCAGGTCACCCTGCTCTCCGAGGTCAAGGTCGAGGACGGCACCGTCACCGGCCGCCGTGACGGCGACGCCGCCAGCGAGCAGCTCGAGGCCTCCCTCCCGGCGGTCGTCTCCGTGACGGACCAGTCCGGCGAGGCCCGCTACCCGTCCTTCAAGGGCATCATGGCCGCCAAGAAGAAGCCGGTGGAGTCCTGGGACCTGTCCGACCTCGACATCGAGGCCGAGGAGGTCGGTCTGGAGAACGCCTACACCGTGGTCGACTCCGCCGCGCAGCGTCCGGCCCGTACCGCCGGCACGATCGTCAAGGACGAGGGCGAGGGCGGCAAGCAGCTGGCCGAGTTCCTGGCCGGTCAGAAGTTCATCTGAGGACTTCGGTCACCTCAACCGCCCCCTCACCCTTCGTAACAGCAGGAGAGCAGTCCCATGGCTGAAGTTCTCGTCTACGTCGACCACGTGGACGGCGCCGTCCGCAAGCCCACCCTCGAGCTGCTGACGCTGGCCCGCCGCATCGGCGAGCCCGTCGCCGTCGCCCTGGGCGCCGGTGCCGCCGACACCGCCGCCGTGCTCGCCGAGCACGGTGCGGTCAAGGTCCTCACCGCCGACGCCCCCGAGTTCGCCGAGTACCTCGTCGTACCGAAGGTGGACGCGCTGCAGGCCGCGTACGAGGCCGTCTCCCCGGCCGCCGTGCTCGTCCCGTCCTCCGCCGAGGGCAAGGAGATCGCCGCCCGCCTGGCCCTCCGCATCGGCTCCGGCATCATCACCGACGCCGTGGACCTGGAGGCGGGTGACGAGGGCCCGGTCGCGACGCAGTCCGCGTTCGCCGCGTCCTTCACCACCAAGTCCCGTGTCTCCAAGGGCACCCCGGTCATCACCGTCAAGCCGAACTCGGCTCCGGTCGAGGCCGCCCCGGCCGCGGGCGCCGTCGAGGCCCTCGCCGTCACCTTCGGCGCCCTGGCCACCGGCACCAAGGTCACCTCGCGCACCCCGCGCGAGTCGACCGGCCGCCCCGAGCTGACCGAGGCCGCGATCGTGGTCTCCGGTGGCCGCGGCGTCAACGGTGCCGAGAACTTCGGGATCATCGAGGCGCTGGCCGACTCGCTCGGTGCCGCCGTCGGCGCCTCCCGCGCCGCCGTCGACGCCGGCTGGTACCCGCACTCCAACCAGGTCGGCCAGACCGGCAAGTCGGTCTCCCCGCAGCTGTACATCGCCTCCGGCATCTCCGGCGCGATCCAGCACCGGGCCGGCATGCAGACCTCGAAGACCATCGTGGCCATCAACAAGGACGCCGAGGCCCCGATCTTCGACCTCGTCGACTACGGCGTGGTGGGCGACCTCTTCCAGGTCGTCCCGCAGCTGACCGAGGAGATCAAGGCCCGCAAGGGCTGATCTCCGGCCGACCGGCCGAAATCGTCGGGCCGAAGGCCTGACCTGCACGGACACCGTGACCCGGGGCCGCGTGGTGACTCTCACCACGCGGCCCCGCGGCGTTCCGGGCAACCATTGACCTGTACCGCCCCCGCAACTAAATTCTGCATAGCGGATCGAAGATTCCGCTGAGTGGAAGAGGAGAGTGCACGATGGGTCAGCAGGAGAAGGTGGCGACGAGCCTCGCCGGCGCGGTGAGCGAGGGCATCAGCGCTTCCCTGGCGCCGGTGGACGCGGAACTCGCGCGCCGCTACCCGGGCGACCCCGGCACCCGCCAGCCCATCCACACCGTCTACGTCCCGGGCGACGTCTTCGGCCCGGACACCATCCGCTCCTGGGGCGACCAGGCCCTCGCCGCCCTCGACGAGCACGCCCCGGACGCCGGCACCTTCGCCGAGGTCCTCGGCATCCCGGACGAGCTGGCCGTCCCGGTCTACGAGCGGGTCCGCGCCAAGCTGGAGCGCGAGCCCGTCGAGGACCTCCGCATCGACTTCGAGGACGGCTTCGGCGTCCGCTCCGACGAGGAGGAGGACCAGGCCGCCGCCCGGGCCGCCCGCCTCGTCTCGGAGGCGTACTCCAACGGCACCAACGCCCCGTACATGGGCATCCGGATGAAGTGCATGGAGTCCAACGTCCGGGACCGCGGCATCCGCACCACCGACGTCTTCCTCTCCGGCCTCCTCGCCCACGGCGGCCTGCCCGACAACCTGGTCCTCACCCTGCCCAAGGTCACCTACGCCGAGCAGGTCGCCGCCTTCGTACAGCTGCTGGAGGCCTTCGAGTCCGCCCGCGGCCTGCGCCCGGGCCGTCTCGGCTTCGAGATCCAGATCGAGACCAGCCAGGCCATCCTCGGCCCGGACGGCACCGCCACCGTGGCACGCATGCTCGACGCCGCCAAGGGCCGCGCCACGGGCCTGCACTACGGCACCTTCGACTACAGCGCCTGCGTCGGAGTCTCCGCCGCCTACCAGGCCAGCGACCACCCGGCCGCGGACCACGCCAAGGCGGTCATGCAGGTCGCGGCCGCCGGCACCGGCGTACGCGTCTCGGACGGCTCCACCAACGTCCTGCCGATCGGCACCACCGAGCACGTCCACCAGGCCTGGAAGCTGCACTACGGCCTGACCCGCCGGGCCCTGGCCCGCGCCTACTACCAGGGCTGGGACATGCACCCCGGCCACCTCCCGACCCGGTACGCCGCCGTCTTCACCTTCTACCGCGAGGGCCTTCAGGCCGCCGCCGCCCGGCTGAAGGCCTACGTCGCCAAGATCGAGGGCGACGTGATGGACGAGCCCGCGACCGCCAAGGCCCTGGCCGGGTACCTGGTACGCGGCCTGGACTGCGGCGCCGTCGGCACCGACGAGGTCACCGCCCTGACCGGCCTGACCCGCGCCGAACTCGACGCCTTCGCCATCCCGCGCCGCTCGGCCACCCTGACGGCCACGGCGTAACACGCAGGTACGTCGCCCGCCGCGACGCACGCCACGTCGCCCGCCGCGACGGCCCGGCACCCGACCGGTCGGGTGCCGGGCCGTCGGCTCGTTCCGGGTTCAGGCCGGCGGGAGTTCGCCCGACCCGCGCGGGATCAGGCGGGTCGGGAGTTCGACCCGGGCCGGAGCGGGGGCGGCGCCCGCCAGGCGCTGGAAGAGCCGGTCGGCGGCGACCCGGCCGAGGGCCGCCGCGTCCTGCGCGACCACGGTGACCCCCGGGCGCAGCAGGTCGGCCAGCTCGAAGTCGTCGAAGCCGACCAGCGCCACCGGCCGGGACGTACCGGCCAGCACCCGGACCACCGTCACGGTCACCCGGTTGTTGCCCGCGAACAGCGCGGTGACCGGCTCCGGGCCTGCCAGCATCGCCGTGGCCGCCCCGGTGACCCGGCCCGGTTCGGTGGAGCCCAGCGACACCCAGGAGTCGTCCACCGGCAGGCCCGCCCCGGCCATGGCCGCGCGGTAGCCGCGCAGTCGCTCCGTCGCCGTGTGGATGCGCGGATGGTCGCCGATGAACCCGATCCGGCGGTGGCCGTGCGCGATCAGGTGGGCCACCCCCTCGCGGGCGCCGCCGAAGCTGTCCGAGAGCACCACGTCGGCGTCGATCCGGCCCGCCGGACGGTCCACGAACACCGTCGCCACCCCGGCCCGGATCTCCGGCTCCAGGTAGCGGTGGTCGTCCCCGGCCGGGATCACGATCAGGCCGTCCACCCGGCGCGCGCACAACGCGAGCACCAACTCCCGCTCCCGCTCCGGGTCCTCGGCGCTGGACCCGTTGACGAGCAGGGCGCCGTGCGCCCGCGCCACCTCCTCCACGGCCCGGCTCAGCGGCCCGTAGAACGGGTCGGCGAGATCCTCCAGGACCAGCCCGACGCTGGCGGTGCGGCCCTTGCGCAGGACCCGCGCGCTGTCGTTGCGGCGGAAGCCGAGCGCCTCGATGGCCTCCTGGACCCGCCGCTCGGTCTCCGGGGTGACCCCGGGTTCGCCGCCCACCACCCGGGACACCGTCTTCAGGCCCACGCCCGCGCGTGCCGCCACGTCCTTCATCGTCGGCCGCAGGCCGTAGCGGGGCTCGGACGGGCGGCGGGAGTGCGGCACGGTGCGTAGACCTCCGGTGTTGTCGGCTTCGATGACCCTGTCGAACCTTGCTGACGGCCTTGATGACTTTGACGACCTTGACGACCTTGAGCATAAGCACCTCGGCCGATAAGCGGGTTTCCGTGACAGGGTGGGGCGGGCAGGCCACTGGGGGCTTCGGACGAGGCATCGGGAGAGGGATCATCGTGATTGTCTGGATCAACGGCGCGTTCGGCGCCGGGAAGACCAGCACGGCCCGCGAACTGACCGGACTCCTGCCGGACAGCACCGTGTACGACCCTGAGCTCGTCGGCGGCGCGCTGATGCGCCTCCTGCCGCGCGAACGCGCCGACGAGGTCTCGGACTTCCAGGACCTGCCCAGCTGGCGCCGACTGGTGGTGGACGCGGCCGCCGCGCTGCTCGCCGAGCTCGGCGGCACGCTGGTGGTGCCGATGACACTGCTCCGCCAGGAGTACCGCGACGAGATATTCGGCGCGCTCGCGGCCCGCCGGATCCCGGTGCGGCATGTGGTGCTGGACCCGGGGGAAACGATTCTGCGTGAGCGCATCGCACACCGCGCCGAGCCCGGGCCGACCCCGCAGCAGAACGAGGTCCGGGCCCGGCAGTGGGCCTGCGACCACATCCCGGCGTACACGGAGGCGCTCGACGGCTGGCTCGGACAGGACGCCCTGGTACTGGACAACGGGCATCTGACGCCCCGGCAGACCGCCGAACGCGTCGCCGAGGCCGTGACCAGCGGGACCGCTGGAGTCTGCGACATCGTCCAGACGCCCGAGCCGACCAGGGAGACCGTCGCCGCCGGGGTGCTCCTCTTCGACGAGGAGGACCGGGTACTGCTGGTGGACCCGACGTACAAGCCGGGCTGGGAGTTCCCGGGCGGGGTCGTCGAGGCGGGGGAGGCGCCGGCCCAGGCCGGCATGCGGGAGGTGGCCGAGGAGCTCGGCGTCGTCCTCGAACGGGTGCCCCGCCTGCTGCTGGTGGACTGGGAGCCGCCGTGTCACCCCGGTTACGGCGGGCTGCGGCTGCTCTTCGACGGGGGCCGGCTCTCCGAGCCGGACCGCGCGGCGCTCCGGCTGCCCGGCCCGGAGCTGCGCGCCTGGCGCTTCGCCACCGAGCCGGAAGCCGCCGGGATGCTGCCGCCGAACCGCTTCGAGCGGCTGCGCTGGGCGCTGCGGGCCCGGGAGCGCTCCACGGTCCTCAACCTGGAGGCGGGCACCCCGGTCGGCTGACCGGGGTGGGGCGGGGCGGCGCGCGGCGGGCGGGCGGTCAGGCGGAGGTCACGGAATCCGCCGTTCCAGCCGCGGTGGGCGCGGAATCGGCCGCTCCAGCCGGGGCAGGCACGGAATCCGCCGCTCCCGCCGCGGCAGGCGCGGGTGGCACGTCCGCCGCGGTCGCGTCCGCGCCTTCCGCCGCCGCGCGCAGGGCCGCGGCCGTGCCCTCGACCAGCGGGTCGCCGTGCCCGAAGCACGCCACCTCGGGCTCCAGCGCGGCCAGGCGCCGGAAGGACTCGATCGCCTGTGCCCGGTCGACGTTGAAGACGCCCAGCATCACCTGGCCCACGCCCGCCACGCAGTCACCCGTGAACAGCACGCCGTGCTCCGGCAGATGGACGCCGATGCTGCCGTCCGTGTGCCCGGGGGAGTGGACGACGTACGCGCCGCCCCCGAAGTCCAGCCGGTCGCCGTCCTCCAGTTCGCGGTGGACCGGGGTCGGCGGGGCCTCCGGGACGGTGAGCCCGTGCCGGTACAGCGGGACCTCCCAGTCCAGCAGGACCGGTTCCGGCACTGGCCGCTCGCCGCGGACCACGGGTGCGTCCAGGCGGTGCGCGAGCACCTGCGCGCCCCACCGGGCGGCCAGTTCACCGGCCGCGCCGACGTGGTCGCGGTGGCAGTGGGTCAGGACGATCCGCTCCAGCCGGGCGGGGTCGAGCCCGAGGGAACGTATCGCCCCCTCGATCAGGCCCGCGGACCCGGCGTGGCCGGCGTCGATCAGGGTCAGGGCGGCACCGTCGCGCCAGAGATATGCCTGGCCGATGGGCCAGCGGAGCATGTGCAGCCGGTTCGGGACTACTTCTACGAGATCCATGAGGCGACCGTAGGACGCCCGGGCCCGCGCGACCGCCCCGCTTCACCGTGAGCGGAGTACGCCCAGAGCGCAGTGCGCCCTGGGCGTACAAGAGACGTCCGAGTGGACGTCAGCTCTGCTTGGAGCGCGCGTAGTTGACCAGGAACAGCGCCTCCACGACCGACAGTCGCTCCAGCTCCTCCGGGGACACGCTCTCGTTCACGGCGTGGATCTGCGCCTCCGGCTCGCTCAGCCCGATCAGCAGCATCTCCGCCTCCGGGTACAGCGAGGTCAGCGCGTTGCACAGGGGGATCGACCCGCCCATGCCGCTGACCTGCATCTGCTGGCCCGGGTACGCCACCTCCATCGCCGCGGCCATCGAGGCGTACGCCGGGCTGTCGGTGTCCGCCTGGAACGGCTGGCCCTGGCCGACGACCTCCAGCTCCAGCCGCGCCTTCCACGGCGTGTGGGCCCGCAGGTGCGCCTCCAGCAGCTTGATGGCCTCCTGGGCGTCCACGCCCGGCGGGATCCGCAGGCTGATCAGCGCGCCCGCGCTCGCGTGCACCGACGGGGTGGCGCCGATGACCGGCGGGCAGTCGATGCCGAGCACCGTCACCGCGGGACGGGCCCACAGCCGGTCGGCGACCGTGCCGTCGCCGATCAGCCCGACCCCGTCCAGCACCTTGGCGTCGGACCGGAAGTCCTCCTCCGGGTACTGCAGGCCCTCCCACACCCCGTCCGTGGCGAGCCCGTCCACCGTGGTCGAGCCGTCCGCCGCGCGCAGCGAGTCCAGCACCTTGATCAGCGCGGCCAGCGCGTCCGGGGCGACGCCGCCGAACATGCCCGAGTGCAGGTTCCCGGCGAGGGTGTCGATCCGCACCTTCATCAGCGTCATACCGCGCAGCGTGGCCGTCACCGTGGGCAGGCCGGTACGGAAGTTGCCCGCGTCGCCGATGACGACGGCATCGGCGGTCAGCAGCTCCGGGTGCGCCTCGGCGTACTGCTGGAGGCCGCCGGTGCCCTGCTCCTCCGAGCCCTCCACGATCACCTTGACGCCCACCGGCACGCCGCCGTTCGCCTTCAGCGCGCGCAGCGCCAGCAGGTGCATGATGAAGCCGCCCTTGCAGTCGGCCGCACCGCGCCCGTACCAGCGGCCGTCGCGCTCGGTCAGTTCGAAGGCCGGGGAGATCCAGGCGGCGTCGTCGAGCGGCGGCTGGACGTCGTAGTGCGCGTACAGCAGCACGGTCGGCGCGCCCTCGGGGCCGGGCAGGAAGCCGTACACCGACTGCGTGCCGTCGGGGGTGTCGAGGAGGGCGACGTCCTGGAAGCCCTCGGCGCGCAGGGCGGCGGCCACCCAGTTCGCGGCCTTCTCGCTCTCGCTGCGCGGGAACTGCGCCCAGTCCGCCACCGACTGGAAGGCCACCAGCTCGGCGAGCTCCTGCTGGGCGCGGGGCATCAGCGAGGCGACGGTCTCGGCGATCGGATGGGACGACATGGGCACGCTCCTCGTGGGTGCGACGTTGTTCTACGTGGCCGGGTAAGGCGATGGTCGTCCCGATCCTCGCACAGAGGAGCGGGACGGTGTCGCGCCGTAGGATTTGCCCGGCATCGGAGCCGACCGGGGATCAGGAGCAGCAGCACATCGTGAGCAGCGACGACGTACGCGACGCAGGGGGACAGGCCGCCGGGGAACCGGGCGGTGCGGGTGGCGGTGAGGACGGGGGGACCGGCGGACCGAGCGGCGGACGGACCGGCGGACCGGCTGCGGTCTGGGACGTGGTCGTGGTCGGCGCGGGCCCGGCGGGGGCCTCGGCCGCGCATGCGGCGGCGGCCGCGGGACGGCAGGTGCTGCTGCTGGAGAAGGCCGAACTGCCGCGGTACAAGACGTGCGGCGGCGGCATCATCGGGCCTTCGCGCGATGCGCTGCCGCCCGGTTTCGTGCTGCCTTTCAAGGACCGGATCCACGCGGTCACCTTCTCGCTGAACGGCAGGCTGCACCGCACCCGGCGCTCGAAGGGCATGCTCTTCGGGCTCGTCGACCGGCCGGAGTTCGACGCCGGGCTGGTCGCCGCCGCGGAGAAGGCCGGCGCCACGGTGCGCACCGGCACGGCGGTCGCGCGCGTCGAGCAGCACGGGGCCTCGGTGCCCGACCGGCGCACCGTGGCCGTCGTCCTGGCGGACGGCGAGGTCGTGCTGGCGCGGGCCGTGGTCGGCGCGGACGGCAGCGCGAGCCGGATCGGCGCGCACGTGGGCGTGCAGATGGACCAGGTCGACCTCGGCCTGGAGGCGGAGATCCCGGTCCCCGCCACGGTCGCGGCGGACTGGAAGGGCCGGGTCCTCATCGACTGGGGCCCGCTGCCCGGCAGTTACGGCTGGGTGTTCCCCAAGGGGGACACGCTGACCGTGGGCGTCATCTCGGCCAAGGGGGACGGCGCCGGGACCAAGCGGTACCTGGAGGACTTCATCGCCCGGCTGGGACTGGCCGGCTTCGAACCCGCCGTGTCGTCGGGACACCTGACGCGCTGCCGCAAGCCGGACTCGCCGCTGTCGCGGGGGCGGGTGCTCGTGGCGGGCGACGCGGCCGGACTGCTCGAGCCGTGGACCCGGGAGGGCATCTCCTTCGCGCTGCGCTCCGGGCGGCTGGCGGGGGAGTGGGCGGTGCGGATCGCCGAGGCGCAGGACGCGGTCGACGCGCGGCGGCAGGCGCTGAACTACGCCTTTGCCGTGAAGGCCGGACTGGGCGTGGAGATGGAGGTCGGCCGGCGCATGATGACCGTCTTCGAGGCCCGGCCGGGGCTGCTGCACGCGGTGCTCACCGGTTTCCGGCCGGCGTGGCGGGCGTTCACCCGGATCACGCGGGGGTCGTCCTCGCTGGGCGAGATGGTGCGTACGCATCCGCTGGCGCGCAGGGCCCTGCACGAGCTGGACCGCCGCCAGGCGCGAGCGGCGGCGGGGCAGGAGTAGCGCGCCGGCGGGGGCGGCAGGGCGGGGCGGGGGGCCCGGCCGGGGGCTGGGGGCGGGACGTGAGCGCAGGTGGGCGG
>NZ_WTFF01000125.1 GCF_019400985.1 Streptomyces bambusae
AGCCAGGCCACCTCCCGCGGCAGCAGCCCGGACGGCCATGCGGCGACGGCCTGCGCTGACGGGGCCGGGCCGCGCCCGGACGGCAGGCCGAGCGCTGCCGCATGGCGGGGTACGAGCCCCAGCGAGCTGACCCGGACCCGGGCGGCGGCCCCGCCCGTCGCCGCCCGCACCCGGGCCGGGAGCAACACGCCCGCCGGACTCGCGTCGTGCAGGACGTACACGGTCGCGTCGGGCGTCCGTTCCATGGCGGCGAGCAGGCGCGGGTCGAGGGGCAGGGCGTCGGGTGCCGCGAGGACCGGGCAGGCGGCCTCCAGGTGGACGTGGTTGGCGAGCAGCATGGCCGCGATGTCACGGTCCTGGCAGAGCAGCACGCAGGGCACGCCGTAGTCGTACAGGTCCGGCTCCGATGAGCCTTCCCGTTCCTCCCGTTCCTCCCGTACGGTCACCGGCCGCGGGGCGGACGCCGGCGCCGGCGGCAGGAGGCCGGGGACGCTCTCGCGGCCCCGCGCGTCCAGGGCGCGGGTGAAGGCGGACAGCCGCAGCGGAACGGCCGGCGACAGGACGCGGCGGGTCTCGTAGTAGAGCTGCCGTTCCGTGAAGCGGAGTCCGCCGGGCTCGGCGGCCCGGGCGGCGGCCACCGTCAGGGCGCGGTCGAGCAGCAGCCCGCCGAGGCCCGGGCGGACGACGGGGGAGCGGGGCGGATCCATCGGGCGCGGACCCTGCGGGGGCGGACTCATCGCGTGCGGGGGCCTTTCGTGCTGCGTGCGGGTGCCGTGGCTGAGTCGGAGGCGGGGGCCTGGGCCGGGTCCAGGTCCGGGCCCAGGTCCGGGTCCGGCCAGGTCAGGAAGCCCTGGGCGCGGGCCCGGGTGGCGGGCCGGGGTGAGGGCGCCGCCCGGGTGGCCCGGCGTACCGCCTGTTCGACGGCGGACGCCAGTACCGCCGGCGGCACGGCGGCGATCGGGCTGAGGAAGCCGTCGGCCAGCCAGTCGGCCTCCGCCGCGCTCAGGCCGGCGACCGCCCGCAGCTGACCGGCGTCGAGGTCCGGCAGGGGCGCGGAGGCGCGGAGGTGGACGGCGCCCCGCCGGTCCATGACCGCCCCCGGGCGCAGCCCGCCGTCGATCACGACCCGGTCCGGGTACGCGGCCCGGACCAGCGGCGCCAGCAGGACCCCCTGCGCGCTCGCGTCGTGCAGCACGACCACCGGGAGCTCGGCCGGGACGCCGGCGAGCGCGTCGAGGGCGGCGCCGGTGGTGGCGTACGCGGGCTCCACCAGCCATGACCGCAGGCGCACCGGGAGCTCGTTGGCCACCAGGAACACCGTGACCGCGCGGTCGGTGCACAGGATCACGGCCTCGGGACCGGGCACCCGCGGCCCCGTACGGTCCTCCCCGCTCTCGCGGAGGTCGTCGGTGATCCCCTGGGGCAGCTGTCCGTACGCGGTCGTCCAGGCGCCGCTCATCACGTGGCGGAAGCCGGCCTGGTCCGGGGTGACGTACGAGCCCGCCGGCCGCGCAGGGGAGTACCGCATGCGCGTGGCGGTGATCAGGACGGTCGCGGCCGCCACGAGAAGGGCCGCGGCCGGGAGGAATCCCTCGGTCAGCGCCACGCATCCGGAGAGGGCCGCCGCCAGGGGTACGGCCACCAGCCAACGGACGAGGGGCGGGACGCCGCGTGCCGGGACGGGGCCCCACACGCCGCTGCCGGTGCGGCAGAGGTACCAGAGCTGGGTGAGGGTGACGGTGAGGCCACTGCCCCGGGTCCCGGCGGTGAGGCCGCCGCCCCGGGTGGCGCGCTCCGCGATGCGCCGGACGCGCGTGTCGTGCATGCCCCGGCCGTGCAGCCTCGGGTCGAAGGCGAACGGCCGGTGGCAGCGCGAGCAGACCCGTCCGGCCCGCTCCTTCTGGTTGACTTCGAGGGAACAGCGGGGGCACTTCACCGCGCACCACCACCGGCGGCCGCCGCCGAGCCGTCCGCCGTGCCCGTTCCCGGCCAGGTCATGAAGCCCACCGCGGCCGCGCGCCGGCGCTCGGAGTCGGTTTTGCGGCCGGCCTCCTCGGCGAACCGGGTGACGACGTCGAGCAGCTTGCTCGGCGGCACGGCGACCAGCGGGAACCGCCAGCCCTTGGCCAGCCGGTCGAGCTCCTCCGGGGTCACCGTGCCGAGCTCGCGCAGCCGGCGCATCTCCTCGGCGCCCGGCTTGCGCGCCGGGTCCCGGTACGGCACGCCGCCGGGCAGGGGCCGTAGCGTACGCAGCGGCAGCCCGGCGTCGACCACGCGGCGGCCGGGCAGTTCGTCGCGCAGCCGGTGGACGAGCAGTTCGCCCTCCGCGTCGGCGTCGTGGAGGACCAGCACCGGCAGGCCCGCCGGCAGTTTCCGCAGGTCCCGGGGGTCGCGCACGAGGGGGATGCCGTGACGGAAGGGCACTGCGTTGGCGGCGAGGAAGGTGGCGACGGACCGGTCGGAGCAGAGCAGTACGGCGGTACGCCCCGTGGCGGGAGCGGATGCGGGGGCGGATGCGAGGGCTTGGGCGGTGGCGCGCCAGGGATCGCCGGTGTCGTCGACCACCCCGGGCGGCAGCCCGCCGTACACCCGCTGCCACTCGCCGAGCGCGTCCTTGCGGAACAGCTCGTGGGTGACGGGCGGGATGCCCTTGCCGATCCCTGCCCACCGGGCGGCGAGGATGCCGCCCACGGCGACCAGCAGGAACCCGGACACGTAGAGCAGCGGGACCAGCTCGGCGACGATCCCGAGGAAGCCGACGAAGAGGCCGACGCCGCAGGTGACACCGAGGCTGCCGGACCCGAACTCGGCCTCCGTGATCCGTTTGCGCGACAGCGCGTACCACAACTGGCCCGTGCTGACGCTGATCCGGCCCTCGTCCGTGATCCGGTGGACCACCCTGCGGATGCGCAGGTCGTTCAGGGCCAGGGGGTTGGTCTTGGGATCGAGGGCATAGCGGCGGTGGCAGTGGGAACAGGTGTTCCCGGTACGTTCCTTGCGGAGCAGGTTCTTCTCGCAGTGCGGGCAGATCACCGGCGGACCTCCAGGGCGGCGGCCGCCCGCCGCAGCCGCGCGGCCAGCCGCTCCCGCAGCGTGGTGCCGGCTATGCCGCGGACCCGCTGGGCGTGCTCGATGTCGCGCAGGGCGGCGGCGAGGGCCTGGTAGTCGGTGGTGGTGACGGCGGTCAGGGCAGCACCGCTCCCGGCACCGGTCCCGGCACCGCTCCCGGCGCCGCGCGACGCATCGGCTCGGGCCGTGCCGGCCCGGCGTTCGGCCTCGCCGGCGGTGATGGCGTAGTCCTCGTGGTCGATGCCGTAGCCGGTGTTGGCCGCGAGGATGGTCAGCGGATCGGTGCCCCGGTTGGCGAAGGAGTGGGGCATCATCTCCGGGATGCGGATGAGCATGCCCGGGGTGAGCGGGACGTCGGCGACCCGGTCCCGGTCGGCGTCGTAGAGCCCGCACGCCGCGTGGCCGAGGCTGAGGACGAAGTGCTCGCCGCCGTGCGCGTGCGGGGTGAAGGCGCTGCGCGGGCCGACGACCCCGAGCTTGACGGTGGCGTTGGAGGGCCGGTCGGGCGAGGTCGCGGCGTCGCCGACCAGGTAGTGGGCGAACTGCCCGTCGTCGATGAACCGCAGGAACTCCCGCTCGGGCCCGAGCTCCCGGACCCCCTCGCGGTCGGCCAGCACGATCCCGCCGTCCGGCCTCAGCCGGTACAGCTCCACCCCACCGGGCAGCGACTGCCAGACCCGGTCGACCACATCCTCGGCGGCCTCCTCGGGCACACCACTGCTCCACCCCGCTGCCATCGCGCCTCCCCCTGAGCCGTCGTGTGTCGCGGCGCGCGCGCATCGCAGGGGCATCGTACGGTCCTGATCGCCGCCGACGGGAGGGGTTTGAGCGTCCGTCGGGCGAGCTCCCGGTGAACTCGGGGTGGCGCGTCGCCCTCATGGTCCCCGGCCCACGCGTCAGGGAGCGGCGGTTGCCAGGACGAACCGCATTGGGCACCATCCACGTCATGACATCACGAAAGGGCAGCCGGCCCTCCGGTCGTTGACCGGCTCACTGTGGGCGCCCAGCGGCGATGCCGCCGGCGCGATTCCCACCCTTCTCGACCATGCCCGAACCCTCCGCGGCTGCTACGGCCCCGGTCCCTGGCCCGCGTTCGGTGACCCGCTCCCCGATGCCCGCCCGGACGGCACCCGCCCCGTCTTCGTAGGCGGCGGTGAGGACACCCTGGACGTACGAGAGGTACCCCGATCGACGACGCTGCTCCCCCTCCCACCGGCGCCGAACTCACCCACCACCTCCTCACCACCTGCTCGCCGATCGAGGTCGCCGACGAGCTCAGCGCCGAGGTCCGCCGCCGCGGTCTGCCGTCCGACGGCCTGCGCCGACTGGCCCGGCAGCTGGCCGAGCACGGTACCCACCGGGCCCCGGTCAAGCCAGTGGTGGGGGTACTGGGTCAGCGGCAGAGCGCCATGATGGTGTCGTCGAAGTCCGGGAACTCCTGGGTTGCCCGCTCGATCACGGCGGCGGCCGATCGACGTTGGTGCGGTGCGAATCCTTCGGCGACGGCTGTCAACTCCTGATGGGGGCGCGCCTTCCAGTCGGGCTCGTACGAGGTGGCGGCTTCCCAGGGGCCGAAGCCGTCGGCCAGCAGCCACAGGAAGTCGCCCAGGTCGCGCGCGACAACACCGGTCTCCCCCTCGGACCCGAGGAAGACCACGGGCTGCTCGGCCAGCGGCCGGCGCGGGCGGATCAGCCAGAACGCCGCGTACCCGCCCGAGCCGTCCTGCCCGAACACGCGGAAGTCGCTGCCGTCCAGTTCGCTGTTCCCGGTCCACGCCTGGAACCAGTCGGTGGTCTCGGCTGCGGGCAGGAAGGCCGGGAAGGGCTCGAAGTCAATCCCGTTCCCGTCTGCGTAGTCGAATCGAACGGCCATCGCAGTGGCGAGTGCGGCGGGGAACTGTCGGTCATCAGCAGGCATCACAAGGACAGGCTAGCCATGGGGTCGGACATCGATGGTCCACGGCCAACACGCATGGCCAGGGGCCAACTGTCGGCCCGTAGTCGTCCGGGAAGACAGGACACGCCTGGTCGCGGCGAACGGAGGTACAGCAGATGCTGTGCCACCCGATTTCGTTGCCCTCTGCAGGCACGCGGCTGAAGGCGGTCGATCAAGGTTGTGGGGTGAGTTGCTACAGCCAGTCGCGCTTCTTGAAGATCACGTACAGGCTTACGCACACCACTGCCATCAGGAGGATCGCGAAGGGGCAGCCGCCGGCCCACTTCAGCTCGGGCATGTCCTCGAAGTTCATGCCGCAGATGGTGCCGACCAGGGTGGGGGCGAAGAGGATGGCCGCCCAGGCGGAAATCTTCTTGAAGTCGTCACCCTCACACCGCTGACCTGCGGAAATTGCCTACTTGGGCGGTCTGACCTGCAGCGATCGACCTTTCCGAGTCTTTCACCCTGCTCCCCGTATATGCAGCCGATTCCCCCCAGCCGCCCCCAACGAGGCCTCATTCCCCCCAGATTCCCCCCAGCGGAGGTCCACGGGGGTGTGGATCGCCAGCCAGAAGCAGTGCCGCGATCGGCTGGAGCCGGCGCAGCTTGCCGCGCTCGTCGAGCTGGGCGTGGACGGGGCCCGGTAGAAGTGTCTACCGGGGCTCGGCGTTGCAGCCCTACACCACCCAGCTCGTGCCGGTGGTGTCCTAGAGGTAGACGATCTCGATCGTGGAGGACCCGTCGAGCAGGAGGTCGTCGTTGAAGGGGAGGCCCCGGTCAGTGAGCTTGGTGACCTTGACGGAGGAGACCTTGTCGTCGAGGCCGGCGCCCACGTGGGGGGTGTCGGCGGTGAAGTCCTTGCTGACGCCGCCGAAGTCCGCGTCGGTGTAGAGGGTGACCTGGTAGCCGGGCGCGACCTGGAGCGCGCTGACGGTGTCGTTGCCGACACCACCCTCAAGGAAGCCGATGTTGTACGCGCCCTCGGTCAGACCACATCGGAACCGGCGAAATCGCGGTCCGCGTACAGCCGGGCAGCCCCGCTGGTGAGTGACATGAAATCTCCAAAACGGTCGCTATCCGTGGCATCGGCCCCACGCACCCTGGCGCCAAGCCATGTCGATCCTGACGGACACAGGCCGGCAGCGCAGGGCATTTGGCGACCTTCTCCCCTGGAAAAATAGGGCGAAATGTTGCCAGTGGGGTCCGGTTCGCCCCGGTATGCATGGCGCACTACTCGTGACACTTGCGCCCCATGGGAACTCTGCGCGCCCTACCGGTGCCCACGGGTGCCGGGAATGATGAGTGCACCGCACATGAACCAGGTGATCCGCATCCCCATGCCCCTCGGCCAGGTGGACATGCGGCGGAAGGAGCTCATCATGTTGCTTCTCATCTCCCCGGACAGCGTCGAGGAAGCCCTCGATTGTGTGAAGGCGGCGGAGCACCTCGACATCGTCGACGTGAAGAAGCCCGACGAGGGCTCGCTCGGAGCTAACTTCCCCTGGGTCATCAGGGAGATCCGCCACGCGGTGCCGGCGGACAAGCCAGTGTCCGCCACCGTGGGTGACGTCCCGTACAAGCCTGGCACGGTGGCGCAGGCCGCGCTCGGTGCGGTCGTCTCCGGCGCCACGTACATCAAGGTCGGCCTCTACGGATGCACGACGCCCGATCAGGGCATCGAGGTCATGCGCGCGGTCGTCCGGGCGGTGAAGGACCACCGCCCCGACGCGCTCGTCGTCGCCTCCGGCTACGCCGACGCCTACCGCATCGGCTGCGTCAACCCGCTCGCCCTGCCCGACATCGCCGCCCGCTCCGGTGCCGACGCGGCCATGCTCGACACCGCTATTAAGGACGGGACGCGGCTGTTCGACCACGTTCCACCGGAGGTCTGTGCCGAGTTCGTACGGCTGGCCCACGCCTCCGGTCTGCTCGCTGCCCTCGCGGGCAGTATCACTCAGGCCGACCTCGGTCCGCTGACCCGCATGGGCACGGACATCGTGGGCGTGCGGGGAGCGGTCTGCGAAGGCGGCGACCGCAACACCGGGCGGATCCAGCCGCATCTCGTGGCGGCCTTCCGGGCGGAGATGGACCGGCACGCCCGGGAGCACGCAGTCGGCGTCCCCGCCGTGAACTGACCGCCGGCATGCAGACGCCTGAGGCCCGCAGTGTCCCCGGACGCCGGGCCGTATCTTTCTCCGTCGTCGACCCGGCCACCGGGGAGACCTTCGACGAGGCCTCCGACCAGCAACCGGGCGAGTTGGACGACGTGATCGTCCGAGCCCAGCGAGCCTGGCACGGCTGGCGCGCGGACCCCGCCGCCCGCACCGCCGCGTTGCGCGCCGCGGCCGACGCCGTGGAGACGGCCGGCGACGACCTTGCCCGGCTGCTCACCCGGGAACAGGGCAAGCCCCTGGCCGAGTCGTGCGCGGAGGTCGCCCGTACTGCGGCCCGCCTGCGCTACTTCGCGGACTTGGCCCCCCGGACCCGCCGGATCGACGACGGCCGGCCCGTGCACAGCGAGATCCGCTGGCGTCCCCTGGGGCCCGTCGCCGCGATCGTGCCGTGGAACTTTCCCCTCCAGCTCGCGGCGGCGAAGTTCGCGCCCGCGCTCGCGGCGGGCAACACCATGGTCCTCAAACCGTCGCCGTTCACTCCGCTCGCCACCCGGCTGCTCGGGTCCGTCCTCGCCGCCGTCCTGCCCGAGGACGTACTGACCGTCGTCACGGGCCGCGAGCCCCTCGGTGCCCGCCTCGCGTCCCACCCGGGCATCCGCCACGTCACCTTCACCGGTTCGGTGCCCACCGGGCGGGCCGTCGCCGCAGCGGCGGCAGGCTCGCTCGCCCGGGTCACCCTGGAGCTGGGCGGCAACGACGCCGCCGTCCTGCTGGACGACGTCGACGTGGACCGGATCGCGGACCGGCTGTTCTGGGCGGCGTTCCGCAACTGCGGGCAGGTCTGTATGGCGGTCAAACGCGTCTACGTCCCGGCCCGGCTCCACGCCGAGGTCGTCGAAGCCCTCGCCCAGCGCGCGAAGGCGGTCGCTGTCGGGCCCGGACTCGACCCCGAAACCCGGCTGGGACCGGTCAACAACGCCCCACAGCTGGCCCGGGTCGAACAGATCACGGAGCAGGCTCTGGCTGACGGCGCCCGGGTGGCGTCCGGCGGCCACCGGCTGGACGGGCCGGGATACTTCTTCGCCCCCACGATCCTCACCGACGTCCCGCCCGGCAGTCCGGTAGTGACCGAGGAACAGTTCGGACCGGTGCTGCCGGTGCTTCCGTACAGGAGCCTCGACGAAGCCGTCGACGCGGCCAACGGCACCGGCTTCGGGCTGGGCGGATCCGTTTGGGGCACCGATCTCGACCGGGCCGAGGCCGTGGCCGACCGGCTCGAATGCGGCACGGCCTGGATCAACCACCATGCCGAACTGTCCCTCGCCCAGCCCTTCGCAGGCGTCAAGGACAGCGGGGTCGGCGTCGCGGGCGGACCGTGGGGGCTCTACGGAAACCTCCGGCCGTTCGTCGTCCACCGCCCGCAGGAGGGGTGACGATGAGGTTCCAGGCGGCCGTACTGCGCTCGCACGAGGACCCGTTCACGGTCGAGGAGGTGACCCTGCGGACGGAACCCGACGAGGGCGAGATCCTGGTCGAGATCGCGGGCGCAGGGATGTGCCGGACCGATCTCGCGGTCCGGCGATCCGCCGGCCGCAGCCCGCTCCCGGCCGTCCTGGGCCACGAGGGCGCCGGGGTCGTGGTGCGGACGGGCAGCGGCCCTGACGCCGCGATCAACGTGGGTGACCACGTCGTGCTGAGCTTCGACTCTTGCGGGCACTGCCACAACTGCCTCGGCGCGGCCCCCGCCTACTGCGACTCCTTCGCTTCCCTCAACCTTTTCGGAGGACGCGAGGAGGCAGTGCCGCGGCTCACCGACGCGACCGGGAAAGCGTTGGCCCCCCGTTGGTTCGGCCAGTCCTCGTTCGCCGAATACGCGCTCGTCCCGGCCCGCAACGCCGTCCGGATCGACCCGGCGCTGCCACTCGAACTGCTCGGGCCCCTCGGCTGCGGCTTCCTCACCGGCGCCGGAGCCGTGCTGAACACCTTCGGCGCAGGCCCCGGCGACACCCTGACGGTCCTCGGCGCCGGAGCCGTGGGCCTGGCCGCGGTGATGGCCGCCACCGCCGCCGGCGTCCTGACCGTGGCCGTCGACCGGCATCCCCAACGACTGGCCCTGGCCGAACGGTTCGGTGCGATCCCACTGCCCGCCGCAACGGCTGGACTGCCCGAACGGATCCGACGGCTGACCGACGGCGGCGCGCAGTACGCCCTGGACACCACGGCCTCGGCCCCGCTCATCAACAACGCGCTCCAGGCGCTGCGCCCTACCGGCAGCCTCGGCCTGGTGGCTCGCCTCCACACCGCGCTGCCGCTCGAACCGGGCACCCTCGACCGAGGCCGCAGCATCCGCCACATCTGCGAAGGGGACGCCGTACCCGGACTGCTGATACCCCGGCTGACTGGGTTGTGGCAGGCCGGCCGCTTCCCCTTCGACCAGCTGATCCGCACCTACCCGCTGGCCGACATCAACGAGGCCGAACGCGACTGCGACGCGGGCCGCGTGGTCAAACCCGTCCTGCTCCCGGAGCGAACAAGCCGATGAGCGGGGCGCACGGAACCGCGGACCCACCCATCCGACAAGCAGACACCCCACACCCTGCACCCCCACTCCCGCCAACGGAGGAAACATGCCCGGCACGGCCCCGCAGCAGACAGATACGGAAGGCGTGGACGGAGGTGTGGGCCTGACCGCCCTCCTGGTCGCCGCGGCACGGGCGATCGAGACCCACCGCCACGACAGCCTGGCCCAGGACGTCTACGCGGAACACTTCGTGCGCGCCGCCCGGGCATGCACCGACTGGCCGGTACGCATCGAGCAGGTCCCTGACGGGGACGATAACCCGCTGTGGGGGCGCTTCGCCCGCTACTTCGGCCTGCGGACCAGGGTCCTCGACGACTTCCTCCTACAGGCGGTCGGTACGTCCGTCCGCCAAGTGGTCCTGCTGGGCGCGGGGTTGGACACGCGTGCCTTCCGGCTGGACTGGCCGTCCGACTTGGTGGTCTTCGAGATCGACAGGGCGGGCGTGCTGGCCTTCAAGCAGCAGGTGCTCACCGGCCTGTCGGCTGCCCCGAGGGTGAAGCGCGTCCCCGTACCGGTCGACCTGCGCGCGGACTGGGTCACCGCGCTGACCACTGCCGGCTTCGACCCGGCCGCGCCGAGCGTCTGGCTGGCCGAGGGACTGCTCTTCTACCTGCCGGGCCCCGCCGAGACGTACCTCATCGACACGGTGGACAGGCTGACGACCGCGGGCAGCGCTCTGGCCTTCGAGGCCAAGCTGGAGAAGGACCTGCTGGCGTACCGCGACAGCCCGGTCTACACGGCGACGCGAGAACAGATCGGCATCGACCTGCTCCACCTCTTCGACACGGGACCACGACCCGACTCCGCGGGCGCCCTCACGGCCAGGGGCTGGTCCACTTCGATGCACACGCCCTTCGATTTCACCCGCCGACACGGAAGCGGCCCCCTCCCTGAGCCGAACGATGCGCTGGAGGGAAACCGGTGGGTGTTCGCGCACAAGCCCCGGCCATGACGTCGGCAGCACTCACGGCGACGTCCCTCGGCATCCCGTACCTGGCCCGGGGCTTCGCCGCTGTCGGGAACGACTGCCCGACAGCACAGGAGTTGAGGGCGGGGCCCTGCCGCAGGCCCCGCCCTCAGGTTGTGTCGTAGCGGTTGCCGGCCCGCGCCCGGGATGGCGAGCGTCGTTCCATGATGAACGAGCGCCCCGTCCTGGGACAGCCGCTGACCGGCCTTGTCAGAGGGCCCGGACAGCCACCAGCTGGTCGCCCGGGATCCCGGCCATGTCCGGTGCGTAGTAGTCCTTGATGCCTGCGGCCCACGTCGCCACGGTGATGCGGTCCTTGGCGTCCGGCCCGAAGGCGTCGAAGAGCGCGTGGATGTTCGCCTTCTCGAAGCCGATCGCCGTCATCAGCGATTCGAAAAGCGGGCGCTCGATCAGGCCGTCCTTGTCGGGGTCGCCGAGTGCGGCGAGCGCCTCGGCGAACTCGGTGATCGTGGGACCGAAGCGCTTGGGGTCGAGCACGAACGGACGGAACTCCTCGACGCTGATCACACCGTCGCCGTTGGCGTCCAGTTCCGTGGCCAGCGTCGTCCAGTAGCGGCGGAACGCGGCCCGGATCGCGGCCTTGGCGCCGTCGTCCGATGCGACCGCCGCCTCCAGAACACGGCCCGTCATGAGGTCGAAGTCGTTGGAGTCGATGACTCCGTTGCCATTGGCGTCGAAGAGGGAGAAGACCAGTTCGACTCGCTTGGCGGCCTCGGTTCGCATGTGTGTCACCTGTCTGCTGCGGCCCGTCGATCCTGGGCCTGGCTCAATGAGTGCTCCTACGTAACCGTCCTGGGGGAGAAGCGTGACGGTGAGACGGTTCCGTTACCGGAAGGAGTGAATCCGCCGTCAATCAGTTCGGGCGGGTCGGGCAGGACACGCGCGATCCGGGCGAGGCTCCAGCCGGCGATTCTCCGGCTCGACAGGCAGACCGCAGGGTCGGAACGGCGGCTTCCTGTCCATACGCGGCTGTCGCCACCCTGTGCGCCGACCCGTTCGCGGCCCTTCAGGACGAGGGTGCTGCCGATGCGTGTGGGGCCCGTGTGATCGCTGTGGCAGCGGTCCGCGGAGATCACGTCCAGGAATGGGCAGGCTTCGGCGAGCCCGAGGTCCTCCTCGAAGCCGGAGTGGCTGAGGAGCACCCAGGAGTCGACCTCGTGGTGGTGCGCCAGCATCAGCTCGCGCAGGGCCTTCACCGGCTCGACGGCTCGTTGCCCCGGCCGTTGGGTGACCGGGATCGAGTCGAACGCCTGGAGCCCGATCACCCCCCGTGAGGCCGTAGGCCGGCCCGCGACCTCCACGATGCGCAGGCGCCGGAAGAGCGGAGTGCCGGTCGAGCCGTCGACTGCGTTCGCGCATACGGTCCGCTGGTGGAGGGCGGGCTCGAAGTAGTGGGCCCAGCCGTGGTTTCCGGGGGCGATGACGTCGTACAGGCCGAGCAGGACGTCCCGTTCGAGAGCGCCCTTGCCGAGCCGGTAGTAGCCGGTGCCCTCGAAGAAGTCGCCGCAGTCCACGAGCAGGCTGTCAGACCGTGCCTCGTGGAGGTGGCCGAGGAAGGAGGCGCCGGCGCCGAGGGCGGAGTGCACGTCCGTGGTGGCGAGGACCTGCCGGACCGAACGGTCCGCGGTCACGGGGCGACCTCGCAGCTGTCGGCGCCGAGCTGGATCAGCTTGCCGGGCAGGTCGGCGTGGCCCCGGCGCAGCTGGGCGACTCCGCCGAGGGTGGTGATTCCGCGGGCGCTCAGGGCGGCCACCATGAGGGCGGAGCCGGTGCGGATGTGTGTGGCTTCGAACCGGCACCCCGGACAAGTCGTCACGCTGATCCGGCACACCGCTTCCCATCTCACCGGCTCGTACGACCGTCGCTCCCCGCACCACCTCGCCGTCCTCGGGCTGCTCCTGCTGCGCGGAGCCACGGCCGCGAGCCGCGCGGACGACCGTGCCGCCACCGGGGGAGTTCCTCGCCGAAGCGGAGGAGGTGGCCCGGTACGTCGCCCTCGACCGGCCGGACGCCTGGGCCAACGTCAGTCCGACGAACGTCACCCTTCACCGGATCAGCGCGGCGGTCTCCTTCGGCGACGCGGGCATAGCCCTCGACGCGGCCCGCCCGCTCATGCACCGCCACATCCCGGTCCCTGAGCGACGTGCCGCACTCTGGATCGAGGCCGCCCGCGCCTACGCCCAGCAGGGCTGCCTGGCCGACGGCTACCAGGCCCTGCGGATCGCCGAGATCTGCGCCGCCCAGGACGTACGCCGTCCCGCCTCCGCGAGCTGGTCGCAGACATGGCCGCGCGGGACCGTCGACGTACGCTGCCGGAGCTCCACCACTTCAGCCGCCGACTGGGAGTACCCGCGTGACCGAGCCGCAGTCCAAGCCCTTCCTGTACGCCGTCGTGTGCGCCGCCGGGATCGCCGGCGACGTCGGCAGACTGATCACCGCAGCGCAGGAGCGGGGCTGGGAGGTCGGGGTGATCGCCACGCCGCAGGGTGTCGAGTTCCTCGACACCCTGGCGATCGAGGAGCAGACCGGGTACCCGGTCAGGTCCGCCTGGCGCTCGCCCGGCGAGGCGCGGTCCTACCCGCGGGCCGATGCCATCGCGGTCGCGCCGGCCACGTTCAACACGGTCAACAAATGGGCCGCGGGCTTCGCCGACAACCTGGCCCTCGGCATCCTCTGCGAAGCCCCCGGCATGCGTGTCCCCACGGTCCTGCTGCCCTACGTGAACACCGCGCTCGCCGCCCACCGGGCCTACCGGCGCAGCATCGACGAGCTCCGGGAGATGGGCGTGCTGATCGGCAGCTACGAGCCCCACCGTCCGAAGTCCGGCGGCGGGGCCGACCGCTTCCCCTGGGAGGAAGCGATCGATCTCCTTGCCCCGCGGCTGACAGCAGAGGTCGAAGCACGGTGAGTCCGCCGGTGTTGCGGTGAGCGGCGGACGGCGGTGGGTGGCTACTTCCTTCCCGGAGTCCACTTCATGCCGAGCCGGTAGGCCCGGGAGATCACGTCCTGGACGCCGGGCCCGTCCTGCGGGGTGAACCAGCGCACCTCGCGCCCGATCACGAGCTCGCCCTTCTGCCGCTTGATCAGGGCGATGGCGCAGGCGTGCGCCTGGGGCGGGCATTCGTCGAGGTCGACCTGGAACCGGTCGCCACGGTCGGAGGTGAGGGTCACCACCGCGTCGAGGCCGCGGAAGTCGCCGGAACCGTCGTAGATGTAGACGAAGAGCAGGAGCTTCTGGAACTCGGCCTGGTGGTCCAGGTTGATGACGAGGTTCTCTCCGGTCGCACGGGCCCCGGTCCGGTCGTCCGAGTCCAGGGCGACATAGGGGAACCGGTTCACGGCACCGAACGCGTTCCCCAGGGCCTGGACCACGGTCTTGGTGCCGTCGGTGCACCGGATCATGCAGCCCAGGTCGAGATCCACGTTCTTGGCCGTGGCCGACCGCAACGACGCCCGTATCCGCCCGAACAGGCCACGGGGCTCGCGGGCCGATTGCCCGGCCGCAGCCTGCGGTGATGTCCAGTTCAGGTTGACCTTGATCAGCCCTGAGGTCACCCCGTGCTTGTCAAGTGAGACCGTGGGCGACGCCTTGGTCAGGCTCACCGTGGCGGGCTGGGTCATGTGGCACCTTCCGAGGAGTTCCGCGCGCGTACGAGAGCCGAGGCCGAGGCCTGGCAGAGCACTTACAGCGGTGGTTCCGGCTACTTGAACAGGGAAGCCCCTCTGCTGGAACAGGGCGCCGTTTCCCCCGATCCGAGACCGATTCGTCACATCTGGACGGGCGGCCTGCCCGTTGCTGCGACGTCGGTCGATGGACCAGCTCCCCTGCCTACAGCCAGTCGCGCTTCTTGAAGACGACGTACAGGCTGACGCACACCACTGCCATCAGGAGGATCGCGAAGGGGTAGCCGCCGGCCCACTTCAGCTCGGGCATGTCCTCGAAGTTCATGCCGTAGATGGTGCCGACCAGGGTGGGGGCGAAGAGGATGGCGGCCCAGGCGGAGATCTTCTTGATTTCCTCGTTCTGTTCGAAGCCGGCTTCGGCCAGGGCGCGCATTTCTGCGTTCTGTTGTTGGGAGACCAGGGTGGCGTTGACCGTGAGGATTTCGGTCAGGGCCTGGCGGAAGGCGTCCACGCGTTCGCTGGTGTGGGTCACGTGGTCCGCCACGTCGCGCAGGTAGCGCTGGAGTTCCTCGTCCGTGCCGTACTTCGCGAAGCCCGCCATCAGGCCGTGGAGCATGCCGACCAGGGGGCGGGTGGCGCGTTGGAACTCGACCATTTCGCGGGAGAGTTCGTAGATGCGGCGGGACACCTCCGGGTCGCCGCGGAAGACCTCGGTCTCGATCTCGTCCACGTCGTTCTGGACTCCCTCGACGACGGGGGCGTAGCCGTCGACCACCGCGTCGAGGATCGCGTACAGGACCGCTTCCGGGCCCAGGGAGAGGAGTTCGGGCGCGTCCTCCATGCGGCGGCGGACCGCCGAGAGGTCGGGGGCGGCGCCGTGCCGGACGGTGATGAGGAAGTCCGGGCCGACGAAGACGTGCAGCTCGCCGAAGTCGACCTCCTCGGGGGCGTCGAGGTAGCGGGCGGCGCGCAGGACCACGAAGAGGGTGTCGCCGTAGCGCTCCAGCTTGGGCCGCTGGTGGGCCTCCAGGGCGTCCTCGATGGCGAGCGGGTGCAGGTTGAACTCGGCTTCGAGGGAGTGGAGTTCGTCCTCGGTCGGGCGGTGCAGGCCGATCCAGGCCATGCCGTCCGGTTCTTCGCGCAGCAGGCGGAAGGTCTCGGCGAGGGTGGCCGGGGTGGCGACCCGGTGGCCGTCGCGGTAGACGGCGGAGTCGACGACGCTGCGGTGCCCTTCGGCCGGGTGCGGCGTTGGAGCCGCCTTGGGTGCGGTGGGCTTCGCGGGCGGGGGAGTGGAGGAGGAGGGGGAGCGGCGCCAGCCCGCACGCTTCTCCGGCGGAGGGGTGCGGTGGTTGCGGCGCTCCGTCATCGAGGTCAGCTCCCCGTCATGGGTGGGTCGGGTGGTCGGTTCTGGGGTCCGGCTGTGGGATGTGGCGTTCGGCGGTGGTGGGTGGGCTGTGGGGTGTGGGGTCCGGGGCCGGGGTGTGCTGGGGGGAATGTGGTGTTCAGGAGTATATGGGTGGGGGTGCGTGGTGGGGATTGCGGACAGTAGGTGTCCGCGAGCGGGGCTAGCGTGGGGGTATGGCCTCCACGACGAACGCCGTGCTCGGCGCCCGCGCTCTGAACCGTGCCACGCTCGCCCGCCAGCTGCTGCTCAGCCGCGCCGAACTGTCCGCCCGCGACGCGGTGTCGCACCTGGTCGGACTCCAGGCGCAGAACGTCAAGCCGCCCTACTTCCAGCTCCACGCCCGGCTCGC
The DNA here is from genome assembly GCF_019400985.1 of Streptomyces bambusae. GTDB lineage: Bacteria > Actinomycetota > Actinomycetes > Streptomycetales > Streptomycetaceae > Streptomyces > Streptomyces bambusae_A. The sequence continues at coordinate 16,067 of NZ_WTFF01000125.1, forward strand.
CGGCTTCCGCCCCGCCGAGCTGGCCGGTCTCATGGAGTCCCGCGAGGTGGTGCGGATGGTGACCATGCGCTCCACCATCCACACCCATACGGCCGAGGACGCCCTGGCCCTGCGGGGGCTGGTGCAGCCCGCGCGGGACCGGGAGGTGAACTACTTCCGCAAGGGCCTGGCCGGGGTGGACCTCGTACGGCTGGCGGGGCTGGCCCGCGAGCTCGTGGAAGAGGCGCCGCGCACCATGGCCGAGCTGCGCGAGGCGCTCGCGGTGCACTGGCCCGACGCCGACCCGCAGTCCCTCGGGGTCGCCGCGCGCTGCCGGCTGCCGCTGGTCCAGGTCACCCCGCGCGGGGTGTGGGGGCGTAGCGGCCAGGTACGGCTCACCACGCTGGAGCACTGGCTCGGGCAGGGCGGCGGGGGCGGGCCCGTCGGCGTCGGCGGGCAGGGGACGGACGCCGGCGCGTACGTGGACGAGGTCGTGCTCCGTTATCTGGCGGCCTTCGGCCCCGCCTCGGTCCAGGACATGCAGACATGGGCCGGGCTGACCCGGCTCAAGGCGGCCTTCGAGCGGCTGCGGCCTGCTCTGGTGACGTTCCGCGACGAGAAGGGGGTCGAGCTCTTCGACCTCCCGGACGCGCCCCGGCCGGACGAGGACACGCCGGCCCCGCCGCGCTTCCTGCCGGAGTTCGACAACCTGCTCCTGTCCCACGCCGACCGCACCCGCGTAGTGCCGGCCGACCTCAAGGGCCGCACCTGGAAGGGGAACCAGGCGTACCGCGTGCTCCTCGTCGACGGGTTCCTGGGCGGGCTCTGGAAACTCACCGAGGGGGAGGCGGAGGGCAAGGGTGGGGGCGGGGCTGCTCGGTTGACCGTCGACCTGTTCGAGGGGGTGGGGGAGCGGCGGAAGGAGGAGATCGTGGCGGAGGGCGAGTTGTTGGCGGGCGGGCCGATGACCGAAGCGGAGCGGGTGGTCGTGGAGTTCGGGGCCGTTGCCGTGTGACACCCACCGACGCTGTCCCTTCGCGTCGTTCGCCGTCCGGCCGGCCCTCCCCGCCGCCCCGGCCGGTGGGTCACTGGTGGTGGCCGGCCGGACGGGGCACGATTCCTGCCATGACCGCGAACACGTACAAGAACCCGGACGCCACCGCCCAGTTCCTTGCCGCACGCGACTTCCTCCTCGACCGGCGCGGCGACTACGACGGCGCCCACGCCGGCTTCACCTGGCCCTGCCCCGACCGCTTCAACTGGGCCCTCGACTGGTTCGACCACATCGCCGCCGGCAACGACACCGACGCGCTGCGCATCGTCGAGGAGGACGGGACGAGCCGCGCGGTCTCCTTCGCGCAGATGTCGGCCACCTCGGACGCCGCCGCCAACTGGCTGCGCGCGCAGGGTGTCGCCGCCGGCGACCGGATCATGGTCATGCTCGGCAACCAGCGTGAGCTGTGGGAGGTCATGCTGGCGGCGATGAAGCTGCGGGCCATCGTCATCCCCGCCACACCGCTGCTGGGTACGCACGATCTGCGCGACCGCGTCGAGCGCGGCCAGGTCCGGCACGTCATCGTCCGCGCCGAGGACACCGGCAAGTTCGACGACGTGCCCGGCGGCTACACCCGGATCGCCGCGGGCGCGGGGGAGGACGTCCCCGCCGGATGGCTGCGGCTCTCGGACCTGTACGACGGCCAGGGCGATACGGGCACCCCGGCCGGCGGCGCCGCGTTCGTGCCGGACGGCATCACCCTGGCCACCGATCCGCTGATGCTCTACTTCACCTCCGGCACGACCGACCGGCCCAAGCTCGTCGAGCACACCCATGCCTCGTACCCCGTCGGACACCTGTCCACGATGTACTGGCTCGGTCTGCGCCCCGGCGACGTGCACCTGAACATCTCGTCGCCCGGCTGGGCCAAGCACGCCTGGTCGAACCTCTTCGCGCCCTGGAACGCCGGTGCCACCGTCTTCATCCACAACTACACCCGCTTCGACGCCGGGCGTCTGATGGCCGAGATGGACCGCGGCGGCGTGACCTCCTTCTGCGCGCCGCCCACCGTGTGGCGCATGCTCATCCAGTCGGACCTGACAGCCCTGCGCACCCCGCCCCGGGAAGCGGTGGCGGCCGGTGAGCCGCTGAATCCGGAGGTCATCGAACAGGTCCGGCAGGCGTGGGGCGTGACCATCCGCGACGGCTTCGGGCAGACGGAGACCACCCTCCAGGTGGGCAACTTCCCCGGGGTCCCGGTCAAGCCCGGCTCCATGGGCCGCCCGGCGCCCGGGTACCGGATCGTGCTCGTCGACCCGGTGACCGGCAAGGAGGACCCGGACGAGGGCGAGCTGTGCGTGGACCTGGCCCCGCGTCCCGCGGGCGTGATGACCGGATACCGCGACGATCCCGCGCGCACCGGCGAGGCGATGGCCGGCGGGGTCTACCGCACCGGGGACATCGCCGCGCGGGACGCCGACGGGTACCTCACCTACGTCGGCCGCGCCGACGACGTCTTCAAGGCCTCCGACTACAAGATCTCGCCGTTCGAGCTGGAGAGCGCGCTGCTGGAGCACGAGGCGGTCGCCGAGGCCGCGGTCGTCCCGGCCCCGGACCCGCTGCGGCTCGCCGTGCCCAAGGCGTACGTCGCCCTGGCCGCCGGCTGGGAGGCGGGGCCGGAGACGGCGAAGGCGCTGTTCGAGCACTCCCGGGCGGTGCTCTCGCCGTACAAGCGGATCCGGCGGATCGAGTTCGCCGAGCTCCCGAAGACCGTCTCCGGCAAGATCCGCCGGGTGCAGCTCCGCGAGCTCACCGCTCAGGGGGCCGGGCAGGAGTACGACGAGGCGGACCTGCGCTGAGGCAGGCAGTCGGCCCATGGCCGTACGGGCCGCCCGCCCTTACCCGGCGGGCGCCCGTGGCCCGTACGCGCGTACGCACGTACGGGCCGACGCGCGGACCGGGCCACGCGCGGACCGGGTCAGGCCGTCGGCAGCTGGGCCTCGATCGCCGCGATGACCTCGGGGGCCTCCGGCTCGGTGCGCGGGCGGAAGCGGGCCACGACCTCGCCCGCGGGGGAGATCAGGAACTTCTCGAAGTTCCACTGGATGTCCCCGGCCTCACCGTCGGCGTCCGGGGTCTTGACCAGCTCCTGGTAGAGCGGGTGCCGGTTCTCGCCGTTGACCTCGGACTTCTCGAGCATCGGGAAGGTGACGCCGAAACCGGTGGCGCAGAAGGTCTGGATGTCCTCCGCCGTGCCCGGCTCCTGGCCGCCGAACTGGTTGCACGGCACACCGATCACCGTGAAGCCCTTCTCCGCGTACGCGAACTGCAGGCGGGCTAGCCCCGAGTACTGCGGGGTGAGCCCGCACTGCGAAGCGGTGTTCACGAGCAGGATCGCCTTGCCCTTGAAGGCGGCGAGGCTGGTGGGCTCGTCGGACAGGGTGGTCAGCGGGATGTCGTACAGGCTCACGGGGACGTCACTCCTCGGCAGGTGGCAGGTGGCAGGTGGCAGGTGGCAGGCGGCAGGTGCAGCAGGTGGGCAAGTGTAGGCGCGCCGGTACGCCGGCTGCGGAACCCTCCCAGCAGCCTAGGCCCCTCCTCCCGCCAGCCGTTCCGCCGGGTCGTTGACCGGCTGAGGCATGCCCGTGAGGTCCATGACGAACAGCGGTATCCCCAGCTCGTCCGCCCGTGTCCGGGCGGCCTCCGTGTAGCCCGCCAGTGCGAAGTACACACAGGCGGCGGGTGTCGGCGCCGTGAGTCCGTTCAGCCAGACGCACTCCACCGCCCGCAGCCCGGCCGGCGCCGTGGTCGGGTCCACCTGTGCCACGAGGCCGGGTGCCCGCAGGTCCACGGCCGCCGAGGGCACCGGGCGCGCGTCGGGCTGGCGTACGTCGCGGAAGCCGAGCCAGCGCAGGTACAGCGCCGCCGCGGCCACGGCGTCCCGGGCGGTGCGGATGGTCACCGGGCGGAATGCGGGGCGGGGCGGCGGTGCGGCCGCACCCTCGGCCTCGCTCCCGGACCTGGCCCTTGTGCCGCTGCCGCTGCCGCTGCCGGGCGTGGAGCCGAGCGTGGAGCCGCCTGC
>NZ_WTFF01000126.1 GCF_019400985.1 Streptomyces bambusae
CGGCACGGCCCTGGGGGCCGCGGGCCCCACGCCTCCGCCACTGCCCGCAGCGCCCGCCCCGGCGAGCGGGGGCGGAGGCGGGGCTACGTGACCGTGCCGGTCCGTCCCCTGGGCCACGCCGCTGCCGGCGGCCGGCCTGCGGGTCTGTCGCGGGACCCGGTCGGCGCCCGTCACGGTGTCCGTCACGGTGTCGGTCGTCGCGTTCGTCGTCGTGTCGTCCATGTGGTCGCCCCCGCGGAAGTCGGGCCCGGGCAGTACCGGGCGGTAACTTGTGGTGACCTTCTACGGCTGGCGGCTACGCTCCGCAACGGTCCGGGCCGGGGGAGGGCCGTGGCGGGCAGGTTCACCTATCCGGGTGGCCGGGGTCGGGGTCGGGGCGGGCGGAAGCCCGGGCGGTGGCGCCCGGTGGACGGTGCCCTCGGCGGGCCCGCACCGCCGAAGGGTTACTCGCCGGGTACGCCGTACGGCTGAATCCCCGGCGGGGTCCGGGGCCGTATCCTGAGGGCGTTCCCGACTACCGAAAGCAGCCGGCCATGCGCGTGTACGTCCCCCTGACCCTCCCCGGGCTCGCCGAGGCGCACAAGGCGGGCGAGCTGGGCCCCGCGCCGCTGCGCGCGTACGCCGTCACCCCCGGCCTGCGCGAGTGGTACGTCTCCGACGACATCGAGGAACTGGAGTACGCCGCCCTCAGCCGGGCCGCCCTCGCCTCCCTGCGGATGATCGCCGCGGATTCCGCCGCGCCCCGCCGCCGCGTCGTCGTGGCCGTGGACGTCGCCGACAAGGACGCCTCCGCCACCCCCGGCGTGGACGAGGCCACGCTCGGCCAGGTGACCCTCGCCGACCCCGTCCGCCTCGCCCGCGCCGCCGCCGTGCACGTCGACGCCGGCGACGCCGAGGCCGATGTCACCGCGGCCGCCGCCGCGCTGGCGGCCGCCGACGCGGGGGACGACGACGCGCAGTTCACCGTGGACGGCGCCGAGGACCACGAGCTGCTGTGGTTCGGCGTCCAGGAGATCCCGGGGCTGCTCGCATGAACATGAACACCCCCATGAACACCCCCGTGGACATACCCGCCGGCCCGCCCGCCGGCAGCGCCGGCCCGCCGCACATCGTCTGGGACTGGAACGGCACGCTCCTGCACGACGTGGACGCCGTCCTCGTCGCCACGAACGCCTCCTTCGCCGAGTTCGGCTTCGCCCCGCTGACCCTGGCGGAGTACCGCGACCTGTACGTCGTACCCGTGCCGAAGTTCTACGAGCGGATCATGGGGCGGCTGCCCACCGAGGAGGAGTGGCTCGTCATGGACGACACCTTCCACCGGCACTACTGGGCCGCCGCCGAGAACGCCGGCCTCGCCGACGGGGCCGCCCTCCTCCTGGCCGACTGGCAGCGCCAGGGCCTCAGCCAGTCCCTGCTGTCGCTGGCGCCCCACGACCGCCTGGTCCCGCTCGTGCGCACCCACGGCATCGAGGGCCACTTCGTCCGGGTCGACGGCCGTACCGGCCCCTCGCACACGTCGAAGGCGGGACATCTCGTACGTCATCTGCAGGCCCTCGCCCCGACGGGCGTGACGGCCTCGCGTACGGTCCTCATCGGCGACGCCGTGGACGACGCCACGGCCGCCGCGCACGTGGGCGCGCGGGCCGTGCTCTACACCGGCGGCTCGCACAGCCGCGCAAGCCTGGAATCAGCCGGAGTGCCCGTCGTGGACACCCTGGCCGACGCCGTCCGCGCAGCCCGCGAGCTGGCCGAATATGTAGCCGAATAGGTACTGGCACGCGGCGCGCCCCACGTCGCTGGCCAGAGTGTCAAAGTTCCGGCCCAGGATTTGTACAGATGCAGTGAATGACGAGCGGGGGGTAGGGCGAGATAGCCTTGTACCCGTGATCAGCGCGATAGTCATCGGGGGCACCGTTGCCCCTGGCCTGCGCCCGGTGCACCTCCGTGCCCGGGCCCTCGCTGGTCCCCGCTGCCGGAACACCGTGCCGATCATGGCCGATTACCTTCCGGTCGCTTCTCTCGACGGCCAGGCGCCGGTTCCGGACGGACACCTCCCGCATCGCGGCGGCGGCGCTACGCCATTCCTTCCTTCACCTACGTCACGCAACGGCGCGCGACAGGAGCCATGAGGACATGCAGACCAAGCTGGACGAAGCAAAGGCCGAGCTGCTCGCGCGGGCGGCACGGGTAGCTGAGAACAGCCCGGCCGGGGGGCTACTTCCGACTGGGTCCGAGCAGGCGGAGAGTCCGGACCAGGACACCGTGCTCAACTACCTCCAGCGCTACTACCTGCACACCGCCCCCGAGGACCTCAGCGACCGCGACCCGGTCGACGTCTTCGGCGCGGCCCTCTCCCACTACCGGCTCGCAGAGAAGCGCCCGCAGGGCACGGCCAACGTGCGCGTCCACACCCCGACCGTCGAGGAGAACGGCTGGACCTCCAGCCACTCGGTCGTCGAGGTCGTCACCGACGACATGCCCTTCCTCGTCGACAGCGTGACCAACGAGCTCTCCCGCGTCGGCCGCGGCATCCACCTCGTGGTCCACCCGCAGGTCGTCGTCCGCCGCGACGTCACCGGCAAGCTGATCGAGATCCTCGGCCCCGACTGCGATGCCCACGGCCCGCGGACCGCGCGTCCGCACGACGCCCTCGTCGAGTCGTGGATCCACGTCGAGATCGACCGCGAGACCGACAAGGGCGACCTCAAGCAGATCACGTCCGACCTGCTGCGCGTCCTGTCCGACGTCCGCGAGGCCGTCGAGGACTGGGAGAAGATGCGCGACACCGCGCTGCGCATCGCCGACCAGCTCTCCGAGGAGCCCACCGCCTCCGACCTGCGCGAGCACGAGCTCGAAGAGGCCCGCGAGCTGCTGCGCTGGCTCTCCGACGACCACTTCACCTTCCTCGGCTACCGCGAGTACAACCTGGTCGACGGCGACGCCCTCGCCGCCGTCCCGGGCACCGGCCTCGGCATCCTGCGCTCCGACCCGCACCACAGCGGCGACGACCACCACGCCCACCCGGTCTCGCCGTCCTTCAGCCGGCTGCCCGCCGACGCCCGCGCCAAGGCCCGCGAGCACAAGCTGCTGATCCTGACGAAGGCCAACAGCCGCGCCACCGTGCACCGCCCCTCGTACCTCGACTACGTGGGCGTGAAGAAGTTCGACGCCGACGGCAACGTGGTCGGCGAGCGCCGCTTCCTCGGCCTGTTCTCCTCCGCCGCGTACACCGAGTCCGTGCGCCGCGTCCCGGTGATCCGCCGCAAGGTCGCCGAGGTGCTGGAGGGCGCCGGCTTCGCGCCGAGCAGCCACGACGGCCGCGACCTGCTCCAGATCCTGGAGACCTACCCGCGCGACGAGCTGTTCCAGACCCCCGTCGACAAGCTCCGCGAGATCGCCACCTCCGTCCTGTACCTGCAGGAGCGCCGCCGGCTGCGGCTGTACCTGCGCCAGGACGAGTACGGCCGCTACTACTCGGCCCTCGTCTACCTGCCGCGCGACCGCTTCACCACCGGTGTCCGGCTGCGCCTGATGGACATCCTCCGGGAGGAGCTCGGCGGCACCAGCGTCGACTTCACCGCCTGGAACACCGAGTCGATCCTCTCCCGCATCCACTTCGTCGTCCGCGTCCCGCAGGGCACCGAGCTGCACGTGCTCACCGACGCCGACGCCGAGCGCCTGGAGCAGCGCCTCGTCGAGGCGGCCCGCTCCTGGTCCGACGGCTTCGACCAGGCGCTGACCGCCGAGCTCGGCGAGGAGCGCGCCGCGGAGCTGCTGCGCCGCTACGGCGGTGCCTTCTCCGAGGGCTACAAGTCCGACCACACCCCGCGCGCCGCCGTCTCCGACCTCGTGCACCTGGAGAAGCTGCGCGGCACCGACCGCGACTTCGCCCTCTCGCTGTACGAGCCGGTCGGCGCGGGCGCCGGCGAGCGCCGCTTCAAGATCTACCGCACGGGCGACCCGGTCTCCCTGTCCGCGGTCCTGCCGGTGCTCAACCGCCTGGGCGTCGAGGTCACCGACGAGCGCCCGTACGAGCTGCGCTGCGCCGACCGCTCGGTCGCGTGGGTCTACGACTTCGGCCTGCGGATGCCGACCGCCGGCGACCACATCGGCGACGACGCCCGCGAGCGCTTCCAGGACGCCTTCGCGGCCGTCTGGACGGGCGAGGCGGAGAACGACAACTTCAACACCCTGGTGCTGAGCGCCGGGCTGACCTGGCGGCAGGCCGTCGTCCTGCGCGCGTACGCCAAGTACCTGCGCCAGGCCGGCTCCACCTTCAGCCAGGACTACATGGAGGACACCCTCCGCAACAACGTCCACACCACCCGCCTGCTGGTCTCCCTCTTCGAGGCCCGCATGTCGCCCGGCCGCCAGGCCGCCGGCAGCGAGCTCGTCGACGCCATGCTGGAGGAGCTGGACGGGGCCCTGGACCAGGTCGCCTCGCTGGACGAGGACCGTATCCTGCGCTCCTTCCTCACGCTGATCAAGGCGACGCTGCGGACCAACTTCTTCCAGATGACGGCGGCCGGCGAGCCGCACGCCTACGTCTCGATGAAGTTCGACCCGCAGGCCATCCCGGACCTGCCGGCGCCCCGCCCGGCCTTCGAGATCTGGGTGTACTCGCCGCGCGTCGAGGGCGTGCACCTGCGCTTCGGCAAGGTCGCCCGAGGCGGCCTGCGCTGGTCCGACCGCCGTGAGGACTTCCGTACGGAGATCCTCGGCCTGGTCAAGGCGCAGATGGTCAAGAACACCGTCATCGTGCCGGTGGGCGCCAAGGGCGGCTTCGTCGCCAAGAACCTGCCGGACCCGTCGGTGGACCGCGACGCGTGGCTCGCCGAGGGCATCGCCTCGTACAAGATCTTCATCTCGGCGCTGCTCGACATCACCGACAACCTGGTCGGCGGCGAGGTCGTGCCGCCGAAGGACGTGGTCCGCCACGACGAGGACGACACCTACCTCGTCGTCGCCGCCGACAAGGGCACCGCGACCTTCTCCGACATCGCCAACGGCGTCGCGGAGTCGTACGGCTTCTGGCTCGGCGACGCCTTCGCCTCCGGCGGCTCGGCCGGCTACGACCACAAGGGCATGGGCATCACCGCCCGCGGTGCCTGGGAGTCCGTCAAGCGGCACTTCCGCGAGCTGGGCCACGACACCCAGACCGAGGACTTCACGGTCGTCGGCGTCGGCGACATGTCCGGTGACGTCTTCGGCAACGGCATGCTGCTCTCCGAGCACATCCGCCTGGTCGCCGCCTTCGACCACCGGCACATCTTCCTCGACCCGCACCCGGACTCCGCCACCTCCTACGCCGAGCGCCGCCGGCTGTTCGAGCTGCCCCGCTCCTCGTGGGCCGACTACGACACCGACCTGCTCTCCCCGGGCGGCGGCATCCACCCGCGTTCCGCCAAGTCCATCCCGGTCAACGCGCAGGTGCGCGAGGCCCTCGGCATCGACTCCGGCGTCACCAAGCTGACCCCGGCCGAGCTGATGCAGGCCATCCTCAAGGCCCCCGTGGACCTGCTGTGGAACGGCGGCATCGGTACGTACGTCAAGGCGACGGCCGAGACGCACGCGGACGTCGGCGACAAGGCCAACGACGCCATCCGCGTCAACGGCTCCGAGCTGCGCGTGAAGGTCGTCGGCGAGGGCGGCAACCTGGGCCTGACCCAGCTGGGCCGGATCGAGTTCGCCCGCTCCGGCGCCGGCGGCGAGGGCGGCAAGGTCAACACCGACGCCATCGACAACAGCGCGGGCGTGGACACCTCCGACCACGAGGTGAACATCAAGATCCTGCTGAACGCCGTCGTCTCCGACGGGGACATGACCGTCAAGCAGCGCAACAAGCTGCTCGCCGAGATGACCGACGAGGTCGGCACGCTGGTGCTGCGCAACAACTACGCGCAGAACACGGCCCTGGCCAACGGCACCGCCCAGGCCCCGAGCCTGCTGCACGCCCAGCAGCGCTTCATGCGCCGCCTGGGCCGGGACGGCAAGCTGGACCGCGCGCTGGAGTTCCTGCCCAACGACCGGCAGATCCGCGAGCTGCTGAACAACAACAGGGGCCTGACCCAGCCGGAGCTGGCCGTCCTGTTCGCCTACACCAAGATCACCACGGCGGACGAGCTCATCCACACCGAGCTGCCGGACGACCCGTACCTGCGCACCCTGCTGCACCAGTACTTCCCGGGCGCCCTGCGCGAGAAGTTCCCCGAGCAGATCGACGCCCACGCGCTGCGCCGCGAGATCGTCACGACGCTGCTGGTCAACGACACCGTCAACACCGGTGGCTCGACCTTCCTGCACCGCCTGCGCGAGGAGACCGGCGCCTCCACGGAGGAGATCGTCCGGGCGCAGCTGTCGGCCCGCGAGATCTTCGGCCTGGCCGAGGTCTGGGACGCCGTCGAGGCCCTGGACAACAAGGTCGCGGCCGACGTCCAGACCCGCATCCGGCTGCACTCGCGGCGGCTGGCCGAGCGCGGCACCCGCTGGCTGCTCAACAACCGGCCGCAGCCGCTCCAGATCACCGAGACGATCGCCTTCTTCGGCGAGCGGGTCGCGCAGGTCTGGTCGGATCTGCCCAAGCTGGTGCGCGGCGCGGACCTGGACTGGTACCAGTCGATCGTGGACGAGCTGACGGACGCGGGCGTCCCCGAGGAGCTCGCCGCCAAGGTGGCCGGCTTCTCCTCCGCCTTCCCGGCGCTCGACGTGGTCGCGATCGCGGACCGCGTCGGCAAGGACCCGCTGGACGTCGCCGAGGTCTACTACGACCTCGCCGACCGGCTCAACATCAGCCAGCTGATGGACCGGATCATCGAGCTGCCGCGCTCCGACCGCTGGCAGTCCATGGCCCGCGCCGCCATCCGCGAGGACCTGTTCGCCGCGCACGCCGCCCTCACGGCGGACGTGCTGTCGGTGGGCAACGGCCAGTCGACTCCCGAGCAGCGCTTCCAGGCCTGGGAGGAGAAGAACGCGGCGCTCCTGGGCCGGGCCCGGACGACCCTGGACGAGATCCGGGGCTCGGACGACTTCGACCTGGCGAACCTCTCCGTCGCCATGCGCACGATGCGCTCGCTCCTGCGGGCCCACGCCTAGCGGCCGCGGCCGCGCGGCCGTCGTCGGCAGGCCGACGTAACGCCAAGGCCCCGGCCCCCGGATTCCGTCCGGGGGCCGGGGCCTTGGCGTGTCCAGGGGGTTGCGTTCAGAGGGTTGTGTTCAGGGGTTGCGTTCAGAGGGTTGTGTTCAGGGGTTGCGTTCAGGGGGTTGCGTTCAGAGGGTTGCGATCGGAACGATTCCTCCACCCGCCGCGCCAGAGGTGCCAGGGCTGTGCCAGCCGTCAGGATCATGGAACCATTCGCATCTGCTTATCGTCCCCTTCCGTGACCGGCGCATGCCAAGAGACCGACAGGTACACCTCCTGGAGATCACCTTCATGTATTCAAGACCACGCCGACGACGCGTGCTCGCCGCTGTTTCCGTGCTGCTGCTCGGCGCGCTGCTGTCGCCGGCGGCGACCGCGAGCGCCTCCCCCGCATCACCCGAGGCCCCGGACCCTGCCCGGATCGACCTCGTCCTCGACCTGTCCGGGTCGATGAACGAGAACGACGCCGGCGGCCAGACGCGCCTCGCCGCCGCCAAGCAGGCGGTCACCCGGATCATCGACACCGCCCCCGAACAGGCCCCGCTGGGACTGCGCGTCTACGGCGCCACGTATCCCGGACAGGACAAGAAGCAAGGCTGCGCCGACACGCAGCAGGTCCTGCCGGTCACGCCGATGGACAAGGCGGCGCGTGCCGACGCCAAGCAGCGGGTCGCGGGCTTCAAGGCGGTCGGGTTCACCCCGATCGGCGTCTCGCTCCGCGAAGCCGCCAAGGACCTCGGCACGAGCGGCAAGCGCCGCATCGTCCTGGTCTCGGACGGCGACGACACCTGTGCGCCGCCGCCTCCGTGCGAGGTGGCCCGCGAGCTCAAGGCGCAGGGAATCGACCTCGCCGTGGACGTGGTCGGGTTCCGGACGCCCTCCTCGGCACGTACGCAGCTGAAGTGCATCGCCGACGCGACCGGCGGGTCGTACGCGGACGCCGAGGACGCCGACTCGCTGACCGCCAACCTGGGCACCCTGTTCCGCAAGGGGTGGCGGACCTACCACGCCACCGGAAAGCCGGTCGCGGGCTCCCTGGCCGGCTGCCAGGACGCCCCGCTGGTCACGCCCGGCCAGTACCTGGACAGGTTCACCGGCGGCCGCGACCTCTACTACAAGGTCAAGAAGCGGCCGGACCAGCGGCTCCAGGTGAGCGCCACCGCCGTCGCCGAGGAGGGGTACTCGCGCGGTTCCATCATCACGGTCGCGGCCGGCCCGCCGGGCGACGGTGAACCCCGCGCCTGGCTGCGGGAGTTCGACCAGTCGATGGGGTGGGCGAACATCATCTCCACCGGAGGCCGCAGCAAGCCCGGATCCGGCAACGAGACGCCCGCGCCGGACGACACCGGCTGCATCGTGGTCGAGAACAAGGTGACCAAGTCCGGCGACAAGCCGATGCCCGTCGAGCTCCTCGTCGGCATCGCCGACAAGACCACCCAGGGGGCGGGCGCGCGGACTCCGCAGCCCCGCACCGGGGCCGACGCCGAGGGCGGCTTCTCCTTCAACAGCGCCACCCCGATAGGACCGGGCACCCACCGGCAGTCCATCGCCGTCGGCGAGGCCCCCTTCTGGCGGGTGGAGCTGAAGGCGGGCCAGAAGCTGACGGTCAAGGCCGGCGTGGACATCCCGGCCGACTTCCCCGACTCCGCCACCGCCGGGTGGGCCGTCACCGTCTACAACGCCCAGCGCGAGTCGACGCAGTGCAACAAGGACAACCGCTTGACCGAGCTCCTCGCGGGCAGGACCGGGCACATCGAGCGGGTCTGCGGGCCCTGGGAGGTCACCGACCAGGACGAGGCGAAGAGCTCCGACTCCAAGGGATACGACGTGCCCGGCACGTACTACATCCAGGCGCAGGTCGCCGAGCCGCACGCCAAGGCGAAGGGCATCGTCGTACCGATCTCGCTGACCGTGGACATCTCCGGCACACCCCGCTCCGGAAACAGCCCGGTGTTCCACTTCGGCGACGACACCGCCCAGGGCCCGTCACAGCCCGGCGCGAACGGCTCCGACAAGCAGGGCCCGAGCCCGACCGCTGCCGCGAAGGACGACGCCTCGCCCGTGGGCCGGCTCGCACTCCCGATCGGCATCGGCGCCGGGGTCCTGGTGCTCGCCGGCATCACCTTCTACGCCCTCAGGCGCAGCCGGGCAGCCAGCTAGCCGAGACGGCGAGGCCGCAGCTCCTTCGAGCTGCGGCCTCGCGTCGTGGGGGTCGCCTTACGCGGTGGCGTGCTCCAGGAAGCGCGTCCAGGCCTGGGGGGTGAGGGCCAGCTCGGGCCCGGCCTTGACCTTGGAGTCCCGGACGTGGACGGTGTCGGCGCAGGGCGCGACCTCTACGCAGTTGTCGCCGTCACCGCTGCTGTACGTGGACTTGTGCCAGGAGAGCGCGACTTCCACGCAGCTGTCGCCCTGGCTGCTGCTGTAGCTGCTCTTGAACCAGTTCACAGAGATCCTCGCATTCGCTCCAACAGGCCCACGGAGTCCGCCGGGTTGAGGGCCTGGAAGCGAAGTTTTGCATACTGCTGGTGCAGGGTGCTGAGGTCCTTCGGGGAGCTGATCACCTGGCCCATCTTGGGTCCCTCGGTGTACCCCAGCCACTCGTGTTCCTCGGTTTCGAGGAGCTGGAACGGGCCGTCGGTACCCGCGTGCTTGGGCTGGACCGTGGGCATGATCTGGATGTCTACGTTGGGCAGCTTCGCGCACTCCAGCAGCCGGTCGATTACCTCCCGCGTCACTTTCGGCCCGCCGATCCGCCGCTCGATCACCGATTGCTCGATGATGAAGTTGAAGGCGATCAGGGGCACGCGCTGGAGCAGCTTCTGTCGTTCCAGGCGGGCCGTGACCATGGCCTCCACGCCGTCCGACGTCGTAGGCGGCGGAGTGTTCTCGATGATGGCCCGGGCGTACGACTCCGGCTGTAACAGCCCCGGTACGAGTCGGCACTCGTACGTGTTGAGGGCGACGGCCCTCTCCTCCAGTTCCGCCCACCGGTGGAACCAAGAAGCCAATCCTCGCTCCCTGTTGAGCCGTTTCGCCGCCACGCGGATCACTCCGTATGCGTCGAGCGCGTGTTCCGCTTCGGCCACGAACTTTGCCGACGGGTGCCGTCGGCCCTGCTCCACGGAGCCCACGTATTCGACGGAGTAACCCATCTCGACGGCCAGTTGCTCCTGTGTTAGGTGCATGCGCTTCCTGGAGCCTTTGACGATCTGGCCGAACTCGCGCAGATGCGCGCTGTCACTGTCCTCGCTCACCATGACACTCAGCGTTACGTGCCGTGACCGGCCCTGTCCAGAGCGTGAACCCGTACAAAAGCTTGGTACGGGCAGCTAGTGGGCCGTTACGGTGCTCGTATGAAGATCATCGACCTGGAGCCCGGGGACCAGCGGCTGGTTGAGGACATGCTCCCGGTGCTGCGCGAACTGCGTCCGCATCTCACCGCCGACCTGCTGGGCGAGGTCTACGCGGAAGGCCATGCGCAGGGGCTGCGGTTCACCGCCGTGTACGACGCGGACGGGACGTGCGTCGGGGCGGCCGGGTGGCGCCTGATGGCCAACACCGTCGATGGCCGCAAGCTCTACGTGGACGACCTGGTGACCGCCGCGCACGCGCGGTCCGGCGGTGTGGGGCGGGCCCTGCTCGGCTACCTGGAGGAGCGGGCCCGGGCCGCGGGGTGCAGCCTGCTGGACCTCGACTCCGGAACGCAGCGGGCCGAGGCCCATCGCTTCTACTTCCGCGAGCGCATGGGTGTCATCGCCTTCCACTTCGGCAAGGCCTTGGACTGAGGGCGCTCAGGCGTTCTCAGGTTCTCAGGCGTTCGTGAAGGCCTCGTACGCGTCGCAGACCTCGCCCACCGGCCCGTCCATGCGGAGCTCGCCCCGTTCCAGCCAGATCGCTCGGTCGCAGGTTTCGCGGACCGTGGACAGGGAGTGGCTGACCAGGAAGACCGTGCCCGCCGTGGCGCGGAGTTCCTCGATGCGTTTCTGGCTGCGGCGCTGGAAGGCGGCGTCGCCCGTGGCCAGGGCCTCGTCGATCATCAGGACGTCGTGGTCCTTGGCCGCGGCGATGGAGAATCGCAGGCGGGCGCCCATGCCCGAGGAGTACGTGCGCATGGGCAGGGAGATGAAGTCGCCCTTCTCGTTGATGCCGGAGAAGTCCACGATCTCCTGGTAGCGCTCGCGGATCTGCTGCTTGGTCATGCCCATCGCGAGGCCGCCGAGGATCACGTTCCGTTCGCCCGTGAGGTCGTTCATCAGGGCGGCGTTGACACCGAGCAGGGAGGGCTGGCCGTGCGAGTAGACCTTGCCGGCCGCGACCGGCTGGAGGCCGGCGACGGCCTTGAGCAGGGTGGACTTGCCCGAGCCGTTGGAGCCGATGAGGCCGATGGCCTCGCCCTTGTGCGCGGTGAAGCTCACGCCCCGTACGGCGTGCACCTCGCGCACGCCCTTCTCGGCCTTCCCGCGGGAGAAGATCCGGCTGAGGGCGGCGGTGGCGCTGCCCCTGCCCTTGCCGGCGCCGTGGACCTTGTAGACGACGTGGACGTCGTCGGCGATGACGGTGGGAACGCGCGTGTCAGCCACGGCCGTACGCCTCCTCGGCCTTCCAGAAGAAGATGAAGCCGCCGACTCCGGCGAGCAGGGCCCAGCCGGCCGCGACCGCCCAGACGTGGGGCGGCAGGGCGTGGGCCGGGAAGGTGTCGATGAGCGAGAAGCGCATCAGGTCGATGTAGACGGCGGCGGGGTTCATCTTGAGTGCCACCGAGACCCAGTGCGGGAAGGCGTCGTTCGCCAGCATCTGGTCGATGCTCCACATGACGCCGGAGGAGTACATCCAGGTCCGCAGGACGAAGGGCATCAGCTGGCTGACGTCGGGCATCTTGCTGCCGATCCGGGCCATGACCATGGCGCAGCCGGCCGCGAAGACCGCCATCAGTGCCAGGGTCGGGACTGCCAGGAGCCAGCTGGGGGTCGGCAGCTGGCCGAAGGTGAGCAGGAGGATCGCCAGGGCGGCCATGGTCACCATGAGCTGCTGGAAGAGCTGTACGACGGTGGAGATGGGCAGGCTGGCGCGGGGGAAGTGCAGGGCGCGGACCAGGCCGATGTTGGAGTGGATGGCGCGGGTGCCGGCGTTGACGGAGCTGCCGATGAAGTCCCAGACGAAGACGCCGGTGATCAGGAAGGGCACGTAGTCGGGGACGCCGTGGCTGGCCTTCATGATGATGCCGAAGATGAAGTAGTAGACCAGCGCGTTGAGCAGCGGGGTCACCAGGTGCCAGACCTGGCCCAGCTTGGCCGTGCTGTATGTCGCGGCCATGCGGGCCGTCGCGAAGGCCGTCACGAAGTGGCGCCGGCTCCACAGCTGCCGGACGTACTCCGGGAGGGAGGGGCGGGCGCCGCTGACGGTCAGGCCGTGGGCGGCCGCGAGTTCGGCGGGGCTGAGCCGCTCCGCCGCCGGTTCGGTCAGGGTCGTGGTCACGGGGGTCGCTTTCGCCGGGGTGTGTGCATGGGCGCCCGTGTGTGCCGACTCTTCGTCGGGACGGGTCCGTATCGTCGCTACGGCGAGCGTAGGGGCGTGTGCGTCGGAACGCAACCGTATCGTCGTGACGGGGGAGTGGCGGCGTGCCCGGCTATGCTCTGTCCATGACCACGGACTCCGCCGCCACCCCGCCCGCCCGCCGCGCCCCGGCGGGGGCCGCCGTCCTGCGCGAGGACGTGACGGAGGCGATCCGCGCGGCGGTGCTGGAGGAGCTCGCCGCGGTGGGGTTCTCGCGGATGTCGATCGAGGCGATCGCCCGCCGGGCCGGGGTCGGCAAGACGGCGGTGTACCGCCGCTGGAAGTCCAAGCTGCACCTGGTGCTGGACCTGATCGGCGCGTTCGCCGTGGACGGGCTGCCGGTCCCGCAGACCGGCTCGCTCTACGGGGACGTGCGGGCGCTGCTGGAGGTCATGTCGCACGTGCTGCGCCACCCGGTGGCGTCGGCGGTGATCCCGGACCTGCTGGTCGAGGCCTCCCGCAACCCGGAGATCGCGGACGCGGTGCGCGGCGCGCTCCTGGAGGGGCAGCGCCGGATGGCCGAGGGCATCGTGGCCGAGGCCGTGGCCCGCGGCGAGCTGCCCGCGGGCACCGACCCCGACCACGCCCTGGACCTGGCGATCGGCCCGCTGTACTGGCGCCAGGTCGTCGTACGCGACGGGGCCCCGGCCGCGTACCTGGACGGCCTGGCCCGCTCGGTGGTGGCGGGCCTGCGGGCGGACCAGGGGCCCGTCGAAACGGTTTAGCGGGGCCGCCCGGGCGTCGCCGCCCGGGGCCCTGCGGGTCAGCGGCCTACGGCGGTCGGCGGCCTACGGCCACCGGTCTTCTACGTCCACCGCTCTTCTACGTCCACCGCTCTTCTACGTCCACCGCTCCGCGCCCAGGCCGGCCAGGCGCGCCCCGGTCCCCGCCGCGGCAGGGCCCGTCGCCGAGGCGGCCGGGGCCGGGCGGCGGTCCTCCAGCGGGACGAACGGCGGCAGTTCCGCGGTCTGGCCCAGGAACACCCGCCGGACCACCCGCTCCGCCGCGTGCCCGTCGTCCAGGGCGCAGAAGCGGGCCCGGAACGCCGCGCGCAGCTGCGCCGAGCGCGAGCCCTGCCAGTGGCCGGTGGCGAAGATGTCCACCAGCTCGTCCTCGGTGCGCGCCACCACCCCGGGCGGGCAGCCGCGCAGGTCGAAGTAGGTGCCGCGGGCGGCCTCGTAGGCCTCCCAGTCGTCCGCGTGGATGACCATCGGCCGGTCCAGGGCCGCGTAGTCGAACATCAGCGACGAGTAGTCCGTCACCAGCGCGTCCGAGGCCAGGCACAGCTCCTCGACCGACGGGTACGCCGAGACGTCGATCAGCCGCGGGTGCGGATCGCGCGCCATCGGGCCCGTGCCGTAGGTCAGATGGGCCCGCGCCAGCAGCACGAACCGCGGCCCGAGGTCGCGCAGCACCCGCTCGAAGTCCAGGTGCTCGGGCCGGCTGCGCCGGTAGTCGCGGTGCGTGGGCGCGTACAGGACCGCCGTCGCGCCGGCCGGGATGCCCAGGCGCTCGCGCAGCTCCCGCACCCGCTCGGGGCCGGCCCGGTGGAAGACGTCGTTGCGCGGGTAGCCGTACTCCAGCGTCGTGTACGCCGCCGGTACCGCCTTCTGCCACACCAGGGTCGAGTGGCGGTTCGCCGACAGCAGGTAGTCCCACTGGTCCGCGCCGCGCAGCAGGCCCGCGAAGTCCGTCGTCGGGGTCGCCGCCGGCCGGTCCTGGAGGTCCAGGCCCACCCGCTTGAGCGGGGTGCCGTGCTGGGTCTGCACGAGGACCTGGCCCCGCCGCTTGACCAGCGCACGGTCGACGTTGACGTTCGTGACCAGGTACGTGGCCCGGGCCAGCGCCGTCCAGTACGCCGCCGAGCCCGGCCGCAGCGGGACCGTCTCGGGCGGCAGCGTGCCCGTGTGCGCCGGGTCGCAGATCCAGGCCGTCCGCATCCGCGGCGCCAGCTCCCGCAGCTTCGCCTCGATCGCCGCCGGGTTGCAGGCGTAGCCGCCGTGCCAGTACGCGCTGAACACCGCCAGCTCCGGGTACAGCGGCAGCATCCGCTGGATCCGGTAGTGCAGCCGCAGCGCCGCCTCACGCAGGCCCCGCCCGGCCGCGGCCGCGCCCCGGCCCGCCGCCAGGCCCGCCGCCCGCAGCACCGACAGCACCCGGTAGGTGCGCCGCACCCCCCACCGCATGAGGGTGTGCCGCAGCCGGTCGGTCCGGGTCGCCGACACCGGGACCGAGCCGTGCGTCCGGTGCGCCCGCAGCAGCGCCGAGGCCCTGCGGAAGAACTCCGCCCGGCAGGTGCGCGGCAGCCGGCGCCGGTCGGCGTACAGGGCGCAGAAGTGCTCGGCCATCCGCCGGTGCACCGTCGGCCGCCACCGCGCCAGCTCCGGGCGCCGGTCCAGGAAGCCGAAGACCCGCTCGTACTGGTCGAAGATGTCCAGGTGGCGCCGGGTGGCGGTGGTCAGGATCGAACCGGTCCGGCGCTGGCGGTAGTGCACGCACACCCGGTCGAGCACGGCCACCGACTCGGCTGCCAGCAGCGCCGGGTACGTCCAGGGCGTGTCCTCGTAGAAGCCGGGCGGGAAGCGCAGGCCCTCGCGCTCGACGAAGTCGCGGCGGTAGGCCTTGTTCCACACCACCATCAGCATGCCCAGCAGCCCCGGCCGGTCCGAGAGGCGGAAGCTGGCCGGGCCGTCCTCGGCGAGGCGGTGCGCGAGCCGGTTGCGGACCACCTCGCCTGTCCAGAAGGTGCGCGCGTAGTCGTAGACCAGCACGTCCGGGGAGCCCGTGGCCTTCAGCCGGTCGGCGATCGCCTGGAGTGCGCCGGGCGCCAGGGTGTCGTCGCCGTCGAGGAAGACCACGTAGTCGCCTCTGGCCCGGGCCAGACCCGCGTTGCGGGCCGGGCCCAGGCCGCTGTTGTGCGGCAGGTGCAGGGCGGTGACCCGGGGGTCGCGGGCCGCGTACTCGTCGATGATCGCGGGGCAGGCGTCCGGGGAGGCGTCGTCCACGGCGATCAGTTCGAGATCCGGGCACGACTGGGACAGGACGGAGTCCAGAGCTTCCTGGAGGTACTCCTGGACCTTGTACGCGGGCACGATGACGCTGAACCGGGGCACGGCACATCCAGGGGTCGGCGCGGGCATATGAGCGGGCATATGACCCGAGAACCGGCCCGCCCCTCAGCTGGTTACGCCAAGTGCGGCAATCGGGTTACACAGCGTCACCTCCGTGCGTCACTTCACCGCCCCGGCCATCACCCCCGAGACGAACTGCCGCTGGAACGCGAAGAACACCACCAGCGGAACGGCCATCGACAGGAACGCGCCCGGCGCCAGTACGTCGATGTTGTTGCCGAACTGCCGCACCTGCTGCTGGAGCGCCACCGTGACCGGCGGGTGCGCCGAGTCCGCGAAGACCAGGGCCACCAGCATGTCGTTCCACACCCACAGGAACTGGAAGATGCCCAGCGAGGCGATCGCCGGCCCGCCCAGCGGCAGCACCACCCGGGCGAACAGCCGCAGCTCGCCCGCCCCGTCGAGCCGGGCCGCCTCCAGCAGCTCGCGCGGGATCTCCGCGAAGAAGTTGCGCAGCAGGAACACGGCGAACGGCAGCCCGAAGGCGACGTGGAACAGCACCACCCCGGCCGTGGTCTCGAACAGGCCGACCGCGCCGAAGAGTTCGGACACCGGGATCAGCGCCACCTGTACGGGGACGACGAGCAGCCCGACCACGACCAGGAACAGCCAGTCCCGGCCGGGGAACTCCAGCCAGGCGAAGGCGTACCCGGCGAGCGCGCCCAGCACCAGCACCAGCAGCGTCGCCGGCACGGTGATGGCCACCGTGCTCAGCAGCGAGCCGGTGATCGTCTCGTTCGACAGCAGGTTCGCGTAGTTGGCGGCGGTCAGCCGGGCCGGCGCGGTGAACGCCTGCCACCAGCCCGCCGCGTTCAGGTCGGTGGGGGAGAGGAACGACGACAGCAGCAGCCCGAGCGTGGGCAGCAGCCAGAACAGGGCGGCCAGCACCAGGAAGACGCGGACCGCCCCGCCCCCGGCGCGGGCCGCGAGCCGGGAGGCCGCGCCGCCCTTCGCCGGCGCCGTCGTGGCGGTGGCCACGGGTGTCGTGGTCGTGGCGGCGGTCATCGGCGTCCCTCCCGGCGCATCCGGCGGATGTTGTAGAGCATCACCGGCACCACCAGCACCAGTAGCAGCACCGCGATGGCACTGCCCAGGCCCTGGTCGGCGTCCGTGCCGAACGAGGTCCGGTACAGCTGGAGCGCGAGCACGTTCGCGTCGTCCTGCACCGAGCCGGGGGCGATCACGAAGACCAGGTCGAAGATCTTCATGACGTTGATGACCAGGGTGACCAGGACGACCGCCAGCACCGGCGCCAGCAGCGGCACCGTGATCCGGCGGAACACCTGCCACTCGCCGGCCCCGTCCACCCGGGCCGCCTCCAGCAGCTCCCGGGGCACCGCGGCCAGCCCGGCACCGATCAGCACCATCGCGAAGCCCGCCCACATCCACACGTAGGCGCCGATGACGGACGGGGTGACCAGCACCGGACCCAGCCAGTCCACGCCGGCGTACGCCTCGCGGAAGTTCTCCGCGGGCAGCCGCAGCACCGCCCCGTCCGCCTTCGCCGACAGCGTGAACGTGCCGTCCGAACGGGCCCGGACCGACTCCACCACCTTGCCGTCGCGGACCGCCTCGATCCGCATGCCCGCGTAACCCGACTCGGTCGCGTCCACCGCGTTGGTCCGCCCGCCACCGCCGCGGGTGAAGTCCTGCCAGGCCGTGCCCGTCACCTTGCCGGGCTCGGCCGCCGACGCGGCCGCGGGCTGCGTCCCCTCGGGCAGGGCGTCGGGGGCCACGCCGACGAGCGGCAGCAGCACCGGCACCCCGGCCCGCACCGGCTCCTTCGTCACATACGCCCCGCCGCCCGCCGCGACCAGCGGCGAGTCCCGGCCCGGCCGGGCCTTGGGGAACGCCGAGGACTCCGCGAAGGTGTCGTGCACCCCGACCCACACGGCATTGGCCACGCCCCGGTCCGGGTCCGCCTCGTAGACCAGCCGGAAGATGATCCCCGCCGCCAGCATCGAGATGGCCATCGGCATGAACACCACCAGCTTGAACGCCGTGCCCCAGCGCACCCGCTCGGTGAGCACCGCGAAGATCAGGCCGAGGACCGTCGCCGTCGTCGGCGCCAGCACCACCCACACCAGCGTGTTGCGCAGCGCGGTGCGGATCGTCTCGTCTCCGAAGATCTCCTGGTAGTTGGCCACACCGACGAACCTCTCGCCGGAGCGGTCGAAGAAGCTGCGGTAGAGCGAGAAGCCGATGGGGTGCACCACCAGCGCCCCGAGCAGCACCAGCGCGGGAAGCAGGAACCCCGCCGCCACCGCCCGCCCGCGCCACCCGCCGCCGCCCGTGGCGGGGCGGGGGCGCGGCGGGCCGGCCAACGTCTCGCCGGCCACGGCGTCAGCGCCCGTAGGCCTTGGCGGCGTCCGCCTCCAGCCGGGCCTGGGTCCCGGCGATGTCGGCAGGGTTCTTCAGGAAGTCCTGCAGCGCCTTCCACTCGCCCGCGCCGGGCGTCCCGCCGAAGGCCGCCGGGGCCTGGTCCGACATGTCGAAGCGGAAGTCGTCGCCCGCCGCGATCAGCGCCTTGGCTATGTCGCGCTGGATGTCGTTCGGATAGGCCGCGAAGTCCACCGCCTTGTTCGGGGAGACGAAACCGCCCTGGCGGGCCTGGATCTCCGCCGCGTCCGGCGAGGCCAGGAAGGTCAGCAGCGCCTGCGCCCCCTTCGACGGTTTCAGCGCCACCGCCACGTCGCCGCCCGAGACCACCGGGGACTTCGCCCCCACCGCCGGGAACGGGAACACCAGCGCGTCCGTGCCGATCCTGGCCTCGGTCTGGGCGATGTTGACCGCCACGAAGTCGCCCTCGAAGACCATCGCCGCGGCCGGCTGCTCACCGCCCGTGAAGGTCTGCGTCACCGACTTGGGGAACTCGGTGGCCAGCGCGCCGCTCTGGCCGCCCGCCAGGAAGTCCTTGCGGCCGAACAGCTCGGCGAGGGTGGCCAGCGCCTGCTTGACGCTGTCGTCCGTCCACTTGATCTCGTGCTTGGCCAGCTTGTCGTACTTCTCCGGGCCCGCCTGCGAGAGGTAGATGTTCTCGAACCAGTCGGTCAGCGTCCAGCCGTCCGCGCCGCCCACCGACACGGCGGGCACCCCGGAGGCGGACACGGTGTCGGCGGTGGTCAGGAACTCCTTCCAGGTCTTGGGGACCTGGGCGCCCGCCGCCTTGAACGCCTTCGCGTTGTACCAGACCAGCGACTTGTTGGCGGCCTTGTAGTACACGCCGTACTGCGTGCCGCCCACCGCGCCCAGCGCCTTCCAGCCCGGTGAGTAGTTCTTGTCCAGCTGTGCCTGCGCCTCGGGGCCCAGCGGCTGCGCCCACTTGTTCTGCACGGCCGACACCAGCGCACCGACCTGCGGCAGCAGTGCCACGTCCGGCGGCTGGCCGCCCGCCACCTTCGTGCCCAGGAAGGTGACGATCGGGTCCTGCGCCGGGACGAAGGTGACCGTGGCACCCGTCCGCTTCTCGAACTCCTTGAGGACCTTGGTGAAGTTCTCCTGCTCGGGCCCCGTCCACACGGCCGCGACCTCGATCTTCTCCCCGGCCAGCTTCGGTAACTCCACGCTCGCCCGCGGCGTGCCCGACCCACCGGCAGGCGGGTCCTCCTTCGAGCCGTCACCGTCGGCGTCTCCGCCGCAGCCCGTGAGCGCGAGTGCGCCCACGGCGGCGAGCGCCGTCCAGGTCCGAGTCGTCCGGCCGATACGCTGCGTGGTCCTACGGCCGATGCCTTGCGTGCGCATGGTTGTGCCCCCCGATGCCGGTGGTGTGCCCTGTCTCAGCGGTGTGTCCTGTCTCACAGGTCTACGCCGACCCGGCTACCCCCCGCAATACCGCGTCACCGCCTGTGGATAACAGTGGATGACGGTGGACAACGCGGCGCGGGCCGGTCAGGGGGCTGGCGGGAACAGCACCGGTATCGCCGAGACCAGGTGGGAGGCCCGGTCCAGGGCGCTGGCCAGCAGCGCGAGGTCGGTCGGGCCGTTGCCCAGCTCGCGCACCGGACGGCGGGCCGGCGGATCGCCCATCCGGTCCCACTCCACCGGCACCACAGTCGGCCTCTGGGTCGCCGTCCGCGGGATCCGCCCGGTCACCCGGCCGCCCTGGAACGGCACCATCCGCCCGTCCGCGTACCGCAGCACGCCCCGGCCGGGCCCCGGCAGGTCCGGCGGGTCCAGCTCCTCTCTCTTTTAAAACTTCGACGCCTCCGCACAGCTTACCCCGGGGTATAGCATGGCTGGGTCACATCTGCGAGCACGTCAGCGCATCATGATGTAGTTTCAAGT
>NZ_WTFF01000127.1 GCF_019400985.1 Streptomyces bambusae
GGCGGCCAGGAGCGCCCGACCAGCCGCAGCCACCCGGGTGCGGGCGGACAGGAGCGCCCGACCAGCCGCAGCCACCCGGGTGACGGACCCGACGGCCCCGACCGGCCGGGCCCGCCCACCCGCAAACCCCGCCGCCCGTGCCGCCCCGCCCAGGGGCGACACGGGCTACGCCGGATGGCCGGAAAACATGCCTTGACGGGCCTCGGACACATCCCCGCCGTCAAGGCAGTGTCCTAAACACTGATCACTCGGTTAGATGAGTGTGGACACCAGAACGCCCCGGTTCGACGACCAGCCTGCGCTGAGCATGGTCAAGGTGCCGTGCGACCCGGCACAGGTCATCGTGAACCACGCCAGCTTCCGCGTGCGGCTCGCACCGAGCCCGAGCGCGCGTCCCGTCAAGCCCGCAGGCGCCCCCGGCCGCGTCCCCGCCCTCAGCGGCGCCGTCGCAGCCGCCGCCGGCGCGACCCGCCGCAGGGCACCCGTCGTATGGTCCGGCCGCACCGGCCCCGGAGACGCCGCCGCCACCGGCGGACTGCTCCAGGCCGTACGCGACTCCGGCCGCGGCCACGACCAGTTCGACGACGGCGGCGCCACCCAGGTCATCCCCCGCGTCGACCTGGCCCACGACCTCGCCGCCGACACCCTGCCCACACCCACCGTCATCGGCCAGCGCACCTACGGCGACCCCGACGACACCCGCACCCTGCCCCCCGTACGCGACCCGTACGGCGGCCCGCCCGCACAGGCCCCACCCGGCACCGACCGCGCCGCCCGGCCCCAGGCCGACACCCGCGCCCAGGCCTCGTACTACCCCGGCCGCCGCATGAACCTCGGCGTCGTCCTGCTGCCGCTGCGCATCTTCCTCGGCTTCATCTCCATCTACGCCGGCATGGGCAAGCTGTGCGACCCCGTCTACTTCGACGGCGGCGAACGCGGCTCCATGGTCACCTGGCTGCACACCCTGCACCCCTGGGCCCTGGCCGAGCCGCTGCGCGACTTCGCCCTCGCCCACCCCGTCGGAGCCGGCCTCAGCGTCGCCTTCCTCCAGGTCGTCGTCGGCGTCCTGACGGTCCTCGGCCTCTGGCAGCGCGTCGCCGCCTGCATCGGCGCCCTGCTCTCGGCCGCCCTCCTGATGACCGTCAGCTGGAAGACCGTCCCCGCCTACGACGCGCCCGACATCATCTACCTGGCCGCCTGGAGCCCGCTCATCATCGCCGGCGCCCCCGTCTACTCCCTCGACGGCCGCCTCGCCGGCGAGGCCTGGCGCACCCTCGGCCCCCGCTCCGAGGTCTGGCAGCTGCGCAGCCGGGTCCTGCGCCGCGGCGCCGTGATGGCCACCGTCGTCTGCGGACTCACCCTCCTCATCGGCTCACTGCTCGGCGGAGCCGTCCGCTCCACCACCGTGGTCACCGTCCCCGGCCCCGGCCAGGCCCCCACCAACTACCTGCCCGGCCAGCCCCTCCCCAAGGAGGCCCCCGCCTCCCGCAAGCCCGCCCAGCAGGAACGGCCGCCCACCACCCAGGCCGAG
The DNA here is from genome assembly GCF_019400985.1 of Streptomyces bambusae. Classification (GTDB taxonomy): domain Bacteria; phylum Actinomycetota; class Actinomycetes; order Streptomycetales; family Streptomycetaceae; genus Streptomyces; species Streptomyces bambusae_A. Next base: position 1,532 of record NZ_WTFF01000127.1, read on the forward strand.
CCCTCCGCCAAGCCGTCGGAACCGGCCAAGCCCGGCCGCACCGCCCCCGGCACCACGGACCGCGCCACCACCGGCTCCCAGTCCCCCACCGCCACCCGCGGCACCACCGGCCAGCAGGCACCCCGTACCAGCAGCACGCCCCGCCAGTCCGCCCCGCAGAAGGCGCCGAGCACCTCCTCCGGCACCACCAGCAGCCGCACCCCCAGCAGCCAGCCCGGCCTGGTCGGCGGCCTCCTCGGCTGACCCCCCGTCCCACCCCACGGGGCCCGGTGCGCACCCCGCGCACCGGGCCCTGCTGCATGACGGCCCCGGCGTATGCCGGCGAGGCGTGTACCGGCGGGGCGCGTACCGACGAGGCGCGTACAGGCGAGGCGCATGACAGCGACGCGTGTGACAGCCCCGCCAGGAAGCCTCAGGCGCCCGCCTGGGCGCCCAACTCCCGCGCCGCCTCCGCGAGGTCCTTCACCGTGTCGATCGCCCGCCAGAACGCCCCCTGCGGCAGCGGGAACCCCGCCAGCCGCCGCTGCCGCGCCAGCCGCGGGAACGTCGTCCGCTCGTGGTCACCCACATCGGGCAGCAGCGCCGCGAACCCGGGATCGAAGACGTACACCCCGGCATTGACCGGATAGGGCGACCGCGGCGCCTCGACGAAATCCAGCACCTGCCCGGACCCGTCGGTCTCCACCACCCCCCACGGAATCCGCGGCCGGGCCAGCGCCAACGTCGCCACCGCCCCCCGCTCCGCGTGGAACGCCGCCATCTCCCGCAGCGAGAACCGGGTCCACACGTCCCCGTTCGTCGCGAACCACGGCCGGTCCGGAAACGGCAGCCGCGCAGCCGCGTACTTCAACCCCCCACCCCGGCCCAACGGTTCCTCCTCCACCACCGTCGCCACCCGCAACGGCAGCCGCGCCCCCGCCAGCCACTCCTGGAGCACCCCGGCCAGATGCCCGCAACTGACGACGGCATCCGTCACGCCCTCCGCGGCCAGCCAGGCCAACTGGTGCCCGATGATGGGCACTCCGGTCCCCGGGATCTCCACCATCGGCTTGGGCCGGTCGTCCGTGTACGGCCGCAGCCGCGAACCCTGGCCGCCGGCCAGGACGATCGCCTGGACCGGCGCGGCCGGATACGCGGCTGCGGAAGCGGACGAGAACTCTACGGAAGCGGGAGCGGAAGGCGGGAGAGGCGACGAGCCGGAAGGCGACGAGGAAGGTGACGAGGCGGAAGGCGACGGGGAAGACGGGGAAGGAGCCGGCATGGCCGCAGCCTAGGGAGCCCCACCCCCGCACACCGGCCGGACCGGGCCGTCAGCTCGCGGCGGCAACCCCGGTGGCGTACGCCGTGTCGCACACCGGCCGCGCGTAGGACTGGGCCCTCGTCGGACCGTACGCCTTCACCGCCGCCTCACCCAGCGCCCGGGCGATGCCCACACAGTGCGCGGCGAGCGTCGACGGCCGCTTGTCCACCTCCTGCTGGAGGTGGGTCAGCACCACCCCCGGCTCCCGGCCCTGCTGCAGCTCGCCAAGGAGCTTGTCGCGCAGCACCTCGTGCGGCGCGAGCGGCTTCGCGGGCACCGAGACGTTCTCGGCGGAAGCGGTCAGGATCTGGGACGGAGTGTTGTCGGCCCAGGGGACCATGGTGACCGCGAGGGTCCCGGACAGGACCAGGACGACGGGCAGGACCAGGGCGAGGGAACGGCCGATACGGCGAGCGGTGTGGGTCACGAGGGCGAGAGTAGCGCTCGGTGAGGATTGGGCGACATTCAGTCACCCTGTCGGGGGACGGTTCGACGTGGCTTTTCGAATAGCGCGTTGACGTACACGGCTCGAAATCCCCCACTGTGCCGGGGTAATTGTCGGAAGAGACCACGTACGGAAAAGGGGCCCGGGCGCCGCACGGCACCCGAACCCCCCTGCCGAGGACGTCAGTCGGAGAGGCGCTCGCCCGACGACGTCGAGAACACGTGGGTCTCGCCCGAGCGCGGCGTCACGTGCAGGGTGGAGCCCTTCTCCGGCACCTGCCGGCCGTTCACCCGCACGACCAGGTCCCGCTGCACGCCACCGACCTCGGCCGTGCCGTAGACGTAGCCGTCGGCGCCGAGCTCCTCCACCACGTTGACCGTGACGGCCAGGCCGCCCTCCTCGCCCAGGTCGAAGTGCTCCGGCCGCACGCCGACCGTCACCGTGCGGTCGCCCGCGTCGGCCGCCGCCGACAGCGCGGTCCGCGACACCGGCACGACACTCTCGCCGAACTTCACACCGCCGTCGGTGATCGGCACCTCGACCAGGTTCATGGCCGGGGAGCCGATGAACCCGGCGACGAAGAGGTTCGCCGGCCGGTCGTACATGTTGCGCGGGGTGTCGACCTGCTGGAGCAGACCGTCCTTGAGGACCGCCACCCGGTCACCCATGGTCATGGCCTCGACCTGGTCGTGGGTCACGTACACGGTCGTGATCCCCAGGCGGCGCTGGAGCGAGGCGATCTGGGTACGGGTGGACACGCGCAGCTTGGCGTCCAGGTTCGACAGCGGCTCGTCCATCAGGAAGACCTGCGGCTGCCGCACGATCGCCCGGCCCATCGCCACGCGCTGGCGCTGGCCACCGGACAGGGCCTTCGGCTTGCGGTCGAGGTAGGGGCGCAGGTCGAGGATGTCCGCGGCCTCCTCCACCTTCTTGCGGATGGTGGCCTTGTCGACGCCGGCGATCTTGAGCGCGAAGCCCATGTTGTCGGCGACGGTCATGTGCGGGTAGAGCGCGTAGTTCTGGAACACCATCGCGATGTCCCGGTCCTTGGGCGGCAGGTGCGTGACGTCGCGGTCGCCGATCCGGATGGACCCGCCGTTGACGTCCTCCAGGCCGGCGAGCATGCGCAGCGAGGTGGACTTGCCACAGCCGGACGGGCCGACGAGCACGAGGAACTCGCCGTCCTCGATGTGCAGCTCCAGCTGGTCGACGGCGGGCTTCTCCCCGCCGGGGTAGAGGCGGGTCGCCTTGTCGAAGGTGACGGAAGCCATGGTTGTGCATCCCTTCTACCGGCAGGAACGTGCCGGACGATCCGAGTGGAAGGAGTGTTATTGGTCCAGTCCACAAACCAAACCGCTCGTGACGCTACCTGCCCGCGGCCCGTCTGTCAGCACCTGGCCGCTCCCGCGGCCGTGAGATTTTCGACAGCCACCCGGCCCGGGCCTGGGTACACTGCACGGGCATGCCTCCTTAGCTCAGCTGGCCAGAGCACCGCTCTTGTAAAGCGGGGGTCGTCGGTTCGAACCCGACAGGGGGCTCCGGCGCGAAGGCCCCGGGCCACTTCTGGTCCGGGGCCTTCTTCATGCCTCAGTGACGGCCCGAGAGGCGGTCCGCGAAGCGGGCCAGGGGGGTGGTGGTCGGGGTGTGGGTGCGGGATTCTTGGCGGTCCGCCTCGCGGTAGGCGGCGTAGAGGGCGTGGACGCCCAGCCAGCGGAGGGGTTCGGGCTCCCAGCGGCGGACGCGGTGGTTGACCCAGGGCAGGGTGGTCAGTTCGGTGGGGCCGGCCTGGCCGGAGTCCTGCTGGATCAGGTCGCGCAGGGTGCGGGCGGCGAGGTTGGCCGTGGCTACGCCGGAGCCGACGTAGCCGCCGGCCCAGCCCAGGCCCGTGCTGCGGTCGAGGGTGACGGTGGCGCACCAGTCGCGGGGGACGCCGAGGACGCCGGACCAGGCGTGGGTGATGTCGATGCCGGTGAGCTGGGGGAAGAAGGCCGTCAGCAGGTCGGTGAGGGCGGCGATGGTGGCGGGCTGGGTGCGGCCGTCGTTGTCGGTGCGCGAGCCGAAGCGGTACGGGACGCCGCGGCCGCCGAGGGCGATGCGGTCGTCGGCGGTGCGCTGGGCGTACATGTAGGCGTGGGCCATGTCGCCGAGGGTGGCGCGGCTGGTCCAGCCGATCTGTTCCCAGGTGGCGGCGGGGACGGGGGCCGTGACGATCATGGACGAGTTCATGGGGAGCCAGGAGCGCTTCTGGCCCTTGAGGGCGGCGGTGAAGCCCTCGGTGCAGCGCAGGACGTAGGGCGCGCGGACGGTGCCGTACGGGGTGGTGGCGCGGCGCGGGGCGATCTCGGTGACGGGGGTGGACTCGTGGATGGTGACGCCGAGGCGTTCGCAGAGGTCGGCGAGGCCGGTGACGAGTTTGGCGGGGTGGATGCGGGCGCCGTGCGGGGTCCAGGTGGAGCCGACGGCGTCGGCGATGTTGATGTGCTCCCGGGTCCGGAGGGCGTCGTAGAGCTCGCGGTCGGTCTCGCCGAAGGCGGTCTCGGCTTCGTGGAAGGCCTTGAGGCGGGCGAGCTGGGCGGGGGTGCGGGCGACCTCCAGGACGCCGCCGTGGTGGATGTCGGCGTCGATGCCTTCCTTGGCGGCCGTCTCGATGACCTCGGTGACGGTGTCGTTCATGGCCTTCTGGAGGCGGACTGCGGCGTCCTGGCCGTGCAGGCGGGCGTAGCGGTCGCGGCCGGCGATGCCGTTGTAGAGCCAGCCGCCGTTGCGGCCGGAGGCGCCGTAGCCGCAGAACTTCTGTTCCAGGACGGTGATGCGGAGGAAGGGTGCGGCTTGCTTGAGGTAGTACGCGGTCCACAGGCCGGTGTAGCCGCCGCCGACGATGACGACGTCTGCGGTGGTGTCTCCGGTGAGGGGTGCGCGGGGCGGCGGTGTGCCGTGTGCCGCGTACCAGAAGGAGATGCCGCCGTTGATCGTCGTGCTGGTCATGGGGGAGTTGGTACACCGGGTTCCGCTCGGGTGTCCAGGGTCAGGGCTCCGGGGTCAGGGTTACAGGTTCAGGGTTCCAGGACGACCTTGCCGGTGGTGGCGCGGCCGACGAGGTCGCGGTGGGCGTCGGCGGCGCGGGCGAGCGGGTAGCGCTGGACGGCGGGGCGCAGGCGCCCGGCGGCGGCTTCGGCGAGGGCGCGGGTTTCGAGGAGCCGTAGGGGGTGGTCGCCGCCGGCGCGTCGGAGCATGGCGGGGCCGAGGACGTTGCGGGTGGTGATGCCGCGGGCCGTGAGGTCGGCGCGTTCGGCGTCGGTGAGGTCGAGGGGGCCGGCGGACCAGCCGAAGACGAGGTGGTCGGCGCCGGGGGCGAGCAGGCCGAGGGCGGCGCGGGCGGGTTCTGCGCCGACGGAGTCGAAGAGGACGGTGGCGCCGGGGCGGCCGAGGGCGTCGAGGTGGGCGCGGACGCGCTCGGGCCAGTCGGGCTGCCGGTAGTCGAGGGCGAGGTCGGCGCCGCCCGCGCGGGCGAGGTCGGTCTTGGCGGGGCCGCCGGCTAGGGCGATGACCGTGGCGCCGGTCCGGGCGGCGTACTGGACGAGGAGTGTGCCGATGCCGCCTGCGGCGGCGGGGACGAGGGCGACGGCGTCGGGTCCGAGTTCGGCGAACTGGAGGATGCCGAGGGCGGTGCGGCCGGTGCCGATCATGGCGACGGCTTCGGCGGGGTCGAGGCCGGCGGGGATCTCGTGGAGCCGGTCGGCGTCCGTGACGGCGAGTTCGGCGTACCCGCCGGGTGCGAAGCCGAGGTGGGCGACGACGGGGCGGCCGAGCCAGGCCGGGTCGGTGCCGGGGCCGAGGGCGTCGACGGTGCCGGCGACCTCGCGGCCGGGGATGGTGGGGAGCTCGGGGAGGGCGGGGGCGGGGCCTTGTTCGCCGCCCCGCAGGACGGTGTCGAGGAGGTGGACCCCGGCGGCGGCGACGGCGATCCGGACCTGGCCGGGGCCGGGGACGGGGTCGGCGGTCTGCTCGTGGCGGAGGTTCTCGGCGGGCCCGAAGGCGTGGAGGCGTATGGCGTACATGGGGCGATCCCATGTCCTCAAGTGCGGTTGAGGTCAAGGGGTGAGGTCCGCGCGCTGGAGGCGGAGGAGGGGTGTGGACGAGGGGCGGCGTTGTCGGTGGTGGGCGTCACGATGGGGGCATGGTGCGTGACAGGGGCAGTGACGGTGGTGGCGGCGGGCGCGGCGGCAGGGGCAGGGGCGGCGGCAGGGGCAGTGGCAGTGGCGCGGGTGGGGTGGCGCGGGCGGGGGTGCGGGCCGCGCGGCGGCCCGAGGTGCGGCTGCCGGGGCTGGTGCCGTTCGCGGAGGGCGGGCTGGAGCCGGAGGGTGACTACGACGGGCTGGATTTCGACGGGCTGGACCTGGGCGGGCAGGAGGGGGTCGGGGCCCGGTTCATGGACTGCCGCGTAGGGGGGTGCGGACTGGACGGGACGAGACTGGCGAAGGCGAGGTTCCTGGACTGTGTCCTGGAGGGGGTCCGGGGGGTGGGTACGGATTTGGCCGGGGGCACGTTGCGGGACGTGGAGGTTCGTGATGCGCGGCTGGGCGGGGCGCAGTGGCACGGGGCGGTGTTGGAGCGGGTGCTGGTCCGGGGCGGGAAGATCGATTATCTGAACCTGCGTTCGGCCCGGCTGAAGGACGTGGTGTTCGAGGGCTGTGTGCTGGTCGAGCCGGATTTCGGGGGTGCGGTGCTGGAGCGGGTGGAGTTCCGGGACTGTGCGGTGCGGCGGGCGGACCTCACGGGGGCCCGGCTGGCTGATGTGGACCTGCGGGGTGCGGTCGAGCTGGACGTCGTACGCGGGCTGGACCGGCTGGCGGGGGCGGTGATCAGCCCGGCGCAGCTGGTGGAGCTGGCGCCGGCTTTCGCGGCGGAGCTGGGGGTGCGGGTGGAGGCGTCGTAGCGACGCGTCCGTGCACAGGTGCTCGCTGTCCGCCGGAGCGACGCCTTCGGCGGGGCGCGCGCTTCGGCCGGTCGGGCGGTCGGGCGGTTGGGCGGTCGGGCGGTTCAGCTGGGCGGTCCGGCTGGGCCGAAGCGGTCTCGCTGGGCCGAGGCGTCCGGCTGGGCCGGGGCGTCCGGCTGGGCCGGGGCGGTCTGCCGGCCCGGCCCGTCGGGCGTGGTTCAGAGGACTTCGGTGTGGAGGAAGTGGAGGAGGGCAGTGTTGACGGTTTCGGGTTGTTCGAGGTTGGGGAGGTGGCCGGCGCCCTCGATGACGATCACGTCCGCCTGCGGGAGTACGGGTGTCCAGGTCTGGGTGTCGGCGACGGTCGTGTAGGTGTCGTCGGCGCCGACCACGACCAGGACCGGGACGTCGGTGGCGGCGAGTGTGCCGAGGTAGCTGGGGCGTTCGGCCCGGCCGCGCAGTGCGGCGGCGGCGCCCCGCGGGTCGGTCGTACGCATCATGCCGAGGACGTGGGCGGCGGTCTCGGGCTGTGCGGTGACGTTGTACGGGGCGATCATCTTGTCGATGACCTCGTCGGCGTAGCCGGCCATGCCTTCGGCGAGGAGCCGGTCGGCCATGGCGCGGCGGGCCTCCTTGCCTGCTTCGAGCTCGGGCGCGGGGGAGGTGTCGCAGAGGATGAGGGCGCGGACGCGTCCGGGGTGCGTGCGCTGGAACTCCATGGTGATCTGGCCGCCCATGGAGACGCCGCCGATGACGGCGCGGTCGATGCCGAGGTGGTCGAGGAGGGCGGCGAGGTCGTCGGCGAACTCGGCGAAGGCGGTGGTGCCGGGTACGACCTCGCTCTCGCCGTAGCCGCGCAGGTCGGGGGTCACGGCGCGGTGGCCGGCCCGGGTGAGGGCCTCGACCTGAGGGCGCCACATGCTGCGGTTGAACGGGTGACCGTGGACGAGCAGGACCGGGAGGCCGTCGGCCGGGCCGTGGTCGTCGTAGCGCAGGGCGGTGCCGTTCACGGTGATCGTGTTCATGATCGCCCACCCTAGGGCTCCGACCGGAAGGTCTGCCGGTTCGCGGCGTCCGTCCCGCTGGTTGCCCAGCTACCGGGTCAGCCCAGCTTTCGCGAGGACCTCATCGAGGGTCAGCGTCGCGGCCAGGTCGTGGAACCAGGCCTCGGGCGGTGCTGCGAAGACGTCGCCCAAAGCGGCCATGAGTGCCTCGAACTGATTCCGGAAGTGCCGGTACACGGCGTCGAGGTCGGCCCATTCTTCGATGATCACGAAGGTGTTCGGCGCTTCGAGGTCTTCGGCGATCCGATAGCTCTCGCAGCCCTCCTCGGCACGGGTCCGAGCCGCGTTGTCGCGCATCACCTCGAGCCAGTGCTCACGCTGCTCCGGCTTGATCGATGCTCTGACGATTTGGAGAACCATGCGCTGCTCCTTGCCTCGCCCGGCGCCGCCGCATCTTCCGGGATCGCCCGGTTCTGGTGCCCTGCCCAGTAGACCGCCCCGGGCAACCGGCCACCTGTCGTCGTACGCCGCTCGTGTCAGGCGGGGACGCGGGGGAAGCGGGCCTGGAGGGTCCAGATCGTGGGGTTGTCGGCGAGGCCGTCGTGCATGTCGACGAGGTCGGCGATCAGGTCGTGCAGGAAGTCGCGGGCCTCGCGGCGCAGCAGGCGGTGGCTGAAGGTGAGCGGGGGCTCCTCGGCGGGCATCCAGTCCGCTTCCACGTCGACCCAGCCGAAGCGCCGTTCGAAGAGCATGCGGTCGGTGGACTCGGTGAAGTCGAGTTCGGCGTACTGGCTGCGTGCCGAACGGCTGCCCTGCGGGTCCTGGTCGAGCTGTTCGACGATGTCGCACAGCGCCCAGGCGAAGTCGAGCACGGGCACCCATCCCCAGGCTGTGGACAGCTCCCGGTCCTCCTTGGTGTCGGCGAGGTAGACGTCGCCGCAGAAGAGGTCGTGGCGCAGGGTGTGGACGTCCGCGGTCCGGTAGTCGGTCTGCGGGGGGTCCGGGAAGCGCCGGGAGAGGGAGTAGCCGATGTCGAGCACGTATCCGATGGTGTCACGCCGCGGGGCGGGTGACGTACCGGTGCGTACGTGATCCTGCCCTGGGCGGCCGGAGTGGTGCAGGTGACCCGCCCTGCCCGCCCCGGCCGGGGTCAGGACGGGAGGAGGCGTTGTTCCTTGGCGACCGAGACCGCGCCGGCGCGGGTGTCCACGCCGAGCTTGTCGTAGATCCGGCCCAGGTGGGTCTTGACGGTGGCTTCGCTGATGAAGAGTGCGCGGGCGATCTCGCGGTTGCCCAGGCCCCGGGCGAGCTGGCCGAGGATGTCGAGCTCACGTTCCGTCAGGGTGGGCCGGGTGCCGCGCATCTGGGCCATGACGCGGTTGGCGACGGGCGGCGAGAGGGTGGTGTGGCCCTGGGCGGCCGAGTGGATGGCGGCGAAGAGGTCCTCGGGGCGTTCGGCCTTGAGCAGGTAGCCGGTGGCGCCCGCGTTGATGGCGCGGGTGATGTCGGCGTCGGTGTCGTAGGTGGTCAGCACCAGGACGTGCGGGGGGTTCGGCAGGGCCGTGATGCGCCGGGTGGCCTCGACGCCGTCGATGCCGGCGCCGAGCTGGAGGTCCATGAGGACCACGTCGGGCCCGAGCTTGGCGGCGAGCGCGACCGCTTCCTCGCCGCTGCCGGCCTCGCCGAGGACTTCGATGTCGGGTTCGCTGCCGAGGAGGGCCAGCAGGCCGGCGCGGACGACGACGTGGTCGTCGCAGAGGAGGATCGTCGTCATGGGCTGTGCTCCGTGCGCTGGGTGGGGGTGCTGAGGGGGATCGCGACCGAGAGGACGGTGCCTTCGCCGGGCGCCGACTCGACGGTGAGGGTGCCGCCGAGCTGCGTGGCGCGCGCCCGCATCGCGGGCAGCCCGTGGCCGCGGTCGGGCCCGGCGGTGCGGGGCTCGGTGAAGCCGCGCCCGTCGTCGGCGATGTCGAGGACGACCTGGTCGCCGAGGAAGGACAGGGTCAGGGCGGCGGCGCGGGCGCCGGAGTGCTCGCGTACGTTCGCCAGCGCGCCCTGGGCAATGCGCAGGAGCGCGGACTGGACCCGGTCGGGCAGCGGGACGGGGGTGCCTTCCAGATGGAACCGGACGGTGGTGCCGGGCCCGGCGTCCAGCGCGCGCAGGGCGTCGGGCAGGCCGGCGCCGCCGGCGAGCTCGGGCGGGGCGAGGTCGTGGACGAGGCGGCGGGCCTCGGCCAGGCCGCGGGCGGCGATGCCCTCGGCGGTGCGGACGTGGGCGCGGGCGGTGCCGGGGTCGGTGTCCCAGGTGCGGTCGGCGGCCTGGAGCAGCATCTGCTGGCTGGACAGGTGCTGGGCGAGGGTGTCGTGGATCTCCATGGACAGCCGCTGGCGCTCGGCGAGGGTGCCTTCGCGGCGTTCGGTGGCGGCCAGCTCGCGGCGGGTGCGGATGAGGTCCTCGATGAGCGTGCGCTGGGCCTGGGCCTGGCGCTCCATGTGGATGAAGACGGCGGCGGCGACGGCGGCGACGGCGGGCGGGGCGACGAGGAGGTTGGGGTCGAACTCCTTCGACAGCTTCATCTGGGCGGCCACCACGAAGACGGTGAGCAGTGCGACCAGGGCGATAGCGGCGCGGGGCGGGAGGGTGCGCAGGGCCGTGTAGAAGAGGGGCACGGCGCACCAGGCGAAGCTGGGGGCGAGCACGACGAGGACGACCCAGGTGGTGACCACCAGGCCGAGCCAGAGCAGCCGGCGCAGGGTCGGGGCGGCGCCGAGGGCGGGGCCGAGGACGTAGAGCAGGGCCAGGGTGAGGCCGAGCGCGATGATCCACGGGGTGCGGGGGTCGCCGGGGTGGCGCAGAAGGAAGCGGAAGAGGGAGGCGCCGAGCAGCAGGAAGAACGCCGTGTGCATGACGGCAGCGAGGGCGCGGGTCCGCTCCGCTTCACTCACCGGGGTCTCCTGTCCTTGTCCTTGTCCGTGTCCGTGTCTGTGGTCGGTGTCTGTGGCCCGTGTCCGGGGGGTGGGGGGTGTGCGCAGGGCCGCCCCGGGCCCGCGCGGCTTCCCGTCTCCCACGGCCGGGCCTGCGCCTGTGCCTGCGCCTGCGTACGACCATCCTCGCGCGCCGGGTCCTGAGGGGCGGCCGGGAGTCGCGGCCCGGAGTCGCGGCCGGGGCCGCACGACGCGGTAGCGCCAGCCAAGCCGTCCCGCCGCCGCCGCGCATCAGCCGATCGGATGACCCCGGGGTCATCCGGTGCGCGAGCCGGTGGCAGCCGGTCCGGGGACGGGTGGCGGCGGGGTGCGGAACCAGGATGGACACCGGAGCGAGAACCGCTCGCCGCGCCCCGCCGGGCCAGGTCGGACAGGGACCGCCAGCTCCCCGGGACCCCCGTCGCAGGACCACAAGAACCACCAGAACCAGCAGGACCAACAGGACCAACAGGACCACCAGGAGTAGCCGAGATGATCACCCGTACCCGCGTCCTCACCGGTACCGCCCTCGCCGTCGCCCTCGGGGCCGGTGCCTTCGGCGCCGTCAGCGCCACCGCCGCCCCGGCCGCCCCCGCGGCGCCCGCCGCCGTCTCCAAGAAGAGCGACGACGCGATCTTCACCAAGAGCACCCACCTCTCGATCGATGCCGCCACCCGCGCCGCCCAGGCCGCGCTGAAGGCCGCGCAGAGCGAGAACCAGAAGGTGACCGTCGCGGTCGTCGACCGCAACGGCAACACCATCGTCACCCTGCGTGGCGACGGCGCCGGCCCGCAGTCGTACGAGTCCGCGGAGCGCAAGGCCTTCACCGCCGTGTCCTGGAACGCCCCGACCTCCGTCCTGGTCGGCCGCCTGGCCCAGGCCCCCAACCTGAAGGACATCCCCGGCACGCTCTTCCTCGGCGGCGGTGTGCCCGTCCAGGCCGACGGCGCCCCGGTCGCCGGCATCGGCGTGGCCGGCGCCCCGAGCGGCGACCTGGACGAGAAGTACGCCAAGGCCGGCGTCGAGTCGCTCACCAAGTAGGGCGTTCCCGGTATGGCGCAATAAGCAAGGCGCTCCGAACAACGCGCTTAGGATCGAGCGTGTGGCCCACCGCACGCTCCGTCCCGCCCTCCGTACCCCCCTCCGCGTCGCCGCCCCCGCCGTCGCCGCCCTCGTGCTCGCCGCCACCTCGGCGGCCTGTACGGGCGGCCCGGTGCAGGGGCGGCCCGGTGCGTCCGGGCTGCGCGACCCGTACTTCCCCAAGGCCGGCAACGGCGGGTACGACGTCGAGCACTACGGCCTCGACCTCGCGTACGACCCCGACAGCGGCCGGCTGGAGGGCGTGGCCGTGCTCACCGCGCGGGCCACGCAGGGCCTGAGCTCCTTCAACCTCGACCTCGACGGACTCGACGTCCAGGGCGTCACGGTGCAGGGCGCCGGGGCCCGGTTCAACCGCACCGGCCACGAACTGACGGTGCGTCCGGCCGACGACCTGAAGAAGAACGAGGTGTTCCGCACCGAGGTGCGCTACGCCGGCGAGCCGCGCGCCGTCAAGGACCTGGACGGTGCCCAGGAGGGCTGGGTCCGCACGGAGGACGGCGCGTTGGGCGTCGGCGAACCGGTCGGCTCGATGGCCTGGTTCCCCGGCAACCACCACCCCAGCGACAAGGCGACGTACGACATCACCCTGCGGGTGCCGAAGGGCTACGAGGGCGTCTCGAACGGGGAGTTGCGCTCCCGGACGGACGGCGCCGACGGGCGGACCGCCTTCGCGTGGCACAGCGCCGAGCCGATGGCGAGCTACCTGGCGATCGCCGCCGTGGGCCCGTACAAGATCTCCACCGGCCGCAGTCCGGCCGGCGTTCCGCTCTACAACGCGGTCGCGCCCGAGGCGGCGCAGGAGAGCGCGCCGGCGCTGGACCGGCTCGGTGAGGTCGTGGACTGGGGCAGCCGGGTGTTCGGGCCGTACCCGTTCGCCACGGCGGGCGCGGTCGTCGAGCCCGAGGGGACCCTGGGCTACGCGTTGGAGACGCAGTCCCGGCCGGTCTACTCGGGCCCGCCCGACGTGGACCTGCTGGTGCACGAGACGGCGCACCAGTGGTTCGGCAACTGCGTCTCGCCGGCGTCCTGGAAGGACATGTGGCTGAACGAGGGCTTCGCCGTCTACGCCGAGTGGCTGTGGTCGGAGCAGCACCAAGGGCCGAGCGCACAGGAGCGGTTCGAGGCGTTCCTGGACGGCGACACCGAGGTGGACGACGAGGCCGGGACGGACTGGGCGGCCTTCCCGCCGGCCAGCCCGCCGGGGGCCGCGCACATCTCGGACCCGCCGGTGTACTACCGGGGCGCGATGGTGCTGCACCGGATCCGGCAGGAGGTCGGGGACGAGGACTTCTTCGCGCTGGTGCGCGGCTGGGTGGCCGACCACCGGTACGGGAACGCCGACACGGCCGACTTCACCTCGTACGCGGAGGAGCAGACCGGGACGGACCTCGACGAGGTGTGGGACGTGTGGCTGTACGGGAAGGGCCGCCCGAAGCCGCCGAGCTGAGCGGGCTGTTCCGGGCCGGGCGGGCAGTGTGGGCCCGGTGGCCCGGTGGCCCGGTGGCCCGGTGGCCCGGTGGCCGGGCGGCGGCTCAGCGCAGCGGCTTGCGGAGCACCGTGCACGCGCGGCCCAGGTCGCGGTCGGCGGCGTGGCGGAGGAAGGCGTAGCCCTGGGCCTGCCAGAAGGCCAGCGCCCGGGGGTTGTTGTCGAGGACGGCCAGGCGTACGCCGCTTCGGCCGGCGGCGCGGAACCTGTCCTCGACCAGGCCCGCGAGCCGGCGGCCGTGGCCCTGACGGTGGGCGGTCGCGTCGACCAGCAGCAGGCCGATCCACGGGTCGGGATCGCCGGCGGACGGGTCGGGGTGGTGGGCCAGAACGGCCGCGATGCCGACGAGGCGGCCGGCGGAGCGCGCCAGCAGGACCTCGGCGCCGGGGTGGGCGAGCTCGTCGGCGAGAGCGGCGGCGACCTGCTCGACGGTGATCCGGCCCGGTTCGGGGAAGTCCCCGCTGAGCTCGAAGAACGCCCGGTTCGTCGCGTACAGGGCGGCAACCTCGGCGAGCACCGGTCCGGGCAGCGCACCGTCCACCGGGACGAGCGATTCGATGATCATCCCCTGACGCTAACGGCTCCCTCCCCGGGCGGGCGGGAGGGGGTTCGCCATGGCGCGTACCGGGTGGCCCGGCGCGTGCCGGGTGGCCGGCGGGTCCGGCCGCCGCGGCAGCCGACGGGGCCGGACGCCGCGCACCGGACAGCCGAACGTTGTCGGCAGGCGCCGGATGCCGGTGCCCGCGCCGGCCGTTGTCGGCGGACTGCCGGACTGCCGGACTGCCGGACTGCCGGACTGCCGGACGCCACGGTGGCCGGGCAGCCGGACACTGCCGTCCAAGCGCCTGGATACGGGCGTCGCGCCGTGCGTTGCTTGACCTGACTGCCGGACGGGGCAGTCAGGCCGAGCGTTCGCCGGATGCTGGCATCCGCGTCGGCCGTTGCAGGCCGGTTGCCGGTCTACCTCTGATCTTGGCTAGTGCTCCGCCCTTCAGGGCGGAGGTGAAGGCCATCTTTGGCCCGGAGGCGCGGAGCGCCGGAGTGCTCTGCGTCTCCGTGGTGACGGTCCGACGGGACGCTGCTGGATTTCGATGTACTCGGCACGGGTCAGCATGGCGTCAGTGAACGCATTCCGCCGGCACTTGGTGACAAAAACCAAGTGAACGTGCAGGTTGTAGACAACATGACGACCTGTTCTGACATCGCCATGAGGGTTCCAGCGCGGTGACACAGGCCAACGCTAGGGTCTCGATCGTGAGTCAAGACGCTCTGGTCAAGCGGCAGTTAGGGCATCGCGCCCGGCTTGCGCTGTCACCTGCCCAGGTGTTGAAGGCTGATGGCCAGGCGCACGCGGCCCGCACGATGTGGAACCTCCTGCACGCCTGGTGGCAGATGATGCCGAAGGAGAAGCGGACTCTCGCCAACGCCGACGCCGCGATTCGCCAGGCCCGCGAGGACATCGATTTCCTCGCCGTCCTGCCCGCGCAGGCCGCGCAGGCGGTGCTCAAGACCTACTTCCAGGCGTGGAAGAATTGCTGGGACGGCCGCGCCGACGCCCCGAACCTCAAGAGCCGGCTGCGCACGGTGATGTCCGTGGACATTCCACAGGGACGGGACCTGAACATCGTCCGCGTGCACCGCCGATGGGGCATGGCCAACATTCCCAAGATGGGCCGGGTCCGCTTCCGGTGGACCAAGGACCTGCCCGTGGGTAAGCGCGCCGACGCGGAGAACCGGATCACCGGAGCGCGGCTGATCAAGGACGCGCTCGGCTGGCACATCGCCTTCCGCATCCAGGCCCTGGAGGCCAAGCCCGCACCCCACCAGGGGCCGGAGGCCGGTATCGACGTGGGCATCACCGTGCCCCTCGCTCTATCAGACGGTAAGACGTACGAGCACGGCGAGTGGCTGACCGGCAAGGAGAAGGCGAAGCTCCTGAGCTTGGAGCAGCGCGCCGCGCAGCGCAAGCAGCACCGCAAGCCCGGCAAGCACGCCAGCCGCCGGCTGCGCCGCACCTACGACCAGATTGCAGGACTCCGCGCGAAAGCCAAGCGCCGGGCCCTGGACTGGCAGCACCGGACGACCACCGCCATCGCCCGCACCTACGGCACCGTAGTGGTCGAAGCACTCACCATCACGAACATGGTCAGGTCGGCCAGGGGAACCATCGAGGAGCCGGGGAAGAACGTTGCCCAGAAGTCTGGGCTGAACCGCTCCATCAGCGGGGAGGCATGGGGCCGGACTGTCACCATGCTGGCGTACAAGACCGCCAAGCACGGCGGCACCCTGCACAAGGTCCCGGCCCCCGGCACCTCCAGGCGCTGCTCCGCCTGTGGCCACACCACGCCCGGGAGCCGGGAGTCCCAGGCCGTGTTCGTGTGCAAGAACCCGGACTGCGGCTGGTCGGGCAACGCCGACCACAACGCGGCCCGCAACGTCTTGCACCTGTACCGGACGGGCCTCGCGCTCATCCCGGCTGCCGGGAGGGCAGTCGTCAGGCGCGCGAAGCGCGTCAAGCCCGCTACCGCAAGGTAAGCAGGAATCTCCCGGATTCATCCGGGAGAGCACTTCAATGGATCGCCAAACAGGCGGTCAGGCCAGCCCCCGGACCGCCGGTCCGCCGGACGGGACGGCCAGGTCGGCCCCCGGGCCCCGGACGGGATGGACCCGCCGGTCCACCGGACGGGACGGTCAGGTCGGACCTCGAACCCGGACCGCCGGACGGGACGGAGCCCCCGGTCCGCCAGACGGGACGGCCAGGTTGAACCCCGGGTCCCGGACCTCGGACGGGACGGACCCGCTGGACCGCCCGACGGGACAGCCAGGCCGGACCTCGGATCCCGGACCGCCAGACGGGCCGGCCAGGTTGAACCCCGGGCCCCCGGGCCCCGGACACGACGGACCCGCCGGTCAGCCGGACGGGACGGTCAGGTTGAACCCCGGGTCCCGGACCTCGGACGGGACGGACCCGCCGGACCGCCCGACGGGACAGCCAGGCCGGACCCCGGACCGCCGGTCAGCCGGACGGGACAGCCAGGCCGGACCTCGGACCCCGGACCGCCGGACGGGACAGCCAGGCCGGACCTCGGACCGGACCCCCGGGCCCCGGACGGGACGGACCCGCCGGACCGACAGGACGATCAGACCGGACACTCCGTCCGCCCTCCGGACCCGGCCCGGCCCCCCGGCCCCCGGTCCCGGACCCGGCCGCCCGGCCCCGGCCGCCCGGCCCCCGACCCCGCCCGCTCAACCCGCGCCGAGCGCTGCTCAGACGTTGACGCCGAAGTCCTGGGCGATGCCGACGAGGCCGGACGCGTAGCCCTGGCCGACGGCGCGGAACTTCCACTCGGCGCCGTTGCGGTAGAGCTCGCCGAAGACCATCGCGGTCTCGGTGGCCGCGTCCTCGGAGAGGTCGTAGCGGGCGATCTCGGCGCCGCCGGCCTGGTTCACGACGCGGATGTACGCGTTGCGGACCTGGCCGAAGTTCTGGCCGCGGGAGTCGGCGTCGTAGATGGAGACCGGGAAGACGATCTTGTCCACGTCGGCGGGGAGGCCGGCCAGGTTGACGTTGATGGCCTCGTCGTCGCCGGCTCCCTCGCCCGTGCGGTTGTCGCCGGTGTGGACGATGGTCTGGTCCGGGGTGGACTTGTTGTTGAAGAAGACGAAGTGGCCGTCGGAGACGACCTTGCCCAGGGTGTTCACCGCGATGGCGGAGGCGTCGAGGTCGAAGTCGACACCGGTGGTGGTGCGGACGTCCCAGCCGAGGCCGACCGTGACGGCGCTGAGGCCCGGGGCCTCCTTCGACAGCGAGACGTTGCCGCCCTTGGACAGGCTTACAGCCATGGGATGTCCCTTTCCTCGTCCGTGCTTCTCGCGGTGACGTTACCGCTGACCTTCATAACGTGGGGAGGGGGCGGGCCGGTTCCCGGAGGTGAAATGCGGGTGACGGGCGGCGCCCGGGGCCGGATCATGGGGGCATGTCCGGTCCCTATGTCATCCGCGGCTCGGTCGCGCTGCCCGAGGCCGAGTTCTCGTGGCGCTTCTCCCGGTCCTCGGGCCCGGGCGGCCAGCACGTCAACACGTCCGACAGCCGCGTCGAGCTGTCCTTCGACCTCGGCGCTACGAAGGCGCTGCCGGAGGTGTGGAAGCAGCGCGCGCTGGAGCGGCTCGCCTCCCGCCTGGTGGACGGCGTGATCACCGTTCGCGCCTCGGAGCACCGCTCTCAGTGGCGCAACCGCGAGATGGCAGCGGTCCGCCTGGCCGCGCTCCTGGCGGAGGCGACGGCGCCACCGCCGAAGCAGCGGCGCCCGACGAAGATCCCCCGGGGCCTGAACGAACGCCGCCTGCGCGAGAAGAAGGCCCGGTCCGAGACCAAGCGCAACCGTCGGTCACGCGACTGGTGACCCGGCCCGGAGGCGTACGGGGCCCGGTCCCCGCTCGGCGCTGCCAAGAGGCGTTCCGCAATTCCTGTGGGCTCATCGAGCCGTTCGGGGCGGGCGTGGAAGAGCGCCCGCGGGAGTCAACCGCATCGTGTCCGTCACCGGCCTGCCGGCACGGATCACGCGTCAGCACGGTTCAGGCCGTGCCTCTGAGTCCGTGGCCCCTTCGGGAATTGCGGACCAAGTCTCAGGAGCCCAACTGGCGGTAGCGGCCGCGGAAGTACGTCAGCGGGGAGCCCTCGGGCGAGGGGAGCGCGGCGGTCAGGACGCGGCCGACGACCAGGGTGTGGTCGCCCGCCGCCACGCGGGACTCCGTACGGCATTCCAGCGCGGCCAGGGCGCCGTCGATCAGCAGGGCCCCGGACGCCGGGCCGCGGGTGTGCGGGAGGTCCGCGAAGAGCAGGCGGTCGCTGATCCGGCCCTTCATGGCGAAGCGGCCGGCGACCTGGCGCTGGTGGTCGGAGAGGACCGAGACCGCCCACAGCGGCTGCTCGGCCAGCAGGTCGTCCATCCGGGAGCCCTCGCGCAGGCTCACCAGGACCAGCGGCGGGTCCAGGGAGACGGACATGAAGGCGGTGGCCGTCATGCCGACGTCCTCGCCGCGCGGGCCGTCCTCGGTCAGCGGCAGCTCGTGCGCCGTGACCAGCACCACGCCCGCCGCCAGGCGGCCCATCGCGGCCCGGAACTCGTCGTTGCTCACCCCCTCAGGATGCGGCCTCACGGCCTGCGCGGACGCGGACGCGTCGTCCGCAGGGGCGGCGGCGCGGCCGGCCGGGGCGGCGGGTGCGCGGTCCGCCCCCGGCGGGGGCGCGGTCGGCATGTCTTTCAAGGGGCTCGTCTTCAGCACACCCC
>NZ_WTFF01000128.1 GCF_019400985.1 Streptomyces bambusae
TAGTCGCTAAAGATCTTTTGAAGTCAGGCGAGGAAAAAAGAAGTGATATGTCGTTTTTTGGATAGGAAAAGGGGAGAATAGGCAATCTCCCTGGGGCATGTGGGTGGGGAAATGTTAATAATGAAAAGGGCCTCGCGCCGGCCTGGGGGCGGTGCCCCGCCGCCCCCGCCCGGTCCGGCGGGCACCCTGGACGACGTACTGGCCCATCCCGACGTGGCCGCCTGGGCACGTCGGCAGCTGCGGCCGCTGACCGGGCCCGACGCCCCGCCCGGGGCCCGGCAGACGCTGGTCGCCTGGCTGCGGCACGAGGCCCAGCTGGGCCCGGCGGCTGCGGCGCTGGGGCTCTCGGTGCCCGGGGCGCGCAAGCGGATCGGCCGGATCGAGGTGGTGCTGGAGCGCTCGCTGCTGCAGTCCCCGAGCGCCCGGTACGACTTGTGGCTGGCCCTGCGGGCCGTGGGTGTCATACCGGCCGTACCGGCGGAGACCGGTTGACCATGCCTGGACGGGCCCTCGGCGGGGTGCCCCGCCCGCACACGGCCCGGTGCGAGCCGCCTCCCCTTGCAGCAGTGGAAGCACTTCACCTGCAGTACTCTGGCGGTGATCCCGGCCCGCCGACGCCCCTCCCTCAGGAGGCGCCCCTCCCCAGGAAGGCCCATGCGCCAGAACCCCGAGCGCCGCACCGCCCTGCTCGACGCCGCCATCGAGGTCCTCGCCCGCGAAGGCTCGCGCGGCCTGACCCTGCGCGCGGTGGACGCGGAGGCGGGCGTACCGACCGGCACCGCCTCGAACTACTTCCGCAACCGCGAGCAGCTGCTGGTGCAGATACTGCACCGCACCCGCGAGCGCCTCGTGCCGGACGAGGCCACGCTGACCGGCCCCTTCGACACCGCGGCCCTGCTGCGTGACCTGGTCGCCCGGATGCGGCGCGAGCGCAGCGTCCACATCGCGATGCTCGAACTGCGCCTGGAAGGCACCCGCCGCCCCGAGCTGCAGGCGGAACTGGCCGCCTTCCACGGCGCGGAACTGTCCGAGAACATCCGCTGGCACCAGGACGCCGGCCTGCCCGGGGACCGGCACGAGATCGTACTGCTGTACCTCGCCATGCTCGGCCTGATCGTCGACGACCTGACCACGCCCGCGGTGCTGGAGCCGTACTCCGTCGATGGCCTGATCGACGCGATGGTCGCACGTCTGCTTCCCGAACAGCCCGTGAACTGACCCCCACGGCCGTACCCGCGCCGTATCGTGCCGGAGTCGACCGGGACCGGGGGAGGGGCCGTGAGCACCGTGCACACAGGCATCCAGTGGCTGGCGGACTGGCCGCACTGGTACGCCGGACTGACCTTCGCGCGGGGCATAGGCCCCGACGAACTCGCCCTCCGGCTGGGCGCCGTACCGTCCCAGCGGCCCGGGCCGCTCGCCGGGCCGGACGCCTGGGACCTGGCCGGGGCGGTGCTCGACGGGGACGGGGTGGCCCGGGTCGGCGCGGTCGGCGCCTGGTCGTTCGCCGTGGAGCACGGCGTGCCGGCCGGTGCGGAGCTGCTGCCCGAGGTCTCGCGCGACGGCGTCGAGGCTGTCCACCTCGACCCCCAGCCCGACCACCCGCCCAAGCAGTTCGTCTACGCGCGCGACGGCGAGGTGGTGTGCTGCTTCGGCCTGGGCGAGGAGATCTGGCGCGGCGGCCACCACCCCGACTTCCTGCTGCCCGACCTGGTCGCGGCCCGCGTCCTGCGCCCGGACGGCACCGCCGCCCGCCCCGACACCGAGCCGCCCCCCGCCCGCGACCGCCGCACCCTGTCCGTCATCGAACGCCGCTTCGGCCTGTCCCTGCCCCGCCGCCTGGTGGAGGAGGCCCGGCTCCCGGCGTTCGTGACGGGGGCTTAGGGCCTGTCCGGCGGATCATGGCCGGGGCCGCGACGCTCCCCCAGCTACCGCTGGGTGGGGGTGCCCCCGGCCGGAGGCTGGGGGAGTGCCCCCAGGCACGGCACCTCGCCGCGTTGCCGAAACGCCCCAATAGCTCCGCTGTCGAGGCGCTCCGGCGCCTTGCGATGCACCGCACCAGACGCCGCGGCCTTTCCGACCCTGATCCGCCGGACAGGCCCTGGCGCCAGCTCCCCCCGGCCGGGTCGGGGCGGTCTTCCGGGGAGGCGGGGGATCGGGCAGCATGGCGCGGCGTACGCACCGGTACCCGGTCCGGCGCCGCCGGGCCCGAGCGCGATCGGGAGGCTTGTGGTGGCAGGGCACGACCAGGCGGAGCGGGACGCGTTCTACCGCGATCCGTACCCGCTCTACGCGCGCGCCCGGCAGGCCGAGGGGCTGACGTACGTCCCCGAGGCCGAGGCCTGGCTGGTCGCCCGGGACCGCGACGTACGCGAAGTGCTGCGGCGGGCCGGGGACTTCTCCTCGGTGAACGCCCTGCTCCCGGACGTGCCGCTGTCCGAGGAGGCGCTCGGCGTGCTCGCGGGCGGGTTCGCGCCGCGGCCCACGGTCGTCTCCAGCGACGGCGCCGCACACCGCCGGCACCGGGCCCCGCTCAACCACGGCCTGTCCGCCGCGCGCGTCGCGGACCTCGTCCCGTACGCCGAGAAGTGCGCGCACGAGCTGGTGGACGGCTTCGCCGCGGACGGCCGCGCCGAGCTCGTCGCCGCGTACGCCCGGCAGCTGCCCGGACAGGTCGTGGGGCGACTGCTCGGGCTGGACCCGGCGGACGTGCCCGCCGCCGTGCACGGCGGACACCGCGCCGAGCAGCTGCTCTTCCGCCCGCTGTCCCCCGCGGAGCAGGCGGCCGCCGCCCAGGAC
Source organism: Streptomyces bambusae (assembly GCF_019400985.1). GTDB lineage: Bacteria > Actinomycetota > Actinomycetes > Streptomycetales > Streptomycetaceae > Streptomyces > Streptomyces bambusae_A. The sequence continues at coordinate 2,800 of NZ_WTFF01000128.1, forward strand.
GTGGTCGCCCTCCAGCACCTGCTGGACCGCTACGCCCGCGACCGCCGCGCCGACCCCCGGGACGACCTGTGCTCCCACCTGGTGGCCGCCCTGGCCCCGGGGGTCGCGGAGCTGACCCTCGAACAGCGCCACGAACTCGTGGCGAACCTGCAGAACTTGCTGATCGCCGGGTTCCTCACGACGGGTGCGCTCATCGCCACCACGCTGCTGCACCTGCTCGCCGACCGGGAGCAGTGGCGGATGCTCTGCGCCGACCCGGCGCTGGTCCCGGCCGCGGTGGAGGAGGCCGCGCGCTTCGACACGGCCGTGCAGGCCTTCCGGCGCACCACGACCCGGCCGCTGACGCTCGCCGGGACGCACCTGCCCGCCGGCGCCACCCTCCTCGTGGCCTACGGATCGGCCAACCGCGACGAGCGGCGCCACCCGCGCGCCGCCGCGTTCGACGTCCGGCGCCCCGAGGACCGCCGCCACCTCGCGTTCGGGCACGGACCCCACGCCTGCCCCGGCTCCCACCTGGCCCGCGCCCAACTGCGCCTGACCCTCGACCTGTTCGTCCGCACGCTGCCCGACCTGAGGCTGGCGGGGGACCGGCCGCCGCCGCGGATGCGGCCCACCCTCATCGACCGCTCGCCGGAGACGCTGCACGTGGTCTGGTGAGCGCAACGACGGCTGACCGTCCGACGGCCGAGTGTCCGGCGGCCCACGGCGAGCTCGCCGGGCCACGGCTGCCGTCCGGGAGGCTCCAGCGTTCCTCCAGCGCCCTCGGCGACGCTCGGAGCGCAGCCGTGGCGGACAAGCGTGAGGAATCAGCCGATGAGACGGGTCGTGATCACCGGGATCGGGGTGGTGGCCCCCGGCGGGGTGGGCGTGAAGGAGTTCTGGACGCTGCTGACCGCCGGTCGGACCGCCACCCGCGCCATCACCCTCTTCGACGCCTCGGGCTACCGCTCGCGGATCGCCGCCGAAGCCGACTTCGACCCCGCCGCACACGGCATCGGCCCGGACGAGGCCGGCCGGCTGGACCGGGCCGCGCAGTTCGCCGTCGCCGCCGCCCGCGAGGCCCTCGCCGACAGCGGACTGGCGGGCGCGGACCCCGCACCGCACCGCACCGGCGTCACGCTCGGCAGCGCCGTCGGCTGCACCACCGGACTCGACTCCCAGTACCCGCTGGTCAGCGGCCTGGGCACCCGCTGGACCGTGGACCACCGGCAGGCCGCCGGCCACCTCTTCGACTACTTCGTCCCCAGCTCCATGGCGGGGGAGGTCGCCCGGACCGCCGGCGCCGAGGGCCCGGTGGCCCTGGTGTCCACCGGCTGCACCTCCGGCCTCGACTCCCTCGGGCACGCCGTCGAGCTCGTCCGCGAGGGCAGCGCCGACATCATGGTGGCCGGCGCCACCGAGGCGCCCATCTCCCCCATCACCGTGGCCTGCTTCGACGCGATCAAGGCCACCAGCCCGCGCAACGACGAACCCGCCACCGCCTCCCGCCCCTTCGACCGCACCCGCAACGGCTTCGTGCTCGGTGAGGGCTCTGCCGTCCTGGTCCTGGAGGAGCTGGAGCGGGCCCGGCGCCGCGGCGCGCACGTCTACGCCGAGATCGCCGGCTTCGCCTCGCGCAGCAACGCGTACCACATGACCGGGCTGAAGACCGACGGCGCCGAGATGGCCGCGGCGATCGGTGCCGCGCTCGACGAGGCCCGCGTCGGCGCGCACGCCGTCGACTACGTCAACGCCCACGGCTCGGGCACCAAGCAGAACGACAAGCACGAGACCACCGCCTTCAAGCGGAGCCTGGGCGAGCGGGCCCGGCAGGTGCCGGTCAGCTCGATCAAGTCGATGATCGGGCACTCGCTCGGCGCGATCGGCGCCCTGGAGGTCGCCGCCTGCGCCCTGGCGATCGAGCACAACACCGTGCCGCCCACGGCCAACCTGCACGAACCCGACCCCGACTGCGACCTCGACTACACCCCGCTGACCGCGCGCGAGCACCGCACGGACACCGTCCTGACGGTCGGCAGCGGCTTCGGCGGCTTCCAGAGCGCCATGGTCCTCACCCGCCCGTCCCTGGGCACGGCCGCGTGAGCGCGCCCGTACCCTGCGGCCGGCTGGTCGAGGTCGCCGACGGGGTGCACGCCCACCTCCAGCCGCACGGCGGCTGGTGCCTGAACAACGCCGGGCTCGTGGTCGGCGACGGCGGCGCCTGCACGCTGATCGACACCGCCGCCACCGAGAGCCGCGCCCGCCGGCTGCGCGAGCTGGTGCTGGAGCGCGCCGGGCGCCCCCCGCGCACCCTGGTCAACACCCACTTCCACGGGGACCACACCTTCGGCAACAGCCGCTTCCCGGAAGCCGTGGTCGTCGCCCACGAGAGCGCCCGCGCCGCGATGGTCGCCACCGGACTCCACCTGACCAGCCTGTGGCCCGACGTGTGCTGGGGCGAGCTGGAAGTGGCGCTGCCCGACCTGACCTTCACCGACACCCTCACCCTGTACACCGGCGGCACCAGGATCGAACTGCTGCACCTGGGGCCGGCGGCCCACACCACCAACGACACCGCGGTATGGCTGCCCGAGCAGCGGGTGCTGTTCACCGGCGACGTCGTGATGTCGGGCATCACCCCCTTCTGCCTGATGGGCTCGGTCGAGGGGTCCCTCGCCGCGCTGCGCCGGCTGCGGGCCCTCGACCCGCTGGTCGTCGTCCCCGGCCACGGACCGGTCGGCGGGCCCGAGCTGATCGACGCCGACGAGGGCTACTTCCGCTGGCTGCGCGGACTGGCCCGGGACGGCAGCGAGGCCGGGCTGGACCCCCTCGCCCTGGCCCGCGCGGTGGGGCCGGGGCCGTACGCCGGACTGCTGGACGCGGAGCGGCTCGTGCCGAACCTGCACCGCGCCTACGCCGAACTGCGCGGGGCCGGGCCGGGGGAGCCGCTGGACGTCCCGGCCCTGTTCCAGGAGATGACCGAGTACCACGGCGGCCTCCCCGCCTGCCACGCCTGACCGCCCGACCCGTTCGGCCCTACGGCAGGTCGTCCCGGGTGACCTGGCGGGCCCGGACCCGCAGCGCCCCGTCCGCGCCGCGCACCAGCACGTCCTCGCACACGCACACCCGGTGCACCCGGGACGCCCCGCCGGGCCGCGACGCGTAGACGATCGCGTACGAGCGCACCCCCACCGTCCCGTCCGCGCGCGGCCGTACGTCGGCCATCCCCATGAAGTGCCGGTGCCGCTCGCCCGTGGCGGCCAGCTCCGCCCGGGCGCGCCGTACCGAGGCCACGAGCCCCGCCCGGCCCCGTACCGGCTCCGCCAGCGTGGGTACGTCGAACACGGCGTCCTCGGTGAAGGTGAGCGACCAGTCCTCCGCCTCGCCGAGGTCGAGGCGCTGCATCTGGTACGCGTAGAACTGCTGGACCTCCGCGTGCAGCGCGGCGGACCACACGGCCCCCGGTACGACCGCGTCCGTCGTGGTCATGGCGGCTCTCCCTCCGTCGGATCCCGTCCGTCCTGCGCCAATCTCCCCGGGCCTGATCGTGCGCTCTTCGAAGACCCCTCAAGTCCGGCCCCAGTCCGGCGCGCGACGCTGGACGGGACGCCCGCGAGAACGCCCGCCCGCCCCGTGCGAGCACATCCGAGACATGCAGATGCGAGCACATCCGAGAAAGGTGAGCCGCCGTGCCCAGCCCGCCCATCGCGCCCGACGGACAGCTGCACCGTACGTCCCACCAGGTGGAGGCCGAAGCCCCGGCGGACATCGTCTACGGGCTGCTCGCGGACGCCGAGCGGTGGCCCCTGATCTTCCCGCCCACGGTCCACGTCCACCGCACGGACGGCCACGCCGGCCCGGGGAGTTCCGGCGGCGGGCGGGGGACCGAGCGGCTGGCGATCTGGGCCACGGCCAACGGCACCCTCAAGCACTGGACCTCCCGCCGCACCCTGGACCCCGTCGCGCGGCGCATCGACTTCCGCCAGGAGGTCCCGGCGCCGCCGCTGCGCTCGATGGGCGGCAGCTGGACCGTGCGGGAGCTCGGCCCGGCCCGCTGCCGCATCACCCTGCTGCACGACTTCTCCGTCGCCGGCGACCGGCCCGAGGACGTGGCCTGGGTGCTGCGGGCGACGGACACCAACAGCACCGCCGAACTCGGCCGCCTCGCGCGGCTCGCCGCCCGGCCCCGCCGCCTGGACGGGATGCTGTTCGCCTTCGCCGACTCGCTGCGGATCGAGGCCGAGGGCATCGGCGCCCGGGGCGTGGCGGGCGGCGGCCCGGCCCTGGACGGCTCCGACCACGCCCGGCTCTGGCCCGGCCGCGAGGCGGTGGCGGTCCGGCCGCCGGACTCCGGCCGGCTGGTGTTCAAGGTCCCGGAGCCGGACGTGCCGCTGGCCGTGCACACCGGGAGCTGGACGGCCGCCGCCGACGGGCCGGACGCCCTCACCGTGACCGTGCGCCAGCAGGTGGTGCTGCGCCCGGAGGCCGACGTACCGCGCATCCGCCAGCACGTACGGGAGGACCTGGGCCGCGGCGCCCGGGCGGCGCTCACCCGGTTCCGGGACGGACATGTGTTGATCTTGTGATCGGGTCCGAGCGAGTCGCCTGGGATTGCGGCCGGTGAGGGACTTTCATGGGTTTGCCGGGCGCCGGAACGGAGCAGGGGGACTCACCATGGACACCGATCGGACTCACAAGGACAGCGCGCCGACCTTGATCGGCTCCGTCCAGCGGGCCCTGCGCCTGCTGGAGGCGATGAACGCGGAGGGCGAGGTGACGGCGAAGCGGCTGTCCCGCGTCACCGGGATTCCGCTTCCGACCGTCTACCACCTGCTGCGCACGCTGACCCATGAGGGTTACGTGCTGCGCGAAGGGGGAGCCTTCCGTTTGTCTGATCATTTGCCACTCGCGTCGTGATTCCGGCCATGTTTGTGATCGCATTCGCGCATGTTCCTCTGGAAAATGCCGGAACACCCTTCCGGGCCATGGAAGTTCAGTAGGTTCACCCTGTCGCGCCGTAGGACCAGTGCACCACGCACACACGGCCGGGAGGGGAGTCCCGCGTGCCCGGGATCGACGAATGCCTGCTCGAAGCCATGGCCCTGCCGGGGGCGCGGGGGGCCGCGCTCGTGGACTGGAGCAGCGGACTGGCCCTGGGTACCGTCGGCGAGTCCCCGGTGGGCGACCACGAGACGACCGCGGCCGAGACCGCCGAGCTGGCCCGCGCCGCCGCCGAGTACGAGTCGTTCGCGACAAACCCCGCCGACCCCGCCGACCCCCCGGCCTCCGGCGCTGCCGGCGCCGATGCGTGGCGCGCCGCCTCCGGCCCGCCCGTCGAGGATCTGATCGTCACCACCCGGACGGGTTACCACGTGCTCCGGTTCGTCGCGACCGGCTTCGACAGCAGCGTCTTCCTGCACCTGTGGCTGGACCGCTCCGAGGGCAATCTCGCCCTGGCCCGGCTCAGACTCCGCGACCTGGCCGAACGGCTGGTGCTCAGATGACCTCCGCGTCGATCCCGGCCCAGGTCCCGCCCCCCGCCTCCTCGGCGAGCACGTCCGTCTCCCCGCTGCTCACCAGGCTCGCCGAGGAGCGGGCCACCGGCGCCCTGCTGCGCGACCGCGGCACCCTCTTCCTGGAGGACGGCCGGATCGTGCACGCCGAGAGCCCGGCCACGCCCGGGCTGGAGGTCCTGCTCACCGTCGGCGGGGGCCTGGCCCCGGAACGCTGGCGGGAGGCGGTGGACCGGGCCGGCGCCCGCCGCCAGGTGGCCCGCTTCCTGGTGGACAGCGGCAGCCTGGCCGGCGGCGAGCTGGAGATCTGCCACCTCGCGGCGATCTTCGACGCCGCCTTCTTCGCCCTCTCCCCGGGCAGCGGACCCTCCCGCTTCCGGCGCGGGGCCACCCACTGGATCGGCTCGGTCCGCTCGGTCCCCGCCGTGGCCGTCGAGCGCGAGACCCGGCGCCGCCGCGAACTGCTCGACGCCGTCTGGCCGTACCCGCGGCTGGACACCTCGCCCGTGGTGCCCCGGGAGGCGGCCCCCGGCCAGACCGTCACCCTCCGTCAGCGCTCCCTGCTCCGCCATGCGGACGGCGTGCGGACCCCCGGCCAGCTGGCCTGGGCGCTGGGCCGCCCGGCCTTCCACACGATGCTCGACGTACGGCGGCTCGCGGCCGCCGGCCTGGTCGACACACCGCACGAGCCGCCGCCGACGCGGGCCCCCGTGGTCCTGCCCGACTGGGTGACCCGACACCAGCCCCCGGACGTGGCGCTGCTCCGCCGGTTGCGCGATGCACTGGAGGCAAGCCTGTGAGGCTCCCGCTGCGACAGCTCACCGACCGCAGGCAGGCCGAGAGGAGGAGCGACATGGGTGGAACGGCTCTGGTGCCCGCCGGAGCGGAGGCCGAGATACTCGCCGAACTGCGGCGGCTGCGGGCCCGTGTCCCCCACCTCACCGGAGCGCTCGCCGCCAGCGTCGACGGCCTGGTCCTCGCCCAGGACAGCGCCGCCACCGAGGCCGAGTCCGTGGCGGCCCTCACCGCCGCCGCCCTCGGGGTGGCCCAGCGCCTGAGCGACAGCACGGGCCAGGGCGGCTTCCGCGAGCTCCTCGTCCGCGGCGAGCACGGCTACGTCGCCACCTACGCCGCCGGGAACGCGGCGGTGCTCACCCTGATCGCGCAGCCGCGCGTCAACATCGGCCGGCTGCACCTGGAGGCCCGGCGCTCCAGCCTGCGCATGGCCGAGCTCATCGACCACACCCTCGGTCGCCGCGGTGGTCCCGGCGACCGGCCTTGAACCCACCGCCGGCACGGACGCGAACCGTCGCCACGGTGCGTACCGTCATTCGAGAGGATTCCCCATGCCCAACGTCGAGACCGCCCTCAAGGAAGCCACCACCATCGACGGCGCCCTCGGTGCCGCCCTCGTCGACTACGCCAGCGGCATGGCCCTCGGCACCATCGGCGGCGGCAAGGACCTCGACCTCGCGGTCGCGGCGGCCGGCAACACGGACGTGGTGCGGGCGAAGGTCCGCACCATGGAGATGCTCGGCATCCAGGACGAGATCGAGGACATCCTGATCACGCTCGGTAGCCAGTACCACCTGATCCGGCTGCTGCGGGCCCGCGGCTCCCAGGGCTTCTTCCTCTACCTCGCCCTGGACAAGCAGCGCGCGAACCTCGCGATGGCCCGCCACCAGCTGAAGAAGATCGAGTCCGAGCTGGAGGTCTGACCCCCCGGATCCGCAGTACCGTTCGTCCCGACGGTCAGCGGCAGGGTGGCGGGCGGCTGAATTCTTTGCCGCCCGCCTCGGCGACCTGCACCGTTTGTCCGAAATAGGCGGATTTTATCATTCCGTTACAGAGTAAGATGCTGTAATTAGCTGATCATTGACTGAGAAATCCCTGCTGGAGAATCCCTCACCCATGCCCCCGCGCCTGAGCATCGTCGTCCCTGTCTACAACGTCGAGCTCTATCTCGACGAGTGCCTGGAATCCATCGCCGCGCAGACGTTCGACGACTTCGAGGTCGTCATGGTGGACGACGGCTCCACGGACACCAGCGCCGACATCGCCAAGAAGTTCGCCGCGCGGGACAACCGGTTCCGGCTCGTCCAGCAGAAGAACGCCGGCCTCGGCGCCGCCCGCAACACGGGCGCCCGGCACATCTCCGAAGGCAGCGAGTACCTCGCGTTCTTCGACAGCGACGACACCGCGCCGCCCAACGCCTACCAGCTGATGGTGGACACCCTCGACGCCACGGGCTCCGACTTCGTCGGCGGCAACGTGCTGCGCTTCCGCTCGGTCGGCATGAACCAGTCCTGGGGCCACCGCGCGCCGTTCGCCAAGACCCGGCTGAAGACCCACATCTCGAAGTTCGCGCCGCTGGTCACCGACCGCACCGCGTGGAACAAGGTCTACCGCCGCACCTTCTGGGACGAGCACGGCTTCCAGTACCCCGAGGGCATCCTCTACGAGGACGCACCCGTCAGCATCCCCGCGCACTACTTCGCCACCAGCGTCGACATCCTCAGCGACGTCGTCTACCACTGGCGCGTGCGCGAGACCGGCGAGCGCTCCATCACCCAGCGCTCCACCGACCCGGTCTCCCTGATCGACCGCGTCACCTCCGTCCGCCAGGTCCGCGAGGCGCTCCAGGCCAAGCAGGGCCCGGAGTACGTCCGCTACCTGCGCGACTACGACCACAACGTGCTCAGCGAAGAGCTCCCGCTCATCTACAAGTACGTACCGGAAGGCGGCCCCGAGTTCCGCGCCGCCTTCGTCGAGCACGTCGGCGGCCTGGTCCGCGAGATCGGCGAAGGCCCCTGGAGCGACCTCACCGTCGCCGACCGCCTCAAGGCCTACCTCGCCCGCGAAGGCCGCGTCGACGACTTCATCGCCCTGCTCCAGCACCAGGAGGACTACTCCTGGAGCGTGCCGGTCAAGGGCCTGGCCCGCCCGCAGGCGGACTACCCCTTCCTCCAGGGCCGCCCGCCGGTCCCCGCCAAGCTCCTCACCCTCGGCAACCGCGAGCTGCGCGTCGTCAGCCGCGTCGAGCAGGCGGCCTGGGCCGGCGGCAAGCTGCTGCTGCGTGGCTACGCCCTGCCCGGCCACCTCGGTGCCGAGAGCCGCCTCGGCTCGCGCAAGATGCTCGTCTTCCGCGAGAAGGGCAAGCGGCGCCGCTCCGTCGTCACCGCCCGGACGGTCGCCTCGCCGATGGCCACGGTCAACGCCCCGCACCTCGCGCTGCGCCACGCCGACTGGGCCGGCTTCACCGCCGTCGTCGACCCGTCGATCTTCCAGCAGGGCGGCAAGTGGCACGAGGGCGTGTGGACCACGTCCATCGCCGTCACCGGCGCCGGCGGCCTGCACCGCGCCCGCCTCAAGGGCGGCGACCACGACAGCGGCCTGACCCCGCCCGCCCACTGGGTGGCCCCGGACGTCCGCGTCGTACCCGTCGTCGCGCCCACCCTCACCGTCAAGGTGGAGATCGTCCGCGCCCGCGCCCTGGACGTCACCACCGACGGCGACAGCATCACCGTCACCGGTGAACTCGCCGAGCAGCCGGGCACCGGCGCGGTCCTGCGCGCCGAGCACCAGACCACCGCCGCCGAGCTGACCTTCCCGCTGGAGACCGGCGCCGCCGCCGGCGGCCGGGTCCCCTTCACCGTCCGGATCCCCGTCGCCGACCTGGCCGCCGTGCCCGACACCGAGGTCAAGGCCGGCGAGTGGGCCCCCGAGCCGTGGAACCTCACCGTGGTCCGCGCCGACGGCACCGCCCACGAGCTCGCCCACGACGAGCGCGGCGGCTTCACCGGCCTGGTCGTCCCGGTCCCCGGCGACACCACCGGCCGCACCCTCTTCGCCAAGCGCACCAACACCGGCCAGCTGTGCCTGTCCATGCAGCCGTCGCCGCCGCTGGTGGACACCGTCACCGCCAAGGACGGCGTCCTGACCCTCCAGGGCACCTTCCACGCGCCGACCGACGAGCCGTACGAGTTCGTCCTGCACAACTGGCACGGCGAGGAGTTCAGCTACCCCGCCACCCGTGACGGCGACCGCTTCGAGGCCTCCTTCGAGCCGATGCTGCCCGAGTCGTTCGCCGGCCGGACCTCGCTGCCGCACGGCCGCTGGTGGCCGACGCTGCGCCCGGTCAGCCAGGCCGGCACCACCGCGGGCCTGCTCGGCGTCGACCGCGGCGCCCCGGTCCAGCTGGTCGCGCCGGCGCTCGGCACCGGCCCGGTCGGACTCACCGTCGCCGGCCGCCGGATGCGCGTCGAGGCCCGCTTCTTCGACCGCATGGCCCTGGTCACCGACCAGCTGCTCAGCCCGCACGACCGCTCCCGCTACGCCCAGCGCGTCGCGCGCGACGTGACCTACCCGGCCCAGCGCAAGCTGCCGGTCAAGGACATCGCCGTCTACGACACCTTCCAGGGCAACGGCGCCGGCGACTCGCCGCGCGCCGTCCACGAGGAGCTGGTGCGCCGCGGCGAGAAGCTGGAGCACATCTGGCTGGTCCGCGACGGACGCTCCGAGGTCCCGCCGACCGCCCGCGCCGTCCAGTACGGCAGCCTGGAGGCCTGGGACGTCCTGGCCCGCGCCAAGTACTACGTCACCAACGACAGCGTCCCGCGCAACTTCGAGCGCCGCGAGGGCCAGACGGTCGTCCAGACGTGGCACGGCACGCCGCTCAAGCAGATCGGCCACGACTTCATCCACGACTACTACACCAGCCCGGAGATCCTGACCGCGCTGGAGCACGACAGCGCCCAGTGGTCGCTGCTGGTCTCCCCGTCCAGCTTCGCCACCCCGGTGCTCAAGCGGGCCCTCGGCTACCAGGGCGAGGTCATGGAGGTCGGCAGCCCGCGCACCGACGTGCTGCTCAAGCAGGACGACGAGCAGGTCGCCGAGCGGATCGCCGAGGTCCGCCGCCGGCTCGGCCTGCCCGAGGGCAAGAAGGTCGTGCTGTACGCCCCGACCTGGCGGGAGAACCGCGAGGGCTGGAGCGGCGGCTACAAGCTGGACCTCCAGATCGACCTCGAGGCCGCGCGGCGCGAGCTCGGCGAGGACCACGTCCTGCTGATCCGCGGCCACTACCGGGTGAACGAGCAGGTCCGCGACAGCGTCCGCGACGGCTTCGTGGTGGACGTCACCCGCTGGGCCGACACCACCGACCTGCTCCTCGTGGCCGACGTCCTCGTCACGGACTACTCCTCCGTGATGTGCGACTTCGCCCTCACCGGCAAGCCGATCCTGCTCTTCACGTACGACCTGGCGCACTACCGCGACACGCTGCGCGGCTTCACCTGCGACCTGGAGGCGAAGGCGCCCGGCCCGCTGCTGCACGACTCGGCCGCCCTCGTCGAGGCCATGAAGAACGCGGACGCGATCGGCGCGGAGTACGCCGAGGCGCGCGCCGCCTTCCGCGCGGAGTTCGCCGACCTCGACAACGGCACCGCCGCGGCGAAGGTCGTCGACCGGATGCTCGGGGTGAAGTGACCGCGAGCGGTCGGAACTGCCCCTGACGGGTGATCCATGGACAGGTCCCGGGCCCACCGATGAATGTCGGGCCCGGGACCGGTCTGTATGGGGGAGAAGCGCGCATCCCGCGCCCACCCGCCCACTCACTCACCCGGAGGCACCATGACCGGCAAGGGATTCACCACCTGCCTGTGGTTCGACGGCAACGCGGAGGAAGCCGCCGCGTACTACGTGTCCGTGTTCAAGGACGGCAGGATCGGCCGCACCGCGCGGTACACCGAGGCCGGCCCCGGCCCGGCCGGCTCGGTGATGGTGGTCGAGTTCGAGATCAACGGCCAGAAGTTCGTGGCCCTCAACGGCGGCCCGGCGTTCACCTTCAACGAGGCCGTCTCGTTCCAGATCCCCTGCGCCGACCAGGCGGAGGCCGACCACTACTGGGACGTACTGATCGGGGACGGCGGCGAGGGCGGCCCCTGCGGCTGGCTCAAGGACAGGTTCGGGCTGTCCTGGCAGGTCTTCCCGGCCGAGGCGATCGACCTGGTCGGCGACCCGGACCCGGAGCGGGCCGCCCGCGCCACCAGGGCGATGATGACCATGAAGCGGATCGACGTGGCGGAGATGCGCAAGGCAGCCGAGGGCGGCTGACCGGCGGACAGCGGACGGCGGACGGCGGACTACGGACCGGCGGACTACGGACCGGCGGGCGGCTGACTGACGGACGGCGGACCGGTTCGACAGCGGACTGGCGGACGGTTGACCGGCGGACAGCGCAGGGCGGGACGACCCGGCGTCGGCCGGGCCCGCCCGCCCCGGCGGCTACTGCGCCGCGATCCGCTCCAGCAGCTTCGGCAGCGCCGTCCCGATCGGCTCGCGGATCACCTCGGCGGCCAGCGGGTCGTACGGGGTCTCCTCGGCGTTCACGATGATCAGCCGGGCCCCGTGCTCGGCCGCCATGCCGGCCAGCGAGGCGGCGGGCTGCACCTGGAGCGTCGAACCGACGGCGATGAAGATCTGGCAGCCCTTGGCCACGGCCACGGCCTGCGCCAGCACCTCCGGGTCGAGCCGCTCGCCGAACATCACCGTGGCGGCCTTCAGGATGCCGCCGCAGTCGAGGCAGGCCGGATCCGGCTCCCCGGCGGCCACCCGTTCGAGGGCGTCCGCCATCGGTGTCCGGACGTGGCACCGGGTGCAGACCACGCCCCGCGCGGTGCCGTGCAGTTCGAACACCTTGCGGGCGGGCACGCCCGCGAGCTGGTGCAGCCCGTCCACGTTCTGCGTGATGACCCGGACCGGCGTCCCGCCGCGCTCCAGCGCGGCCACCGCCCGGTGCGCGGCATTGGGTTCCGCGGCGAGCGCCCCGATCTCGGCACGCATCAGCCAGGACCGGCGCCGGATCTCCGGATCCGCCATGTAGTACTCGTAGGTGACGAGCTTCTCCGCGTCCGGCTCCCGGCGCCACAGACCCTGCGGGCCCCGGTAGTCGGGGATTCCGGAGTCGGTCGACATTCCGGCCCCGGTGAACACGGCGACGAGCGGCTTTCCCATGCGGCGACCCTACGCGGGCCCCGCCGGCTGCGGCGAGCGGATTAACAGCCCGCCCGGTGCGACCGGCGGACCCGCCCGAGGCACGAGGCGTCGGCGTCGCGGTGAACCCCGCCCCCCACAGGGGTGAGATCCGCGCGTCACCTCCTGGGCGGGAACGGGGCAGCGGTTACACCCGAGGTATGAGGATCCCCCGGTACGGCCTCGCCGCCCTGCTCCTGCCCCTGCTCGTCCTGCCCGCCCCGGCGCCCGCCGCCGCGGACGGCCCGCCCGCCGCCGACGCCCCGCCGGCGCAGGGCGTTCCACCGGCGCGCGGGTTCCCGCCGGCACACGGTGTCCCACCAGCGCACGGTGTTCCCCGGGTCCCCGGTGTCCCGCATTTCCCCTTCACCCACAAACGGCACAGCTCCGCCGAGATCAGCCGCTTCCTGGTCGGCTTCTACGGCCACCACGGCCCGAACGCGCACCACCGCGAGCACCGCGTCTCGCAGCAGCTCAAGGACAAGCAGCAGGGCATCCCCGACATGGACGTCCTGCTCTGCGCCCGGAACGCCCCGCGCGACATCACCGTTGGGGAGGTCACGGTCGCGCAGTCGGCGGGCGTCGGCTGGGCCAACGTCACCACGCACTGGGACGGCGCCGAGATCGACACGCTCACCGCCTACGTACGGCTCGACTCCCGGCCGATCGAGCTGGACGACGTGATCTGCGGCGGCCCCGCCACCCCGCGCAGCGCCACGTAGGGTGGCGGCATGTCCGCCGCCGCCACCCTCCTCCACTGCTGCGACCCGCTCGACGAGCGGCGCGTCGACGCGCACTTCGCCGCCGAGGCGCAGGCGGCGCGGGCGTGCGGTGCCACCGTCGTGCGGCTCGACCACGACGCCCTGCTGGGCGGCGACACCGAGCGGGCGGTCGCCCGGGTACCCGTCGGCGCGGGACCCCTCTGGTACCGCGGCTGGATGGTCCCCGCCGAGCGGTACGCCGCCCTCGACGAGGCGTTGCGGGCCCGCGGCGGCTCGCTCGCCGTCACCCCGGACGAGTACCGCCGGGCGCACGAACTGCCCGGCTGGTACGCCGCCTTCGCCCACCTCACCCCCGCCGGAGCCTGGCTGCCGGCCGCGCCGGGGCAGCCCCCGACCGCCGACGGGCTGACGGCCCTCGCCCGGCGGCTGCCGGCCGGACCCGGCATCGTCAAGGACTACGTCAAGTCCCGCAAGCACGAGTGGGACGAGGCCTGCTTCATACCGGACCTCGCCGATGCGACGGCCCTGCGGCGGGTGGTCGGCAGGTTCGTGGAGCTCCAGGGCGACGCCCTCGCGGGCGGGGTGGTGCTGCGCGCGTTCGAGCGGTTCGTCACGCCGCCCGACGGGGCGGCCGCCGAGGTCCGCATCTGGTGGTCCGGCGGCGAACCCCGGCTGCTCACCGCCCATCCGGACAGCCCCACCGGCCGCCTCCCCGCCGCCGAGGCCCTCGCGAGCGGCCTCGGGCCGGTGCGGGACGCCGTACGGGAGCTCGGCTGCCGCTTCGTCACCACGGACCTCGCGCTGCGCGAGGACGGCGTCTGGCGGGTGGTCGAGGTGGGCGACGGACAGGTCAGCGATCTCCACAAGGACGTCGATCTCCCCGTCTTCGCAGGCCTGCTGACGGATCTTCGGCATCTGGTACAACTGGCCCGGTGACGGCACAGACGGGATCGACGGGCTTCGAGATCACCGGCGCGAGCGGCGCCGACATGGACCGGCTGCGGGCCTGGGCCGACGACGAGGGCTGGAACCCGGGCGACACCGACCGCTTCGCGTTCGCCGTGGCCGACCCCGAGGGCTTCCTCGTCGGCCGGGTCGACGGCGAGCCGGCCGCGTGCATCTCCGCCGTGCGGTACGGAACCGGATTCGGCTTCATCGGCTTCTACATCGCCCGCCCGGAGTTCCGCGGCCAGGGCTACGGCATCCAGCTCTGGCGGGCGGGCATGGCGCGCCTCGACGGCCGCCTGGTCGGCCTGGACGGGGTGGTGGAGCAGCAGGACAACTACCGCAGGTCCGGCTTCCGCCACGCCTGGAACAACGCCCGCTACGAAGGCGTGCCGCACGGGGTGCCGGAAGGCGCCGGCACCGGGCCCGCCGCCGGCGGCGACCCGGGCCGCGGTGTCGAACTCGTCGACGCCGCCGCACTGCCCTTCGGCGCGCTCGCCGCGTACGACCGGCGGTTCTTCCCCGAGCCGCGGGACGCCTTCCTCGCCGCCTGGCTGGGCATGCCCGGCAGGACGGCGGTCGCGGCGGTCCGCGACGGGCGGATCGAGGGCCTGGGCGTGGTCCGCCCGAGCAGCGCGGCGGCCCGTGTCGGCCCGCTGTACGCGGCGTCCCCGCAGGTGGCGGCCGCACTGCTGCGGCGGCTCGCGGCGCATGTGCCCGGTGGGGCGGTCGCCGTCGACGTGCCCGACGCCAACCCGGCCGCCGGCGCCCTGATGGCGGAGCTGGGCCTGGTCCCCACCTTCGAGACCGCCCGTATGTACACCGGCCCGGCCCCGCGGCTCGACCTGGCGGCCCTGTACGGGGTGACCAGCCTGGAACTGGGCTGACGGCCCGCGCCGGACGGTGTCCGGCCCGGCGGGCGGGGGCGGCGGCAACCCCCGCGGGCGGACGGGACGTTCGGGTCGGAAGCAGACCAGAAGCGGATCGGACGCGGATCGGAGGCGGAAAGGGGATTGGGAGCGGATCAGAGGGGGATCGGGAGCGGATCAGAAGGCGAACAGCACTCCGCTGCCCCGGCGCAGGGCGCACCGGTTGGCGAAGGTGTGCTCGTAGTCGATGCGCCGGCCCTCCCACACCCCGACCGCGGTGACCGTCATCGGGTCCCACTCCTTCGAGCAGGGGCCGGTGACGGGCGGCGTGGTGATCGAGTCGAACTCCGCTCCCGCCCGCCGCAGTTCGGCGCAGGCGGCGCGCGGCGCCGGGTGGGTGCCGCCCCGGCCCGGCGCGCAGACCAGCGTCACCGCGCGCAGCACCGTGCCCTCGTCGGCGTCCGGGCCGGCCGTGACGGCGAGCACGAGCGCGGACGGCGCGTAGAGGCTCTCCTGGCCGGCGGTCGCGGCGTCCGCCACCCCGGTACCGGCCAGCGCGGTCAGCGCCGTGAGCCCCATGGCAGCGGAAGCCAGCCCCAAACACCGTGTGATGGACCGCATTGCGAACACTCCCCTGAGTCGTGGTGTCGGATAGCGGACAGGAGTCTTGCGGACTCCCGCCCGGAACGCCCGTACGTACCGCGAATTCCCGTCACCAAACGTGACCGTACGAGTGCAGGCTGCACCCGGGTGGGGATGGTTGACCTGTGGGGGAGCCTTCCGCCGAATCGGCCTGGACCGGACGCCCGGACGCCCGGACGCCCGCTGTGTCCGCGGTGTCCGGGTGTCCGGGACGGGTGGCTTTACGGGAGGCTGCCCGAGGCGCTGCGCGGGGCGTAGAGGTCCATCAGGCGTACGCGTGTCGAGTGCAGCCGGTGCGCCAGTACCCGACCCACCCAGTGGCCGAACGCCGAGCCGAAGGCCGGGTTTGCGTCCATGACCATCCGGATGGCCTCCGCGTCGAACTCGTACGCCCGGACGGGTGTCATCGCCTCCGCGCTGAGCTGCCAGACGTAGGGCGGGAAGAGCCAGGACCAGCCCACGAGCTCCCCGGGGCCGAGGTCCTCGACCGGGGCGGGCCGGCGGCCGGGCATCGGGACCTGCAGGGTCACCGCGCCGGACCGGACGATCCAGAACGCCGTGGCCGGGCGGCCCTCCTCGAAGATCCGCGTGCCCTCGGGGAAATTGACCTCCCGTGCGTGGGCCATGAGGATCCTGCGGTGGTCGGCGGACAGGACGGCGGCGATCCGGATGGGGGAAGGTGTGCTCACGACGGCCTCCGATCACGAAGCCCCCCGCTACCTCCCCAGTGTGGCTGCGGCCTGGCCGGTCGGTCACCCCGGCGGGCCGTAATTCCCCGCACGATCGTGCGCCCGCCGCCCGCCGCCCGCCGCCCGCCGCCCGCAGCGGCTCACTCCTCGCCGGCGTCCGCCTCCAGACAGGCCAGCTCCATCGTGTCCAGGACCGCCTCGTGGCTGCGCCCGCTCAGCTCGGCGACGTTCTCGATCTGCGCGGTCGCCCAGGACGCCAGGGTCATGACCAGGACCCGCAGCCCGTCGGTGCCGTGCTCGGCCAGGATCTCGTCGGCGGCGAGGATCGCCCCCTCCGGCACCCGCTCCGGCGGCTCCAGCCCGACCAGGTCGCGCAGCAGGGCCAGGGTGCGCCGGGAGATCTCCGGAGTCATCGCCGCCAGCCGTATGTCCTCGTCCCGGTCCATCCGCCCGCCCTCCCGCGTCTGCCCGTGGCCGCGGCCGTACGGCCCCGCCTGCACGCACGGTAGAGGGCCGCGGGGGCCTCGCGGGGCGGTTTTGCCCGATGCCTTCCACGAGGCCTTCCACGAAGCCTTCCACGAGCCCTTCCACGGGCGGCGACCGGCCGGTAACTTCTGCCTGTCCCCACCCGCCACGGCCGCCGGCGCCACCGCTGCCGGGCCGAACCCCGACAGGTGTCCGATGAATCGCCTCTTAGGCGCTGCCCGTACCGCTCTCCTCGCGGCGTTCCTGCTGACGCTCGCCACCGCCGCCCCGGCAGCGGCCGGCCCCGCCGCCCCGGCCGTCGACACCCGCGCGGCCGGCCCCGCCCCGTCCCCCGCCGCCGATGCGGCCGCAGCCCCGTGGACCCCGCCGCTGTCCACCCG